>NZ_JBYCZS010000014.1:0-158191 GCF_057586355.1 Caulobacter sp. SRI_008
CCGGCCGACAGCGCCCTGAAGGACCCGGTCGCCTGGGCCGTGCAGAAGGGCTCGCACCTCGATTTCGACCTGGCCTGGGCCGACACCCCGATCCACGGCACGTTCAGCCGCTGGACCGCCGACATCCTGTTCTCGCCGGAAGCCCTGGACCGCTCCAAGCTGACCGTCAGCGTCGACCTGGCCTCGGCCGGCACGGGCGACGGCCAGCGCGACGAGAGCCTGCAGGGTCCCGACTTCTTCAACACCTCGGCCACGCCCAAGGCGACCTTCACCGCCACCAAGTTCCGCAAGACCGCCGAGGGCCGCTTCGTCGCCGACGGGACGCTGGACCTGCGCGGGACCAAAAAGCCGCTCAGCCTGCCCTTCAGCCTGAAGATCGACGGCGACACGGCCAAGGCCCGCGGTGTAACCACCGTCGACCGGACCGTGTTCGGGGTTGGACAGGGCGAATGGGCGTCGACGGATCAGATACCGGGCAAGATCAAGGTGAGCTTCGCCCTGACCGCCAAGAAGAAGTCGTAGCCAAAGCCGCCGAGGCCCTCGTTGCCGGGGGCCTGGTGCTGCTGCCCACCGAAACCGTCTATGGCCTGGGGGCCGACGCGTCGAACCCCACGGCCGTGGCGGCGATCTTCGAGGCCAAGGGCCGCCCGCGCTTCAACCCGCTGATCGCTCACGTCGCCGACGCCGAAACCGCCGCCCGCATCGCCGCCTTCGACGACCGGGCCAGCGCCCTCGCCGAAGCGTTCTGGCCCGGCCCCCTGACCATCGTCGCCCCGATCGCCGACCCCTCGGCCGTCTGCGACCTGGCCCGCGCGGGGCTGGAGACCGTCGCCATCCGCGTGCCCGGCCACCCGCTGGCCCGCGCCGTGCTGGCGGCCTTCGGCGGACCGGTCGTGGCCCCCTCGGCCAACCGCTCGGGCCGCCCCAGCCCCACCACCTACGCCGACGCCTTCGCCGAGACCGGCGACAAATGCGCCGCCGCCCTCGACGGCGGGCCGTGCACCGTGGGCCTGGAGTCCACCGTCGTCGCGGTGCTCGACGGCCCCGTGCGCCTGCTGCGCCCCGGCGCCGTCACCCGCGCCCAACTGGAGGCCATAGTCGGCCCCCTCGCCGAAGCCGACGACGACGCCAAGCGCTCCCCCGGCCGCCTCGCCCTCCACTACGCCCCCGACGCCCCGGTGCGCATCGACGCCGAGGCGCCGAAGGAAGGGGAAGCGTTCCTGGCCTTCGGGGAATGGCCGGAAGGGGAGGGCGTCCTGAACCTCAGCCCCTCCGGCGACCTCGCCGAAGCCGCCGCGAACCTCTTCGCCTACCTGCGGGCGGCCGACCGCCTGAAGCCGACGGCGATCGCCGTGGCGAAGATCCCCGACGAGGGGCTGGGCGAGGCGATCAACGACCGCCTACGCCGCGCGGCGGGGTTTGTGGGGTAGCGTTGATACGCATTATTGCTCGACAAAATGCGGCGCGGGTGGAATGTAAGGTGAACATGGGAGATTGTAACGTGACGGACAAACGCGTGTTTGTTGGTAATAGCGCTCTTCCGAAGACGTGGGAGCATGTTGAAAGGGGCTCTGTTCAGCCCAAGACTCCCTCTCCTCTTTCTCTCGGCGTTCCTTCAAGCGACCCTTCTACAACGTCCCAAGTTGCGACACCTCCTCCTCCGTCGAAAGATGATTGACTATGGGTGTGTGCCGCATTGTGATGCGTTTTATTTTTGCGGCTGGAATATAAGTTATTCTATCTCCCCATTTTGAATCTTTAACTGTAGATAGTTCTTTGGGGATGGAATCCTTAAGTTCTTCGTGGGTAAGGTAGATAGCGATATCGCCTCCCTCGCCTATGACGCATGGCCCGAATGGGGAATTAGAAAATTCGGATGTGTTATCGCATCTCAGCCAAGTCCCGTCGTCAAGTTGGACGGCGATTTGCGTTATGTAGTTATCGGTGTCGTGGGCGATAGATCCAAGAGCAGTCGGAAATTCATCCGCCCATGATATATTTAGATGCCGGAGAACGGCATATGATATTTTTTGCAGATACTTTCTCCATGCTAGGGCGATTGATACGGATATGAGTAAAGCGAGAGGCGCATATATTATCATTCCGACTTTTCTGGCGGAAAAAATAACAAAACTTGCTACCGACCCAAACGCAATAACTGAGAATATTCTGTCAAAATCGGTCATGGAGCGCCGCCTGCCAGTGTAGGCAAGCATGTAGGCTGTGTACCCGCAGCCTAAAGAAATTTGCAAATCTATAGATATTTTTAGAAAATCTAGCGGGTTCATGTGTGCTTCCTGCTTAATTGGTGTTTGGAAAGCTATACGATATAATCAATTATTCGATGGGGCGTGGGCATCCTTCGAGTGTCGATCGCAGGAACCAAGGTTGGCCATTGTGCTACTGCCCCCCACCCCTCCGTACACCCCGCAGAAAAACTCTCCCCCTGCCCACCCATTCTCTATTTCACCGATAGGAATAGGTAACTATCACGCTCCCCAACACGCCGAATGGCGTTATCTCAAAACGAGGGGGCTCTCGTGGCTATCGGAATTTCGGGCGGCCTTTCGGCCAAGGGCGTCGGCCGCGCCGCGCTGCTGAGCGTGCTTCTGTCCACCACCGCCGGCGCCGTGCTGGCCGCCGACCTGGCGCCGGCCGCCGATGTCGCCGCCGCCGCGACGCCCGCCGCCGACCCGGCTGATCCGACCGCCACCGACGCTTCGGCCGTCGGCCAGGTGTTCGTCACCGCCCGCCGCCGCGAGGAGAGCGCCCAGGAGGTGCCGATCGCGCTGACCGTGACCTCGGCCGAGACCCTGACCCAGACCGGCGTCAACAGCATCGTCGCCCTGACCCAGCTGGTTCCGACGCTTCAAGTCCTGTCGCCCAACCCGCGCAACACCGCCCTGACCATCCGCGGTCTGGGCGCCAGCTACGGCCTGGCCAATGACGGCCTGGAGCAGGGCGTCGGCATCTATGTGGACCAAGTCTATAATTCGCGTCCGGGCGCCGCGACGCTCGACTTCATCGACATCCAGCAGATCGAAGTGCTGCGCGGCCCGCAGGGCACGCTGTTTGGCAAGAACACCACGGCTGGCGCGCTGAACATCACCACCCGCGACGCCACCCAGAAGTTCGAGGCCGACGCCGAGGCCAGCTACGGCAGCCTCAACTTCCGTCAGTTCAAGGCCACGGTGGCCGGGCCGCTGATCGAGGGCGTGCTGGCCGGGCGCCTGTCGTTCGTCGGCACCTGGCGCGATGGCGACCTCTACAATCCCAAGAGCAACACCTGGCAGAACGCGCGCTCGAGCACGGGTTACCGCGGCCAGCTGAAGTTCACCCCGAACGAGCAGCTGACGGTCAAGCTCTACGGCGACTACGCCTTCCAGCAACCCGAGTGCTGCACCCAGGTCTATGTCACGGTCGGCACGACCCTGAAGCCGACCGCCCAGCAGTACGCCGCCCTGGCCGCCGGCAAGAACTACACCGTCGCCAGCACCAACCCCTATGACCGGATCTCCGACATCGACGATCCGATCCAGGCCGACCAGTGGGTCAACGGCCTGTCGGCGGTGGCCGACTACGACTTCGGCCCGGTGACCCTGACCTCGGTCACCGCCCACCGCGAATGGGACTGGGAGCCGCGCAACGACCGCGACTACACCGCGCTGGACGTCACCCGCCGCTCCAACAACCCCTCGCACCAGAAGCAGTTCAGCCAGGAGTTCCGCCTGTCCAACAACGAGGGCGAGCGCTTCGACTGGACCGTGGGCCTCTACTATTTCGACCAGAACGTCACGACCCACGGCGTCACCGAGTACGGCTCTGACGCCTCGTACTGGCTGCTGCCGGCCACCAACACGCCCTCGTCGCTGCTCGACGGCTACACGGTGTTCAACGACAGCACGATCGACACCACCAGCTACGCCGCCTTCGGCCAGCTGACCTGGAAGGTCAACGACCGCCTGAGCGTCACGCCTGGCGTGCGCTTCACCCAGGAAAAGAAGGACGGCGCCTACATCCAGACCACCACGGGCGGTTCGGTGACCACCGACACCACCCTGATCAACCGTCGCCTGGGCATCGCCCGGCCGCAGACCTTCTCGGCCAAGACCGACGACGGCGCCTGGTCGGGCCAGATCGCCGTGGTCTACCAGCTGACCGACGACATCAACGCCTACGCCACGGTGTCGAGCGGCAACAAGTCGGGCGGCATCAACATGACGTCGCTGCCGCTGACCAGCAGCAACACGGTGTCGACCTCGGCTGCGGTGATCCGTCCGGAAAAGGTGTCGACCATCGACATCGGCCTGAAGACCCAGTGGTTCGAGCGCCTGCTGACGGCCAACCTGGCGCTCTTCGCCACCGACGTGAAGGACTACCAGGCCAACGTCGTCGACAGCGGTCCGGGCGCCCTGCGCGGCTACCTGGCCAATGTCGAGAAGGTCGAGGTGCGCGGCGTCGAGCTGGACGCCACCACCCGCTCGATCGGCGGCTTCAAGTTCTACGGCAACCTGGCCTGGACCGAGGGCAAGTACGCCGACTTCAAGAACGGGCCGTGTCCGCTGGAGAAGATCGGCACCTCGACCGCCCAGTGCGACCTGTCGGGCCGTCCGCTGCCGGGCTTGTCGAAGTGGGCCGGTTCGGCCGGCGCCGAGTACCGCCGCGAGGCGACCCTCGGCCGTCTGGCCGGCGAGGTCTATGCCGGCGCCGACGCCAGCTTCCGCTCCAACTACTACGCCGACAGCTCGGACTCGCGGTACACGATCATCAAGGCCTACGAGATCGTCAACCTGCGGGCCGGCTTCAAGTCGGAAGCGGGCTGGGAAGCGTTCGTGTCGGTGCGCAACGCCTTCGACGCCGAGTACCTGCAGAACATCACCGTGGTCTCGGGCAACTCGGGCCTGGTGGTCGGCACCCCCGGCGACGCCCGCGCCTTCGCCTTCACCCTGAAGGCCAGCTACTGAAGCCCTTTCTTCTTCCCGTCATTCCCGCCCTTGTGGCGGGAACCCCTGGTTCCGCTCGCACGTGAGGCTCAAGCGGCGCGCTCAGCGCGCCGCTCCTTCCGCCCTAGCGGCTGACAGAGGGTTTCCCGCCACAAGGGCGGGAATGACGGGATTTGGGGAGAGCAGAACTACTGCTTCAGCCGATAGCCGGTCTTGAAGATCCAGCCGACCACCGCCAGGCACAGCGCCAGCACGCCCACCGTCGCGGCCAGGCTGATCCCCACCCCGACATCCGACGTGCCGAAGAAGCTCCAGCGGAAGCCGCTGATCAGATAGACGACCGGGTTGAACAGCGAGGCCGTCCGGAAGGCGCCGGGCAGCATGTCGATCGAATAGAAGCTGCCGCCCAGGAAGGTCAGGGGCGTGATCACCAGCAGCGGCACGATCTGCAGCTTCTCGAAGCTGTCGGCCCAGATGCCGATGATGAAGCCGAACAGACTGAAGGTCACCGCGGTCAGCACCAGGAAGGCGGCCATGAACAGCGGGTGCTCGATCTCGAACGGCACGAACAGGCGCGCCGTGGCCAGGATGATCACACCCAGCATCAGCGACTTCGACGCGGCCGCGCCGACATAGCCCAGCACGATCTCGAACGGCGACACGGGGGCCGACAGCACCTCGTAGATCGTGCCCGACCACTTGGGCATGTAGATGCCGAACGAGGCGTTCGACAGGCTCTCGGTCAGGATCGACAGCATGATCAGGCCCGGCACGATGAAGGCGCCGTAGGGCACGCCGTCGACCGAGGTCATGCGCGAGCCGATGGCCGCGCCGAACACCACGAAATAGAGCGAGGTCGACAGCACCGGCGCGGCGATGCTCTGGGCCAGGGTGCGGAAGGTCCGCGCCATCTCGAAGCGGTAGATGGCGGCGATGGCGTGGATGTTCATGGCCGGTCCTTCACCAGGCTGACGAAGATCTCTTCGAGAGAGCTCTGGCGGGTGTTGAGGTCGGTGAAGTCGACGCCCTCGGCGTGCAGGCGGCGCAGCAGCGGGGCGATGCCGGTGGCCTCGGCCTGGGCGTCGAAGCTGTAGACCAGCTCGCGGCCCTCGTCGGCCAGCGCCAGGTCGTACTCATCCAGGCCCGCCGGCACGGCTTCCAGGGGCGACTGCAGGTGCAGGGTCAGCTGCTTCTTGCCCAGCTTGCGCATCAGCACCTTCTTGTCCTCGACCAGGATGATCTCGCCCTTGCGGATCACCCCCACCCGGTCGGCCATCTCCTCGGCCTCCTCGATGTAGTGGGTGGTCAGGATGATGGTGACGCCGGTCTCGCGCAGCTTGCGCACCATCTCCCACATGTCGCGGCGCAGCTCGACGTCGACGCCGGCGCTGGGTTCGTCGAGGAACAGGATCGAGGGCTCGTGCGACAGGGCTTTGGCGATCATCACCCGCCGCTTCATGCCCCCCGACAGGGTCATGATCTTGGCGTCCTTCTTGTCCCACAGCGACAGGTCGCGAAGGATCTTCTCGATCAGGGCCGGGTTGGCCGGCTTGCCGAACAGGCCGCGGCTGAAGGTGACGGTGGCCCAGACGGTCTCGAAGGCGTCGGTGGTCAGCTCCTGCGGCACCAGGCCGATCTTGGTGCGGGCCGGACGGTATTCGCGGGCGATGTCGTGGCCGTCGGCGACGACCGTACCGGTCGAGGGCCGCACGATGCCGCAGATGATGCTGATCAGCGTGGTCTTGCCGGCGCCGTTGGGACCCAGCAGGGCGAAGATCTCGCCGCGCTTGATCGTCAGGTCGACGGTCTTCAGGGCCTGGTGGCCCGAGGCGTAGGTCTTGGTCAGACCCGACACCGTGATGATGGGTTCCACCCGGTCGTTCCCTTCGATGCGTGCGGTCCCGCGCCAGATGGGGGCGGGGAGGGGCAAAAGCCAGAGCCTTACATTTCTCCCGTCATTCCCGCCCTTGTGGCGGGAACCCCTGGTTCCGCTTTCACGTGAGGCGCAAGCGGATCGCTGGCGATCCGCCCCACCTGCACTTGCGGCTGACAGAGGGGTTCCCGCCACAAGGGCGGGAATGACGGGAGAGGATAGAGGCCGGAGGCTCTAGCGTCGTTATGCGCCGGAACCTGTCAGCAGCTGTCACCGCACCGTCAGCACCGCCCCGTGCACGCCCACCACCGAGACGCGGGTCCCGGTCGTCGGGGCGCTTTCGGCCTCGCCCTCGCCTTCGGTCTGGGCCGCCCACTCCTTGCCGTCGACGAAGACGCGGCCGCGGCCGTTCTCGAAGGCGGCGACCACTTCGGCCGGGCGGCCGAGCAGGCGCTGGGTGGGGTCGTTGAGGTCGGGGTCGGGACCGGCCAGGGCCGGCCGCAGGAAGCGGCGGGCCAGGTAGGTCGAGGCGATGGTCAGCACGGCGAAGAGGACGATCTCCACCGGCAGGCTGGTCGGGAGGAGGAGGGCGACGACGCCGACCGCCGCCGCCGAGGCGGCCGGCCACAGCAGCCAGCCGGTGCCGGTGCCTACCTCGATCGCCAGAAACGCGGCCGCGATCGACAACCACAGCCAGAAGGGATGGGCGACGAAGAAATCGATCAGGCCGGTCATGGGATCAGGCTCCCTTGCGCGGCGCGGACGGAACCGCGCTCGAACGCGACGCCGCCGGCGACGGGGTCGGACGCGGCGGAGCGTCGGGGCCGCCCAGCGAGCGGATCAGCTCGCCGACTCCGGCCACCGTGCCGGTGATGCCGGCGAAGTCGGCCGGCACGATCACCGTCTTGGCGTTGGGCGAACGGGCCAGCTCGCCGAACGCCTCGACGTACTTCTGGGCGACGAAGTAGTTGATGGCGTTGACGTCGCCGCGGGCGATGGCTTCCGACACGAAGGCGGTGGCCTTTGCTTCGGCCTGGGCTTCGCGCTCGCGGGCCTCGGCGTCGCGATAGGCCGCTTCGCGCCGGCCCTCGGCCTGCAGGATGGCCGACTGCTTGGCGCCCTCGGCGCGGGCGATCTGGGCCTGCTTCTCGCCCTCGGCCTCGGTGATGACGGCGCGGCGCTCACGCTCGGCCTTCATCTGACGGGCCATGGCGTTGGTGATGTCGGCCGGCGGGGTCAGGTCCTTGATCTCGATGCGGGCCATCTTGACGCCCCAGGGGCTGGTGGCTTCGTCGATGGTGGCCAGCAGGCGCGAGTTGATGTGGTCGCGCTGGCTCAGCACCTCGTCCAGCTCCATCGAGCCGACCACGGTGCGCAGGTTGGTCTGGGCCAGCTGGGTGATGGCGTAGATCAGGTTGTCGACGCGATAGGCCGCGGCGGGGGCGTCCATCACCTGGATGAAGACGATGGCGTCGACGGTCACCGACACGTTGTCCTTGGTGATGACCTCCTGCTTGGGAACGTCGAGCACCTGCTCCATCATGTTGACCCGGCGGCCCACCGTCTCGACGAACGGGGTGAGGATGCTGATGCCGGGCTTCAGGGTGCGGGTGTAGCGGCCGAACCGCTCGACGGTGAATTCGCGGCCTTGCGGCACGATCTTGATGACGTTGACGACCAGCAGGATCGCCAGCACCAGAAGCACCAGGGGGACCAGAAAAGCGGTCACGAAAGCCTCCCGAGACGCGGCCCGGCGGCCCAAGCCGCCAGTCGCCGTGCGTCCATGAGGAGAATTTAGCGCGCCGCTCGCCCTTCCGCCACGGAATCCGGCGCAGCTTGCTCGTTGATCCGCACCGTCTGCGACAGCTTGTTGGCCAGAGCCCGGCCGCGAAGAGCGGCCTGGCGCTCGGCCCGGCGGCTTTCGGGGCTGCACTCGGGATGGGCGGCCTGGGCCGCGGCGTAGCCGCCGTTGAAGCGGTCGCGCAGCTGGCCGTCGAAGGTCTGGTCGGCCTGCTCCACCTCGGTCAGCCGCACCATGCGGGCCCGCCAGAACTGGTCGCCGACGCCCTCGCAGGCCTGGCGCAGGGCGTGGCTCTGGCCGATGGCGTAGGCCAGGTCCAGCAGCCGCTGGCGCTCGGCCGGCGCGCGGTCCTGGGCGCTGGTCACGGCCGGTGCGGCCAGCAGCAGGGCGGCCAGGAACGGAGTGGCGAGGCGGGCGCGAAGCATGCGGGCACTATCGCCGCAAGCGCCCCGCCTGTCATCGCCTCGCCCGCGAGGGGCGAAATCAACCTTGAGGATATCCACAGCGGCGCTTGCCCATTTCAAGTCGAAACTTCGACTCTTCAGGGCCTTGCTATCAACAAGGATCGGGATCAGGCTGTGGATAAGTCAGGGGTGGCGAGAAACGACCAACTCCGACAGCGCAGAAGGGAGGACGTGTCATGGCTGAAGTGCACTACGGCGTCGTCCAGGTGGGCGACCGGTGGACCATCATCGGCGACCAGCTCAGGTTCGGGGCTTATCGCAGCCGCCACGAGGCCGAAAAGGCCGCCAACCGCCTGGCCGAGCAGGCCACGGGCGTCGGCATACCGGTGCGCATGCACCTCCAGGACGAGACCGGCCAGCTGCACCGGCCCACCTTGATGAGTTGATGGGATGAGCTGAGAGGGATGAGCTGACGCGCGGCGCGTGTCGGCGTCCCGACAGGTCCACGCAACGAAACCCTCGGTCCGCGCGCTTTAACCGACGAGCAAGCGCCGCCGTTGGATGCCGCCATGGCCGACTCCGCAGAAATGAACGACCGAGACACCCGCGCCGAGCGGGTGCACCACGCCTATGCCGGCAACCGCCTGCTGCTGGCCATGCCCGAGGACGCGCGCGCGGCGCTCAAATCGGCCATGACCCTGACCGCCCTGGCCCGCGGGACGGTGCTGTTCGACGTCGGCGAGGACGTGCGCACCACCTATCTGCCCTGCCGGCCGACCATGGTCTCGCTGCTGGTGCTGACGCCTGAGGGCCGCGAGGTCGAGGCGGCCACCGTCGGCTGGGAGGGCGCGCTGGGCGGCGTGGTCAGCGGCGGCCTCAAGCCCGCCTACGGCCGGGCGGTGGTGCAGGCGCCGGGACCGGCCTTCACCGTCCAGACCGCCCGCCTCGACGAGATGCGCCAGCGTTTCCCGGCCTTGGGCGACCTCTTCACCCGCTATGCCGACGCCATGATCGCCCAGATGATGCAGTCGGTGGCCTGCAACGCCCTGCACACCATCGAGCAGCGCTGCTGCCGCTGGCTGCTGGCCGCCCACGACCGAGCCGGCGAGGACATCGTGCGCCTGACCCAGGAGGCCCTGGCCGACATGATGGGCGTGCAGCGCACCACCGTCACCGCCGCGGCCAAGGTCCTGCAGGCCGACGGCATCATCCAGACCCGCCGCGGCCGCGTCGAGATCCGCGACCGCCGCAAGCTGGAGCGCCGGGCCTGCGAGTGCCACGCCCAGGTCGAGGCCCATTTCCACAAGCTGCTGCCGGAACTGGCCCTCGACGCCGGCTGAGGCGCCTCAGCTCGGATAGCCGAAGTTCGAGGCGATGACCGCCTCGACCACGGTGAGGTCTCCGAGGTCGGTCGAGGCCACGCTCTCCTCGTAGTCGTAAAGCGACCACCCCAGGGTCGTCGTCCGGGCCTGGACGATGTTGTAGGCCACCGAGCCCTGGATGTAGACGCCCATCAGTCCCCAGGTTCCGCTGGCGAAATTGACCAGCAGGCCGCCGGCGGGCTTTTTGGCGAGGGCGGCCATGAAGAGCGCATACTTGGCGTCGAACGCCCCGTCGAAATTGATGGCCAGGTGCTCGTACTTGTCCTGGACGTAGATCTCGAAATTGCGTCTCGGGTCGGCCGGCATCAGCTGGCCCGGCGTGTTGTCGGCGATGCCCAGCGGCACGCCGTAGCTGTGCGTCTCCACCTTGGCCTTGGTCTTCGCGTCGAGCGGCGGGTTGCGATTGGGGTCGATCAGGGCGGGCACGATCCGGTCGAGAAGGTAGATCTTGCCCTTCATCGTCTCCAGGGACGGCATGTCGCCCATCCAGGGCTTGATCCCGGCTCCCAGCAGGAGGGCGTCGAGCACGTCCAGGACGTCGGGCAGGTCGGCGTCGGGCACGCCGTTCTGGTCGTCGATCTTCAGCGACATGGCGATGAATTCGGTCGGCTGGCCGATGAGGAAGTCGGCGCACTCGTCCATCAGCGAGTTGAAGCTCTGGAAGACGTTGGCGCGGCGTCCCTGTCCATGGTCGCCGTGGCAGGTCTGGAAGACGTAGGTCGTGCCGTGCTGTCCCTGCACCGTGTCGATCAGCAGGCGCACGTCCAGCAGGCGCACGCCCGCCTGCAGCTGCTGGGTGATGCTGCGGTAATGGCAGGAATAGGCGGTGACGACGGTGGGATCGATCGCGGCGCTGTCGTGCGTGCCGGGCAGGTTGATGTCGCCGATCAGGGTGGCCGGCGGCAGGTCCTTCATCCAGGCGCGGGGATGGGGCAGGGCGACGACGATGATGTCGTCGTCATAGTTGTCGGTCGACCAGTAGACGTTGCTCTGACCCGAGGGGAACTTCAGCCGGCGGTCGGGCGCGCCCGCGAGGGAGACGCTGCCGTCGCCATGATAGACCACCGGCGCGGCGTATTTGCCGCCCCATAGCCCCCAGTCGGCGCGGTCGCCGACGTCGTCGTCGCCGCCGTCGCCGAGATAGCGGTTGTATGGGCTGGTTTCCTTGGTCAGGTAGAGATCGGAGCCGTCGTAGCCCCACTTGAGCGGGGCGGCGTCGCCCTTGGCCTGCACGATGGTCGTGTAGTTGTCGTGGGTGGCGAGATAGCCGACGAACGTGTTGGTGGCGCGATTGTAGCAAGCGACGGCGCGGTAGGTCATGTGCGGTCCCCTGGGGACGTTCCCCTTGCGCCCGGCGCCCCATGGCCAGGCGCGCGGACCCTAGGAGCAACCTTGCCGCGCTTTTGTGAAAATCGTCACTTCAGGATGTATTTTCACAAAGAGCGTCTCAGGAGAGCAGTCCCGCCGTCCGCCTGATCGCCGATTCCGCCTCCGCGACCAGGCTGGCCACGATCTCGGCCGCCGGGCGTACGTCGGTGATCCCGCCGGCGCTCTGGCCCATGGCCAGGCACGAGCGCTCGGGGTCCAGGCCCTCGGTCTGGCCGGCGATGCCGCCCAGCACCCCGGCCTGGACGCTGGCCATGGCCTGCAGGGGGAAGGGCTGGATGTCGCCGGCCCGGGCCTCCCAGTCGTCGACATAGGGGTTGGCGCGCACCCGCATCGGCTTGCCGGAATAGCAGCGGGTGCGGACGGTGTCCTCGTCGCGGGCGGCCAGGATGGCGTCCTGATAGAGCGCGCCGGCGTGGGCCTCGGCGCTGGCGATGAAGCGGGTGCCCATCCAGACGCCTTGCGCCCCCAGCGCCAGGGCCGCCGCCAGCCCGCGACCGTCGTGCAGGCCGCCGGCGGCGATCACCGGGATGTCGACCGCCTCCACCGCCTGGGCCACCAGCGGCAGGGTGCCGACGAGGCCCGTGTGGCCGCCGCCTTCGCCGCCCTGGCAGATCACCGCGTCGCAGCCGGCCTCCTGCGCCTTCACCGCGTGGCGCACCGTGCCGCAGACCACCATCACCTTCAGCCCCGCCTCGTGCAGTCGCGCCAGGATCGCCGAGGGCACGCCCAGGCCCGCGATGAAGGCGCTGGCGCCCTCCTCGATGATGACCTCGACGCTGGCGGTCAGGGCGTCGGGCGTGGCGGCCAGCAGGTCGACGCCGAACGGCCTGTCGGTCAGGGCCTTCACCTGTCGCATCTGCTCGCGGATGAAATTGGGCGAGGTTCCGGCCATGCCCAGCACGCCGTAGCCGCCGGCGTTGGAGACCGCCGCCGCCAGCGGCGCGTACGAAACCCCGCCCATGCCGGCCAGCAGGATCGGGTGCTCGATGTTCAGCAGGTCGCAGATCGGCGTGCGCAGGGTCATGGCGGCGTCTCCCGTTCGCGACCCTCTGGCGGGGCCGTCCGGGGGAGAGTGCGCTCGCCCTTGCTGGCGGCAAGCGTGCCGCGAGGTCAGGCGCGGGGCGGTGGTCCTGGGGCGCTATTCGTCGAGGATGCGCTCGGGATCCAGTTCCGGCGTCCAGAAGCAGGCGGCCATCGCCGCCAGCATGACGGCGACCATCGCCAGGAAACCACGCGGCGGGGCCAAACCCGCGATGTAGGGGCCCACGATGTCTTGCGGGGTCATCTCTCTCGTTTCCTCTGCAAGCAGCGCCCCGATCTGACGTCAGGACTGCCGTTCACGGAGGAAAGCGTCTCACCGAAGCGAAGGTTCGACAAGTCCCCATTTTTCAAGGGGTTATTGTGGACTCGCGGGTCCAGGATTGGACGGGGCAGGCCATGAGGGCCCGCCCCGCCTCGCACGTCTAGCGCCGCACGGTCAGGCCTAGGGACAGCGCTCGCGGGCTTTCGCCATCGGCGGCTAGGCCGGGTCGTCCAGCGAGAAGCGGTCGGCGCTCTCGTCATAGGAGAAGACCTCGGCGTAGCGGCTCCAATTGGTCGCCGCGCGCAGGGTCTGGTCGGCGTAGTCGGGGGACATGAAGTCCTCCAGCTCGTCGCGGAACCGGCTGGCGGGGGCGGCGTGGCTGGGCCGATCGTCCAGCACCCGGCGCACGTGGGCGGCCAGGGGAACGTGGGCCAGCAGCTGCTGGGCGAAGATCGACTTGCGCGCATCGACGTCGGCCTCGGCGTAGCGACGGGCCGTGGGCGTCAGCACCAGATCGCCCTCGCGCAGTTCGGCCAGGCGCAGCAGCTGCAAGGTCTCGGCGATCGGAAAGAGCGCGTCGGCCTCGTACCGCAGCACCCGGGCCAGCTCGGGCATGTGCGCCCGGCCGTCGAACGGCGCGGCGCAAACCGCCTCGATCAGGCCGGCCATGACGTTGGTCGAGACGCGCGGCAGCACCATACCAAGGCCCATGCCGGGAAAGACCCCGTCACGGGCGCTCGCCGCCGCCTGGTCGGGCCGGGTCATCTGGGCGTAGATCCGCTCGACCAGGGCCCGGAAGGCCGGATCCTGGCGGTTGCGCGGCTGCGGCAGGTCGACCTTGACCGTCGACGCCACCCGGCCCGGATTGGACGAGAACACCAGGATGCGGTCGCACATCAGCACGGCCTCCTCGATGTTGTGGGTGACCATCAGGATCGACTTGATCGGCATCCGGCCCTCGTTCCACAGGTCGAGCAGGTCGGTGCGCAGGGTCTCGGCGGTCAGCACGTCGAGGGCCGAGAACGGCTCGTCCATCAGCAGGATCGAGGGATCGACCACCAGGGCGCGGGCCAGGCCCACGCGCTGGCGCATGCCGCCCGACAGCTCCTTGGGATAGGCGTTCTCGAAACCGTCCAGACCGATCAGGTCGATGGCGGCCAGGGCCCGGCGACGGCGCTCGTCCGGGCGCACGCCCTTGGCCTCCAGCCCGACCTCGACGTTCTGCAGCACGGTCAGCCAGGGGAAGAGCGCGAAGCTCTGGAACACCATGCTGACCGTGGTCGGGCCGTCCTCGCGCGGCGGGAAGACGATGTCGCCCGAGGTCGGCTTGATCAGGCCGGCGATCGACCGCAGCAGGGTCGACTTGCCCGAGCCCGAGCGGCCCAGCAGGCCGACGATCTCGTTCTCGTCGAGGGTCAGGTCGACATTGTCGAGCACCAGCAGGTTCGCGCCTTCGGCCTTGCCGTACAGGTGACGGATGGCCTTGGCTTCGACCAGGGCGGGCGATTGGGTGGGGGTGAAGCAGGTCATGGATGCTCTCCCTTAGGCCAGACGGAGACGGCGCTCGGCGAAGCGGTACATCGGCCGCCAGAGCACGCGATTGAAGACGATGACGAAGACGGACATGACGGCCACGCCCAGGGCGACGCGGGCGCTGTCGCCGGCGGCGGTGGCCCTGGCGATGTAGGCGCCCAGGCCCGCGGCCTCGAGGCGCTCATGGCCCCAGCTGACCGCCTCGGCCACGATGCTGGCGTTCCACGACCCGCCCGAGGCGGTGAGCGCGCCGGTCACGTAGTAGGGAAAGATCCCCGGGATCGCGACCTGCCGCCACCACTGCCAGCCCCTGAGGCCGAACATGCCGGCGGCCTCCTTCAGGTCGCCCGGAATGGCGCTGGCCCCGGCGATGACGTTGAACAGGATGTACCACTGGGTGCCGAACACCATCAGCGGCGAGAGCCAGATGTTCGGGTCCAGGCGCAGGGCGACGATGGCCGCCACCGCGAACGGAAACAGCACGTTGGCCGGGAAGGCCGCCAGGAACTGGGCGATCGGCTGCAGGCGTTCGGCCCAGGCCGGGCGCAGGCCGATCCAGACGCCGATCGGGACCCAGACGAGGGTGGCCAGGGCGATCAGCACGACGACCCGGACCAGGGTCGCCAGGCCCAGCAACGAGACCTGGCCCAGGTCGCCGAGGGTCAGGCGCTGGCCGAGGAACGACCACAGCAGCCCGGCGCCGCCGACGACCGCGATGGCGACCAGCGCCAGCCAGAGGCCGTCCAGGACCCTGCCCAGCGCCGCGGGCTGCGCGGGCAGGCGCAGGGGCGGCAGGCGGACGGGCGGACGCAGGCCGGAGAGGGCGCAGGACAGCCTCGCCAGCGGCCGGGCCAGCGACCGGATCCAGACGGCCCGGCGCAGCAGGTCGTACAGCCACGAGGCCGGGCGCTGCTGGCTGGCGGTCTGTTCGAAGCGGAACTTGTCGGCCCAGGCCACGACGGGACGGAACACCAGCTGGTCGTAGAGCACGATGACCACGGCCATGGCGGCCACGCCCAGGGCCAGGGCCCGCATATCCTGGCGGGCGATGGCGACCGACAGCCACGAGCCGATCCCGGGCAGGGTGACGGTGGTGTCGCCCACGGTGATGGCCTCGGACGCCACCACGAAGAACCAGCCGCCCGACATCGACATCATCACGTTCCAGACCAGGCCGGGCGTGGCGAACGGCAGCTCCAGCCGGACGAACCGGCGCCAGGGCGAGAAGCCGAACTGGCGGCTGACGTCGTCCAGGTCGGCCGGGATGGTCCGCAGCGACTGGTAGAAGCTGAAGGCCATGTTCCAGGCCTGGCTGGTGAAGATCGCGAAGATCGCCGCGCATTCCACGCCCAGCTGACGGCCGGGGAACAGGCCCATGAAGAAGGTGACCGTGAAGGTCAGGAAGCCCAGCACCGGCACGGACTGCAGGATGTCGAGGGCGGGCGCGATCAGCAGCTCGGCCTTGCGGCTCTTGGCGGCCAGGGTGGCGACCGTGAACGTGAAGACGAGCGAGGCGAAGAGGGCCAGGAACATCCGCAGCGTCGTGCGCAGGGCGTATTCAGGCAGGCGGGCGGGATCGAGCGTGACCGGGGCGGCGTGCAGGGCCGCCAGGGGCTGGCTCATGTCCTCGGCCCCGCGCACGACCAGGACGGCCGCGGCGGCGAGCAGGAGGAAGGCGACCAGATCCGCCCACGAGGGGACGGTTCCGGCGCGAAGAAAGCGCGCGAGCGGACGCGCGGCCTTGAGGTCTCCGGAGAGGAAAACCATGGGGCTTGTCCTTGTGACTGTGGCCGCGACCGGCCGTCAGCAAGGAGCCCGTTGAACCCCTAGCGTGACGCCGTTCGCGGCGTGTTGGATCGACTGTGACTGTCGCTGGGCATGGGGCTTGGGTTTCCGTTGAAAGCGTCGTCGCCGCGTCGCGGCATCGAGCGCGGCGGCGGGATGCGCCCGTCGACCGACGTTGTCAAGTTGCTGTGGAGAAGATCCGTCGAGCGGCCGTCTTTTTCCGAAGCCCGCGCCTCGGGGCGCGGCGATCCGGCGATGCGCCTAGCGTCCGAACAGCGCGTAGGTCTGCTCGATGACCTGCCGGGTCAGGTCCCACTCGACGGCGGCCATGGCCTCCTCGCGGGTGAAGAAGCGGGCGTCGGCGGCGTCGTCGCCGGCCTTGGGCTCGCCGCCGGTCCATTCGGCGGCGTAGTCGAACATCACGAAGTGGCGGGTGGTCTCGCCGGTCTCGCGCGAGGTGAAGACGCCGTCGACGACGTCGATCAGGCCCAGCAGACGGGCTTCCACCCCGGTTTCCTCGCGCAGTTCGCGCAGGGCGGCGGCTTCCGCCGTCTCGCCGAACTCGATCCGTCCGCCAGGCAGGCTCCATTGGCCAAGACGCGGCGGCGTGCCGCGCTTGATCAGCAGCACCTCATGCCCCCGCAGGCAGATGACGCCGGCGGTGGGGGAGGGGATCGGTGCGGGGGTGTTCATGCGAAACCAGACTTCAAATCTACCGTCGAGCGCTCCCCCACCAGGGGCAAACACTCGCCGAGCCAAGCTTCCGCCGCCTTGCGCCCACGGGCCTTGAGGTCGGTCAGAAAGCTCCACTCGGTATTGAACTTGGACGCCAGCGACAGGTCGGCCAGCGGCTCGTCGGCCTTGATGGCGTGCAGCAGCATCCGCCGATAGCGCCCCCGGGCGTTGTCTTTCAAGAGGCCTTCGTCGAGCAGCTTCTGCACGAAGCCGATGGCGCGCAGTTCCGAGGACAACGCGGCGTTGAAGGTGATCTCGTTCAGGCGGTCCATGATCTCGCCCGGGGTCTTGGGCGTCTCGTCGCGCACGAAGGGATTGAGGCTGACCAGCAGGATGTCGTCGGGGGTCTTGTCGTAGAACAGCGGCCACAGCGGCGGGTTGGCCAGAAAGCCGCCGTCCCAATAGGGCTCGCCGTCGATCTCCACGGCCTGGAACACCTGCGGCAGGCAGGCGCTGGCCAGCACGTGGCGGGCGGTCAGCTCGGTCTCGCGGAACACCTTGGCCTTGCTGGTGCGCACCGCCGTGGCGGCGATGTAGAGCTTGACCGGCGAGCGGGTCCGCAGGGCTTCGAAGTCGATCGTCTCGTCGAGGATGTCGTTCAGCGGATTGAGGTTGAACGGGTTGAACTCGTAGGGGCTCATCGACAGGGCCAGGGTCTCGGCCAGCCGCCAGCCCGGGGTGTTCTTGATCCAGTCGGCGGCGCCGCCGAACGCGCCCCCGAAGGCGCTTGTCCAGATGCTGGTGTCGCCGAAGACGTTGCGGCCGCCGTTGCGGTTGACCTGCTTCCAGAAGTCGTCGAGCGAGGCCTTGGCCCCCTCGCGTCCGCCGGCGATCAGGCCCGAGGCGTAGGCCACCGCGTTCATCGCCCCGGCCGAGGCGGCGGTGATCGCCTGGATCTCCAGGCTCTCCTCCTCCAGCAGCCGCTCGATCACGCCCCACTCGAAGGCGCCGTGCGAGCCGCCGCCCTGCAGCGCCAGGCTGATCGGACGCGGCCCCTTGGGCTTCCTCTTCAGCGGCGCGATGGGCATGGGTCTGCCTTTGCCTCTAGAGCGGATCGATAGTCACAGCCTCGGCCCCCTTCTCCGAGCCTCCCCGCGAAGGCGGGGATCCAAGCCGAGTCTGTGGGCCTGACGCGGGAAGCGCCTCATCCTGAACGTCAGCTTGGATCCCCGCCTTCGCGGGGATCTTACGGCTGAAAAGAGCTACTGCGCCGTCCAGCCGCCGTCGATGGCGAAGGAGGCGCCGTTGGCCGAGGCCCCCAGGTCGCTGACCAGGTACAGAAGCTGGCCCGACAGCTGCTCGAAGGTGACGAACTGCTTGGTCGGCTGGGCGGCCAGGATCACGTCCTTCATCACCGCCTCCTCGCTGATGCCGCGGGCCTTGGCCTGGTCGGTGATCTGGGCCTCGACCAGCGGGGTCTTCACGAAGCCGGGGCAGATGGCGTTGCAGGTGATGCCCTGCTGGGCCACTTCCAGGGCGATGGTCTTGGTCAGGCCCAGGATGCCGTGCTTGGCGGCCACATAGGCCGACTTGTAGGGCGAGGCGACCAGGCCGTGCGCCGAGGCGATGTTGACGATCCGCCCGCGGCCCTGCTCGCGCATGATCGGGATCGCCGCCTTCGACGCGTGGAAGGCCGACGACAGGTTGATGGCGATGATCAGGTCCCACTTGTCGTCGGGGAATTCCTCGACGGGGGCCACGTGCTGGACGCCGGCGTTGTTGACCAGGATGTCCAGCTCGCCGAACTCGGCCTTGGCGGCCTTGACCATGTCGGCGATCTCGACCGGCTTGGTCATGTCGGCGCCGTGGTACAGCACCTCGACGCCGTGCTTCTCGGCCAGTTCCGAGCGGGTGCGCTCGATGGCGGTCATCTCGCCCAGGCCGTTGAGCACGATGTTGACGCCTTGACCGGCCAGGGCGTCGGCCAGGGCGTGACCGATGCCGCTGGTCGAGCCGGTGACGATCGCGACCTGCCCCTGCAACCCGAAATCCACCGCCATGGCGCTCTCCTGCCGGCCGCTCGGGCCGCTTGAATTGTTGCAACGCAACATATAGCCCGCCGTTGCGAAAGAACGAGGGGCTATAAATTCATCGTTAGATGAATTCAGGGCTGCGGGCGAGCGAAAACCCAGTCGGCCTCGGTGGAGAGCTCGGGCCTGAAGCGGTAGCCGTCGCGGTCGAAGGCCTTGAGGTCGGCGGCCTTCTCGATGCGGCCGTCGATGATGTGGCGGGCCATGCGGCCGCGGGCCTTCTTGGCGTAGAAGCCCAGCACCTTCAGGGTTCCGGCCTTCTCTTCCTTGAAGTGGCAGGTGACCACCGGCAGCTTCAGGGCCTTGGCGTCGACGGCGCCGAAATATTCCTGGCTGGCCAGGTTCACCAGGGTCGGGTCCGCGTGGCCGGCGGCGGCCTCGTTGAGCGTCTTGGCGATGGTCTCGCCCCAGAAATCGTAGAGGGTGGCGCCGCGCTTGGTCTTCAGGCGGGTGCCCATCTCCAGGCGGTAGGGTTGCAGGGCGTCCAGCGGCCGCAGCACGCCATAGAGGCCCGACAGGATCCGCAGGTGGTCCTGCGCCCACTCCAGCGAGGCGCGGTCCAGCTCGCGCGCCGCCAGGCCGGCATAGACGTCGCCGTTGAAGGCGATCACGGCCTGCAGCCCCTCTTCGACCTGGGGATCGAAGTGCTGAAAGCGCTCGCGGTTCAGGTCGGCCAGCTTCTCGGAGATGTGCATCAGCCGGCGCAGGTCGGCGGCCGTCAGCTTGCGCGTGACCTTGGCCAGTTCGGCGATCTGCGGTTTCAGGGCCGGCGTCGTCAGCGGCAGCACCTCGCTGGGCGCGGTGAAGTCGAGCGACTTGGCGGGAGAGATGACCATCAGCATGGGGACGCAGATAGAGGCTTTGGCCCCGCTTCGCCAGCGGTGGCGGTGTCGGAGCTGACCCTTAAGGCGTATCGCCTTCTCATGCCGCACCCCTTCTCCGAGTATCCCCGCGAAGGCGGGGATCCAAGCCGAGGCAGTGGTTTTGGCGCTGAGCGCGCTCCATCCTGAACGTCAGCTTGGATCCCCGCCTTCGCGGGGAACTGACGGTTGAAAATCAGCCGGGTGGGGGAAGTCAGCCCCGTTTGGCCTGCCCCCTCAGGCCAGCGTCAGCACCAGCGGTCCGTTCCGCGTCGCCACCAGGGTGTGCTCGTACTGCACGGTGGGCTGGCCGCGCGGCGGGCGCAGGGTCCAGCCGTCGTCCAGTTCCTCGACCCAGTCGGCGCCCAGCGACAGGAACGGCTCGATGGTGAAGACCAGGCCCTCGGGGATGGTCCGCCGGTCGCGCGGCTCGCGCCAGGTGGGGATCTCGCGGGGCTCGTCGTGCAGCGAGCGGCCGACCCCGTGGCTGGCCAGGTTGCGCACCAGGCTGTAGCCGTTCTTGTCGGCGAAGGTCTCGATGGCGCCGCCGATCGCGTTCAGCCGCGCGCCGGGCTGCACGGCCCGGATGCCCGCCCACATCGCCCGCCGGCCGTCGCGGCAAAGGCGTTCGATGCGCTTGGTCGTCGGCGGCACGGAAAAGCTGGCGCCGGTGTCGCCGAAATAGCCGTCCAGCTCGGCCGAGACGTCGATATTGATCAGGTCGCCGGCCTTGATCACCGTGTCGCCGGGAATGCCGTGGGCGCAGTCGGGACCGACCGAGATGCAGGTCGCGCCGGGGAAGTTGTAGGTCAGTTCCGGGGCCGAGCGCGCGCCGTCCTTCTCCAGCAGGGCGCGGCCGATGTCGTCCAGCTCCCGGGTGGTCATGCCCGGCTCCAGTGCCGCCCCCATGGCCGCCAGGGTGCGGGCCACCAGGGCGCCGATGACGCGCAGCTTCTCCAGCTGGTCTTCGTGCTCGATGGTCACGGCAGGGTCTCGACGGCCTTAGCCGCTTTGGGGCCGTCGGGCGTGGGATCGTCACCGTCCACGCCCGCCTCCCGCAGTTCGCGCGCCACCAGTTCCTGGAAGGTCAGGTGCGGGTGCAGCTCGCACAGCATGCCGATCCTGATCCAGAACGCCGCCTGGCCGTTGATCGACCGGTACGACGCCTTGCTGGCCCGCCGTAGCTGCTCGTGCAGCTCGTCCTCGATATTGACGATGCCCATGGGATATCTCAATCATATACGTTTCGTATATGCGATATATGGCCTGGGTGCGGACGAGGCAAGACCCGCTAGACCCCTCTCTCATGGAGAGAGGGAGGGTGAGAGGTGACAAAGCCGGCCGGTGTGGGCGCGAGGCTAAATACATTCGCCTCCCTAGGCCTTGTGCCTAGGGCCCAGGGTTCAGCCGCCGAGATCTCGGGCCGTTCGCGGCCACGCTGGCGGCGCCCAGGACGGAGGCGCCGAGCCTGGCCTGGCCATGGGTCCTCGCCACAGGGGCGAGGAAGGCGAGAAGTTTAGGGGCCGTCTCGAAAGGGGCGGCCCTTTTTCGTGGGTACGACGGCCGGCGGTGAAACCTCTCACCCTCCCACCGCTGCGCGGCGGGCCCCTCCCACTCTCTAAGAGAGAGGGATTTTACTGCTATTCCGCGGCCGCTGACGATGTCGAAGCCTGCTGCCCCTTCGCCGCCGCGATCAGTTGGCGGGCGTGGGTCTGGACCTGGCGCAGGGTGGCGTTGGTCATGACCTGGGTGGTGTCGTTCAGCGCGTCGGTCACCCCGAAATAGGTCGGGTAGGCCGCCAGGTGGTTGGCGACGATCAGGCCGAAGAAGTCCTGCAGGCTGGCGTAATCGACGTCCGGCGGGCTGGCCGCGAAGGTCTTGTGGGCGATCGGGGTGTAGGTCTTGAAGGCGAGCAGGCCGTCGGCCAGCAGGTCGATCGAGCCCAGCAGGGCGTCCATCTCCAGCTTGAACGCCAGGTCGCCGGTGTTGGTGAAGAAGCCCTTCAGGTGCACGTCGTTCCAGGCGGTGGGCACGATGTCGTGGGCGTTGACGATGTCGGTGTTGAAGGGCGTGGGGCCGGTGTCGGCCGGCTGCGGGTAGAAGTGGGTGTAGAGGGCCGCGAAGTCCGGATTGCCGGGCGTCGGGCCGGCGCTGGGCAGGGCCAGGTGGGTGATCCCGGGGAACGGGCCGCCGTTCTGGCCGATCACCGCCGTCGCCAGGGTCGGCGACAGCGCCCCGCCCAGGCTATGGCCGGTGAAGATGATCGTGCCGCCGGTGTTGGCCTTGGCCCAGGCCGTGACGAAGGCCTGGATGCCGCCGCTCTTGGTGTCGGTCATCGCGAGCAAGGCGGTGATGCCGGTGTGGGTGGCGTGCGAGATTTTCGGCGACGGCGCGCCCGTGAAGCCGCCGTTTCCATAGGCCCAGTCGACCTGGCGGACGATCGCGAAGTCCTCGGCCAGCCAGTCGTAGGCGTCGTCTTCGTTGGTGCCGGCCATGGCCACCACCAGGCAGGGCGCCCCGTTCACCGAGGCCTGCGCCGCGTACAGCAGGTTGTCGGCGTAGTAGAGCGCGGTCGGGTCGTCGCCGTCGTGGCTGGCGGCCTCGGGACCCCAGACGACCGACCAGTCGGCGATCTGGCCGGCGTTGTCGGTGACGAAGGCGGCCACCGCCTGGGCCACGATGGCTTCCAGATTGGCCAGGGTGTCGACCTTGTCGCCGGCGGCGTTCGACAGCCAGGACAGGCAGAAGGCCTGCTGCTGCAGGGTCAGGCTCGAAGCGGGCGTGTCCGTCATGATCGCCTCCGTTGCTCGGGGTTCCGGGGTCTGCTCGGCGGCGGCCGTCAGGCTCCGCCGGCGCGCACCATAGCACGGTGTCAACCTCCGGATGTGTTTGGCCGCACAAGCGCGCCGCTCGCGCTGGACAAGGCGCGAGCATGGTCTAGCTTCCTCCACCAGGGGTTTGTGGGGGCGTATCGCGTGAAATCGAAATCGAACTGGCGCGCCGTGCTGGCGGGCGCGGCCTTGGCGTGCGCGGCTCTGCTGGCCGGATGCAAGGCGCTGACGCCGGATCCGTCGCTCGATCCGACGGCGCGTGAGGTCTACACCCAGGTGCGCTCCCGCTCGCCGGCGCTGCAGGCGCGCCTGGCGCCCGGTCTGAAGACGCCGCAGGCGATCGCCCAGCTCGAGCAGGTTCGCGCCTACATTCCGCCCGGCGAGCCGACCGCCGGCGGCATGATCGGCTGGAACGTCTCCACCGTGGTCGGCCAGCAGCAGACGGCCGTGATCAGCCACGAATACGACTATCCGGGCAAGGTCGTCCTGGCCCAGGTCGCGGTGCAGCGGCCGATCGGCGCCAAGACCTGGACCGTCACCGGTTTCCACGTGCAGGTGGCGACCCCGGCCGAACTGGAAGGCGTCCGCTTCACCCTGGCCGGCCGCAAGCCGGGCCAGTACGTCTTCCTGGCGGCGATGGCGGCCAGCCTGGGCCTGATGCTGGCGGCCATGGTCAAGGTGATCCGCTCGCCGCGCCGCAAGTTCAAATGGCTCTGGCTGCCTGTGGCGCTGCTCGGCGTCGGCGCCTTCCAGATGAACTGGTTCAACGGCTTCTTCGGCTGGAAGCTGATGAACGTCAGCCTGATCGGCTTCACCGCGGTGAAGGGCTTCTCGCGCTTCGACACCTGGCAGCTGTCCTTCATCTTCCCGCTGGGCGCCATCCTGATCCTGGCCGGCGTGCTGGGGCGGCCGCGTCCGGACAAGGCCAGGACGGAGCCCGCGCCGGCGGCGGCGCCGGTCGATCCGGCGAGCTGACGATTTCCTCCGCGCCCGCCGCCCGCTAGGAAGGGGCCATGAACCAAACCCTCGCTCTCGCGGCCGCCCTGGCCTGGCCGCTGCCGATGATCGCCGCCCTCTACTTCGTGGCCCGCACCAAGGCGCTGAAGCTGCGGGTGATCTGGGCGGTGCTGGCCTTCGTCGGCGTCGGGGCGTTCTGGATGAAGCCCTCGACCGGCGAGTGGGGCTTCGTTCCGTTCGCGATCAACATCCTGGGCCCCGGCGCGGCCAATGGCCTGCTGAAGGCGACCTTCCCCGCCGGCGCGGTGCTGTCGCTGATCATGGTCTATTTCGCGCGACGCAAGGCGAAGGCGGCGCTTGGCGCCTAGAGCGTCGTGGGTCGGATTAATGAAAGCCGGATTTATCGTCAGCGCTCTTGTGAAAGGCATTTTCAAAAATACTTTTCACAAATTTGAGGAATTGAGCTAGCGTGCAAGGCGCGAAACGGGCTCGAACATGCCGCCGTGCATTCCTGACGAACTGCCGCTGACCGACCTGAACTGGCGCGGCCTGCTCCCGATCGTCGGGAGAGCTAACGCGGCCTTGGCGCGCTACGACGGCATGCTGCAGACTCTGCCCAACCCGGCCGTCCTGCTGTCGCCGATCACCGTCAACGAAGCGGTCTTGTCGTCGCGGATCGAGGGCACGCAGGCGACGCTCGATGAAGTGCTGGAGTTCGACGCTGGCCTGGGCGCCGCCGACGCTCGCCTCGGCGATATCGAGGAAGTCTCCAATTATCGCGTCGCCGTTCAGGTGGCCGAACAAGCCTTGGCCGAACGTCCGCTGTCACTTTCGCTGATCAAGAGCGTTCATCAACGCCTGATGCAGGGCGTGCGCGGCAGGGACAAGGAGCCTGGCGCGTTCCGGGTGGACCAGAACTGGATCGGGCGTCACGGTGATCCCATCGAGCGGGCGCGCTTCGTGCCGCCAAGCCCGCTGGTGCTTCCGCAGGCGTTGGAACGTTGGGCCGCCTATGTCGGCTCGGAGGACGAGGACCCCATTCTGCAGGTGGCCATCGCCCACGCGCAGTTCGAAATTCTTCACCCGTTCAAGGATGGGAACGGTCGTATAGGGCGCATGCTCATTCCGTTGCTGCTCTATCAGCGACGGGCGCTTTCGAGGCCGATGTTCTACCTGTCTGAGTATCTCGAAGCGAACCGGGACCTCTATTACGACCGCCTGCTCGCCATCACGAGCGATGGCGACTGGCACGGTTGGCTCGACTTCTTCGTCGGCGCGGTGGTCTCGCAGGCCGAGGCCAATCTGGAAAAGGTCAGAGCGATCCGGGATCTCTACGAGGAGATGCGACGCCGCTTCGTGGAGGTGACGCACTCCCAGTTTGCGATGAGCGCGGTCGATGCGTTCTTCATGCGGCCGATCATCCCCGGACCGGAGTTCGGCCGCATTGCGGGGTTCAACAACCGGATCACCGCCAACGGCATGTTGCGCCAGCTGGAGGGCGAGGGACTGATCTCCCGGGTCAGGGAAGGCGCTGGACGCATTCCTTCGGTCTACGCCATGCCCCGCCTGATCAACATCACGGAGGGACGGGTCGTTCTTTGATGCACAAGCCGCCTAGAACAGCACCCGCGGGTTCATGATCCGCTGCGGGTCGAGCGCCGCGCGGATCGCGCGAAGGGCGGCGACCTCGATGGGGTCCTTGTAGGCCAGGGCCTCGGCCGTCTTCATCGCGCCCAGGCCGTGTTCGGCGCTGATCGAGCCGGTGAAGCCGGCGGCGATGTCGTGGACGATGCGGGCGCCTTGCTCGCGCAGGGCGTCATGGGCGTCGTCGTCGGCGCCCGGGGCCTTCAGCACGTCGTAGTGCACGTTGCCGTCGCCCACGTGGCCGAAGGCGACGATGCGGGTTCCGGGGAAGGCCTTGTCGATCGCGGCGTTGGCCTGGCCGATGAACAGCGGGATCTTCGAGACGGGCACGCTGACGTCGTGTTTCCACACCGCGCCCTCCGGCTTCTGGCCGGCCGAGTGGCCTTCGCGGATGTGCCAGAAGTCCTTCATCTGGGTCTGCGTCTGGGCCACGGCGGCGTCGGCGATCAGGCCGTTTTCCAGGGCGCCGGCCAGCAGGCGCTCCAGCGCCGCCTCGGCCGCGCCGGGCTCGCCGCTGGCGATCTCGATCAGCACGTACCAGGGGTGCTCCGTGGGCAGAGGATCGCGCAGGCCGGGCACGTTGCGCACGGTCAGAGCGAAGCCCAGGCGGCCCATCAGCTCGAAGGCCTCGACCGCGCCGCCGGTCTCGTCCTTGGCGCGGGCGAGCAGGGTGATGGCGTCCTCCGGCGAGGCCAGGCCGACGATGGCCACGGCCCGCGAGGCCAGGGGCGCGTGCAGCTTCAGGGCCGCGGCGGTGACCACGCCCAGCGTGCCCTCGGCCCCGATCAGCAGCTGCTTGAGATCGTAGCCGGTGTTGTCCTTGCGCAGGCGCTTGAGGCCGTTCCAGATCTCGCCGTTGGGCAGCACCGCCTCGATGCCCAGCACCTGCTCGCGCATCATGCCGTAGCGCAGCACGGCCGTGCCGCCGGCGTTGGTCGAGATCAGGCCGCCGATCGTGCACGAGCCTTCCGAAGCCACGCCCACCGTGAACCGCCGGCCGACGCTCGCCGCCTGCTGGTGGGCCTCGTACAGGGTGACGCCGGCTTCCAGCACCATGACGTCGTCCAGGGCGTCGACGTCGCGCACCGCGCGCAGCTTCTCGGTCGACAGCAGGATCTCGCCCTGAGGAATCTGGCCGGCGACGAGGCCCGTGTTGCCGCCCTGCGGGGTGATCGCCACGCCCTCGGCCGCGCAGATGCCCACGACGGCCGCCACCTCGGCGGTGGTGCGCGGGGTGACCAGCAGCGGGGTCTCGCCCTTCCAGCGCCCGCGCCATTCCACCAGCTTCGGCGCCAGCCGCTCGGGATCCTGGCTCCATCCGCCCTCGCCCAGCACGGACTTCAGGCGGGACACGACATCGGCGGGAACGGGCTTGGTCATGGTCGCGGAGAATAGGGCGGAACGGGGAGGGGGTGAAGGCGAAGGACGCTTCAAGGCCATGCCGTTTTCGTGCACGCTGGGCAAAATCGGAATTTGTCCAACGAGGCGCGATATGCCGAAGCGTTCGACGGAAATGGCTGAAGCGCGCGGCGCCGCGCCGGTCCCGCCGCCAGCGCGCGCCGCTCGCGTTGAGGACGTCACCGCCAGCCGAGCACCGGAAGACAGGTTCGCCGAGGCCTTCGAGGCGGTCGGCGCCACCGTGGATCCGGATCTCAAGCTCGGCTTTTAGGGGGCGTTGAACGTGGGCTCAGGCGTCGCCCAGCGGCGTCCAGCGTGGAGCCCCGAAGCCTACGACCTCGAAGCACTCATCGGGCGTCCACACGAAGAAGATCAGGGGATCCTCCGCCATCAATTCGGGCGTGAGGAAGCTCTGGACCAGCGCGCCGGTCTTCACGCGATGCACCCTCGGCTCGCCGGCCCGATCGCCAAGCAGCAGCGACCTGTCAGCCTTCTCGAAGCGCGCCCAGAAGTCGGTCTCCTTCACGAAGACGAAGCTGCGGACATGGTCGAAGGTCAGGGCGCCGAGCGGCCGGCGGCCGTCGCCCATCCGGATCGTCAGCACGCCGTCCGTGAAATCGAGGGGCGAGAGGTAGAAGGTCGGCGAGGCGTCGGACATCGCGGCCCCTCCCGTCCTACTTCCCGTCGCGGAACGGGTCGGCGGGGTAGACGCCCAGGATCTCGAACTTCTCGGAGAAGAACTGCAGCTCGTCGAAGGCCAGGGCCAGGCTGCGGTCTTCGGGGCGGCCGTCGACCTCGGCGTAGAAGAAGGTGGCCGTGAAGGCGCCGTTCTCCATGTAGCTTTCCAGCTTGGTCATGTTGACGCCGTTGGTGGCGAAGCCGCCCAGGGCCTTGAACAGGGCCGCCGGGAGGTTGCGCACCCGGAAGACGAAGCTGGTCACGCAGCGGTGGGTGAACGACGGGGCCGGCGGGGCCGGGTCGGCGGTCATCACCAGGAAGCGGGTGGTGTTGTGGCGCTCGTCCTCGATGTCGCGGGCCAGGATGTCGAGGTCGTAGATCTCGGCGGCCAGGGCGGGGGCGACGGCGGCGCGGGTCTGGTCGGGCTTGGCGGCCAGGGCCTTGGCCGCGCCGGCGGTGTCGCCCGCGCCTTCCTTGGCCAGGCCAAGGCGCTTGAGGCTGTTGCGGCACTGGGAAAGCGCGATCGGCATCGAGACGGCGGTCGTCACGGTGTCCAGCGTCACGCCCTTGTTGGCCATCAGCTGGAAGCGGATCGGCTTGAAGCGCTCGCCGATGATCTTCAGGCCCGAAGCGGGCAGCAGGTGGTGCACGTCGGCCACGCGGCCGGCGATCGAGTTCTCGATCGGGATCATGCCGAGCTGGGCCGCGCCGGTCTTGATGGCCTCGAACGCCTCCTCGAAGGTGGCGCAGGGCAGCACCTCGTAGTCGGGGAAGTAGGTGCGGCACGCCTCGTGGCTGTTGGCGCCGGGTTCGCCCTGGAAGGCGATCTTCTTGAGGGTGCTCATCTAGCTTTCAGTCTTTTCGGCGTGGTCGCGCGCGGCCTGCAGGTCGGAAGGATTGTCGACGGAGATCGGGGCCTCGCCCGCCACCGCCGCGCGGATCGTCAGGCCCAGCTCCATGGCCCGCAGCTGCTCCAGTTTCTCGCGCTTTTCCAGCGGCGAGGGGAGGGCGGCGTTGAACGCCTCCAGCGCGGCGCGGCGATAGCCGTAGATGCCGATGTGGCGCCAGACGGGCGCGTCGCCATAGAGGGTGGAGCGGGTGAAGTAGAGGGCGCGGCCGCTCTCTCCACTCGCGTCCATGGCCAACACGGCCTTGACCACGTCGGGGTTGGCGCGGTCGTCGGCCGAGGCTTCCGGCGCCACCACGGTGGCGATGTCGGCGTCGGCGTGGGCGGCCAGCTGGCCGGCGCAGGCGGAGAGGACCGCCGGGTCGACGAAGGGCATGTCGCCCTGCAGGTTGATGATCACGTCGTGGACGCCGTCCGGGTCCAGCACGGCCAGGGCCGCCAGGATGCGGTCGGAGCCCGAGGGCAGGGCCGGATCGGTCAGCACGGCGCGGCCGCCGGCGGCTTCCACCGCCGCCACGATCTCCGGATCGCCGGCCGCCACGGCCACCGGGCCGATGCCCGCGGCCTCCGCCTGGCGCAGCACGCGCACGATCATCGGCAGCCCGCCGATGTCGGCCAGCGGCTTGTTGGGGAGGCGGGTCGCCGCCATGCGGGCGGGGATGAGGACGATCGGGTTCATGGCGTACCGGAGTTGGGCGAAACGCGGTTCGCCCGGGTTGCGCACGGGGCGGTAGCGTGTCAGAGACCGGAGCGCAACATCGCGCGTGGGACGACCATGGGGGGACCCGCGCTCATAAATCGGCTCCGCCCACGTAAGGCGGGCCAATAAAGAGGCTGACAAGGCTGAGATGAGCGACCTTACGTTCAACAAGATTTTCGGCGGCGTGCTCCTGACCGGCCTGGTGATCTTCGGTCTGCGCGAAGCGTCCGACATCGTCTTCAAGAAGCACGAGGTCGAGAAGGCCGGCTACGAGATCGCCGTCCAGGAAGACACCGGCGGCGAAGGCGCCCCGGCCGCCGAGGTCCCGCCGGACTGGGGTTCGGTGATCCTGCTGCCGGCCAACATCGAGGCCGGCAAGGCCGTCGCGGCCAAGTGCGCCTCGTGCCACAACTTCGATTCGGGCGGCCCCAACGGCACCGGTCCCAACCTCTACGGCACCCTGGGCAAGCACCCGGGCACGCACCCGGGCTTCGCCTATTCGTCGGCCATGACCGACTTTGGCGGCAAGAACCCGCAGTGGGACTACGACCACGTCGACCAGTTCCTCAAGGGCCCGCAGAAGTACATCTCGGGCACCAAGATGACCTTCGCGGGCCTGAAGAAGCAGGAAGACCGCATCGCCATCATCGCCTACCTGCACAGCCTGGGCTCGACCCTGCCCGTGCCGGCGCCCAAGCCGGCGGCCGCCGCCGCTGCTCCGGCTGCTGCGGCTCCGGCCGCGGAAGGCGCCGCGGCTCCGGCGGCTGGCGCTGCTCCGGCCCCGGCGGCCGCGGCTCCCGCCGCCCCGGCCCAGCACTAAGGCTCCAGACAGCCTGAAACGAAGAGCCCCGCCGGTGCGAACCGGCGGGGTTTTTCATGATCCTTCTCCCCTTGCGGGAGAAGGTGGCGGCCGAAGGCCGACGGATGAGGGGTCTCTCAGAAGTGAGACGCCGCACCCGATCTGACCGCCGTACGCAGCTTTGATTTTTGAGAGACCCCTCACCCGACCCTGCTCCGCAGGGCCACCCTCTCCCGCAAGGGGAGAGGGGACTCAGGTGGCCGACAGCGCCCACAGCCGCTCGGCCGCCTCCGGGTCCAGCGCGTGCGGCAGCACCCCGGCCCAGGGCTTGTCCTTGGTCCAGGCGAGGGCCTGCTTGCAGTCTTCCAGATAGAGCCCGCCGACGCCGTCGAGTTCGGGGCCGACCGCCGCCCAGACGCTGGTGGCCGCGCCCTGCTGCGGGGTCTTGAAGCCGTCGCGGGGCTTGCCGTCCTCGCCGATCCAGCCCAGGGCCACCTGCTCCTCGATCGGCAGGTGGCGCTGCAGCGGGGTCATGATGCCGCCGGGCATGACGGCGTTGGCCCGCACGCCGCGATCCTTGAACCGGGCGTCGAAGCCGACCGCGAACAGGCTGTTGGCGGTCTTGGCCTGGCCGTAGGCCTCCCACTTGTCGTAGGGCCGATGACGGAAGTGCGGGTCCTCGAAATCCACGCCCGAACGGCGATGGCCGATCGACGACAGCGACACCAGGCGCGAGGGAACGCCCGACCCTTCCGCGCCCTCGACCAGCCGTTCCGCCAGCAGCGCCGACAGCGCGAAGTGGCCGAAGTGGTTGGTGCCGATCTGCATCTCCAGCCCGTCTTCGGTGTAGGCGAGCGGGCAGGCCATGACGCCGGCGTTGTTGATCAGCAGGTGCAGCGGCGCCTCGCCCCAGGTCTGCGCGAAGGCCCGCACCGAGGCCAGGCTGGAGAGGTCGAGCATGGCGAACCGCGCCTTGCCGGGTCCGGCGGTGCGCTCGATCTCGGCGACGGCCTGCGCGCCGAGGTCGGGCTTGCGGGCGGCGATCACCACCTCCGCGCCCGCTTCGGCCAAGGCGCGGGCGGTCTCGATGCCGATGCCGGTGGTCGCGCCGGTGACGATGGCGGTGCGGCCCGTGAGGTCATGACCGGCGACCACCTCGCCGGCGGTGCTGCGGGCCCCGAAGGGCGAGACGATGCGGTCGGCCATGGCGAGGATCCTTGTCGGTCATGAGGAACCTCCCCCTGTGGGGGAGGCGATCGCGCAGCGATCGGTGGGGGGAGTTTCCGCGAAGCCGGCCTATGCAGCGGAAGCTGAAAACGGCCCCCTCCGTCGCCTTTGGCGACACCTCCCCCAGAGGCGGAGGATCTTTGTATCCTACCCCACCTTGCTGAAGTCCGGGGCCCGGCGTTCGGCGAAGGCCATGAACGCTTCGCGGGCTTCGGCGGTCTGCAGGCGCTCGGCGAACAGGGCGCCTTCCTTGTCCATCAGGTCGGCGATGGCCTCGGCGTCGCGCATCAGGCGCTTGGTGACGGTCAGGGCGCCCAGGGGACGCTTGGCCAGCTGGTCGGCGGCGGCGCGGGCGCGGGCGCGCAGCTCGTCGGCCGGAACCACGGCGTTGGCCAGGCCCCACGCGGCGGCGGTCGCGCCATCCACGGCCTCGCCCAGGGCGAACATGGCGTAGGCGCGGGCGTGGCCGATGCGGGCCGGCAGCAGCCAGCTGGAGGCGGCCTCGGGCGCCAGGGCCAGGTTGACGAACGGCACGGTCAGGCGGGCGTCGGGCGCGACGAACACCAGGTCGCAGTGCAGCAGCATGGTGGTGCCGACGCCGACGGCCTGGCCGTGGACGGCGGCGACCAGCGGCCGGGTGGCGTTGGCCAGGGCCTTCAGGAACCGCCACACGTGGCGCTCCTCGGTGAAGGCGCCGGTGGCCTGGGCCACGAAGTCGCCCAGGTCGTTGCCGGCGCTGAAGCTGTCGCCGTCGCCCTGGAACACCACGACCCGGATCTCCGGATCGCGCTCGGCGCCCTCCAGGGCGTCGGCCAGGGCGCCGTACATGGCGTTGCTGAGGGCGTTCTTCTTGTCCGGGCGGGCCAGGGTGATGGTCAGGACGCCCGCCTCGCGGTCAATCTTCACGTGCTCGGTCATGGCGTAACGTCTCCTTTGGGGAACTTGGTCTGCAGGCTCGCAAGCCAGCGGGCGACCACGGCGATCTCGTCGTCCGTGAAGCCTTCGGTGAGGTGGGCGTTGAGGTGGACGAGGCCGGCTTTCGCCTCCTCGCGGGCGGCGCGGCCGTGGTCGGTGAGGTGCAGGCGCAGGGCGCGGCCGTCCTTGGGATCGGGCCGGCGCTCGACCAGGCCCGCGCGGGTCATGCGGTCGACGAGGCCGGTCATGGCCGAGGGGGCCAGGTCCAGGGCTTCCGCCGCCTCGCCGATCAGCGCCCCGTCGGCGCCGCCCAGATAGAACAGCACCCCCGACTGCGCCGAGGTCAGGCCGTGCCGGTCGGCCGCCAGCTTGGCCTCGATCCAGCGCTGCACCCGCCGATGGCCGGAGGCGAGCAGGAAGACGAGGCGCTTGTCGGGGGCAGGGGCGGGGGGCGTCGACATGCGCCGACTATATGCTTCGTGTGCGAAATATCAAACGGGTGTTTTGGGGCGACGTAGATCCTCCCCCCCTCTGGGGGAGGTGGCCCAGAGGGCCGGAGGGGGTCAGCACCGCCTTCGGCGGCCCCCTCAGTCGCTTCGCGACAGCTCCCCCAGAGGGGGAGCATCTGGTTTACACCGCCCGATACCACCCCACGCCGGCCTCATCCGCCTCGCGCACCGCCAGCCCGCGGCCGATCAGGCAGTTGAGGTGGGCCATGGCCTCGCCGGTGGCCATGCCCAGCACGTCCGGGCCGATCGGCCGGGCGAAGAGGGCGCCGAAGGTGTCGACCGCCCGCTTGGGTTCGGACAGCTTGCCGACCAGGCGCGAAAGGCCGCGCTCGTGGCCGTTGATCAGCTGGTCGATGCGGGCGTGCAGGCCGCGGAAGGGGGCGTTGTGGGCCGGCAGCACCAGCACCTCGTCGGGGACGATCGCCTTGACCTTGGCCAGCGAGGTCAGCCAGTCGGTCAGCGGATCGGCGTCGGGCTCGGTGGGGAACACCGAGACGTTGGACGAGATCTTCGGCAGCACCTGGTCGCCAGAGATCAGCAGGCCCAGCGATGGCGACCACAGGCAGGCGTGGTCGGGCGAGTGGCCCTGGCCGGTCACCACCGTCCAGTCGTGCGCGCCGATGCGGAAGGTCTCGCCGTCCTCCATGCGCCGATAGCTGTCGGGCAGGGCGTGGATCGCCCGGCCGAAGCCGCCGAAGCGGGTCTTGTAGTTGTCGATGGCGTCGTCGTCCCAGCCGGCGGCGCGGAAGAACCGCACCCCGTCCTCGGGCGCTTCGCGGCCGGTGTCGGCCACCAGCATCCGGCACTGGAAGTATTCCAGCCGCGTCATCCACAGGCGGCAGTCGAAGCGGCGGGTCAGCCAGCCGGCCAGGCCCACATGGTCGGGATGCAGGTGGGTGACGATAACGCGGGTGACGGGACGTCCCTCCAGCGCCCCGGCGAAGGCCGCCTTCCAGGCCCCGCTGGTCTCCTTGGTGGCCATGCCGGTGTCGACGATCGTCCAGCCCTCGCCGTCGGCCAGGGCCCAGACATTGATGAAACCCAGCGAGCCGCCCAGCGGCTGGCGCAGCCACAGCACCCCCGGCGCGACCTCGACCGCCTGGCCCGAACCGGGCTCCGGCTCGACCTCGAACGGATAGGCCAGGCGCGGCCGGCGCGGCGATTCCGCGTCGCTGGCGGCCTCCTCGAACCCGTCGCTCATCGCCGTTTCACTCCCCTGCAGCCCATTTTTTATGGCCAAGCCGCGCCATGATTGCGCCCCTGTCGGACGACATCTTGACCCTAGATGCAAGCGGGCGCTTAAGTCCGCCGCGAGGAATTCACCCCCAGGAGACTACAGACATGAGGCCATTCGCGATCGGCCTGACGGCCGCCCTCGCGGTCGCCGTGCTCGTTCCGGCCGCCGCCTTCGCGGCGCCGAAGGATGCCAAGCCCGCCGCCGCCGCCGTCGACGCCAAGTCGCGTGAAACCGGCATGAAGGAAGCGCCGCCGCTGATGGCGCAGACGACCATCGCCTGCCAAGTGTCCGACGCCCGTCTGATCGGCGCCGACAAGAAGACCAGCACCTCCTACTACGAAGTCGCCTGCCAGGAAGGCATGGGCTACGCCATCGTGGCCAAGAAGGACGCCGCTCCGCAGGCGTTCAACTGCCTCGAGACCGGCCAGGTCGGCGCCGACGGCAAGGAATCGGGCCTCAAGTGCCTGCTGCCGGCCAACGTCGATCCCAAGCAGGGCCTGAAGCCCTACCTCGCCAAGGCCAGCGCCGCCTGCGACCTGCAGAACGCCCGCGCCATCGGCACCGGCAACAACAACTCGTTCTTCGAAGTCGCCTGTAAGGGCGGCGCGGGCTACATCGTCCAGGTCCCGGTCCCGATGAAGCTCGAAGGCACGGTGGCCAACAGCTGCCTGCTGTACGAAGAAACCGGCAACATCTCGTGCAAGCTGACCGACCGCGCCACCCAGCTGCAGGTCGTCGACACCCTGGCCGCCGCCGCCAACAACGGCTGCGCGGTGAAGGACAAGCGCTACATCCTGACCACCAAGACCGACAACTACTTCGAAGTCTCGTGCCAGGACGGCAAGGGCTACGTGCTGCAGCAGACCCTGGCCAGCGGCGCTCTCTCCCGCGCCATCGACTGCGCCAACGCCCCGGGCGGCGCCGAGTGCACCCTGACCGACAGCCGCGCGGCCAAGACCGAGCAGGCCGGCCTCTACACCAGCCTGGCCAAGAAGGCCGGCTTCGACTGCAAGGTCGAATCCTACGGCCTGTTCCCGTCGAACGACCCCAAGAAGGAAGTGGTCGAGCTGAAGTGCTCGAACCGTCCGGACGGCGGCATCGGCATGTTCTCGCCCACCGAGAACCGCGTCTATGACTGCCTGTTCTCGGAGCTGAACGGCTTCCGCTGCAGCTACACCAAGCCGAACGCGGTGTTCCCGCGCCTGTGGTCCGACCTGAAGGCCTACGGCAAGGGCAGCTGCGAGGTTTCCGACGCCCGGGTCATCGGCCGCACCGAGACCGACGGCTTCATCGAAGTCGCCTGCGCCGACGGCCTGCCGGGCTGGGTGATGTCCTACCCGCTGAACGCGCCCGCGCCCAAGCCCAAGGAACTCCTGTCCTGCCTGCAGGCCAAGGGCGTCGGCGGCGGCTGCAAGCTGCCGACCAACATCAAGAAGTAAGAGCTTTTCTGAGCTCTGACGAAGAACCCCGCCGGTGCGAACCGGCGGGGTTTTTTGTGTCCGGGGAAGGCCCCCTCAGTCGCTCCGCGACAGCTCCCCCAGAGGGGGAGCATCTGACGGCGCGAACCCAGATCCTCCCCCTTTGGGGGAGGTGGCCCGGAGGGCCGGAGGGGGTTAGGCCAGAGCCGCCTCGATCAACCTTGGCCCCTTGCCGGCCATCGCCTGTTCGAACGCGGCGTCGAAGGCTTCGGTCGTCTCCACCCGCTGCGCGGACACGCCCAGCCCCTGCGACACCGCCACCCAGTCGATGCGCGGCTCGCCGATGTCGAGCAGCTTGCTGGCCGCCTGGCCCGCCGGGCCGGCGCCGGTGCGGGAAAGCTCGATGCCGAGGATGCGGTAGACGTGGTTGGCGAAGACCACGACCACCACGTCCAGCTGCTCGCGGGCGATCGTCCACAGGCCCTGCACCGTGTACATGCCCGCCCCGTCGCCGGTCAGGGCCAGGACCTTGGCGTCCGGCCGGGCCACGGCCGCGCCGATGGCCAGCGGGATGCCCTGGCCGATGGCGCCGCCGGTCAGCGACAGCCAGTCGTGGGCGCGGGCGGCGCGGGTCTGGGTGAAGATCGGCAGGCCGGCGGTCACCGCGTCGTCGGAGATCACCGTATCGGCCGGCATGTGGCGGGCGATGCTGGCCCCGATGGCCCAGGCGTCCAGCTTGCCGGCCGGCGCGGGCGGCGGGGCGTAGGCCTCGGCCGGACCGGCGGCGGGGGCCTCCAGGGCGTCGGCCAGGGCGTGGAGGGCGGCGGCGGCGTCGTCGCCCCGGCCGCACAGGGTCTCCAGCCCGCAGTGCTCGGGCACGAGCACGCTGGGCCGGTCGGGATAGGCGAAGAAGGCCACCGGGCGCTCGGTGGCGACCAGCACCATCAGGTCGGCGCCGTCGAGTTCCTTGAGGGCCTGCTCGCCGAAATAGGGCAGCTTGTCGGGGCGGAAGCGGCCTTCGCCGCGCGCCTGGCGGGCGGTGAAGGTGTCGGTCAGCACCCGGATGCCCAGGGTCGCCAGCCGTCCGGCGGCGGCGATCCCGTCCGCGCGGCAGGCGCCCGAGCCCAGCAGCAGCACCGGCGCCTTGGCCGCCTTCACCGCGTGGGCGACGGCGGCGATCGTCTCGTCGTTCGGCGCGCCGGGGGCGGGGATCTCGGCGACCCCGCCGTGCACCGTCGCCTCGTTCCAGGCCGCGTCGGCGGGCAGGATCAGGCAGGCGTTGCCCGCCGGCGTCCCGTAGCTGGCTGTGATCGCCTCGGCCGCGAGGGGGCCGACGCTGTCGGCGCTCTCTGCCGACTTCACCCACAGCGAGTTGGGCGCGGCCAGGGCGGCGATGTCGCTGTTCAGCGGGGCGTCGAACCCCCGGTGATAGGTGGCGTGGTCGCCGACCACGTTGACGATCGGGGTGAAGGCCCGGCGGGCGTTGTGCAGATTGGCCGCGCCGTTGGCGTAGCCCGGCCCCAGGTGCAGCAGGGTGCAGGCCGGCCTGCCCGCGATCCGCCCATAGCCGTCGGCCGCCCCGGTCGCCACGCCCTCGAACAGGCACAGGATCGAGCGCATGCGCGGCTCGCGGTCCAGGGCCGAGACGAACTGCATCTCGCTGGTGCCGGGGTTGGCGAAGCAGGCGGTGACGCCGTTGTCGGCCAGGGTGGTGATCAGGGCGTCGGCGCCGTTCATGTGCTTTTTCCTTGCCTAACAACAACGCGCGTCATCCCGGCCGTAGCGAAGCGGAGAGCCGGGACCCAGGGGCAAGCGGCAGTGCGGCGGCCCCTGGGTCCCGGATCGGCTAGGCCGTCCGGGATGACGATCTTTCTAGATCAACCAAACACCATCACGTCTTCATCCGGCGCCGCCGCGAACAGCCGCTCGATCTCCGCTGGCCGCCGCTCGCGGGCCAGGGCCTGGTTGATGTAGCCCTTGTCGGTCAGCTCGCCGCTGGCCGCGTCGGGGGCGCCGGGCAGGATCAGGGCGCGGGCCACGCGGCCGCCGCCCCTGGCTCCGGCGTTGAAGCGCTCCAGCCCGGCCCGCACCGCCGCCCGCACGGCCGCCGCGTCGCCGATGCGCTCGCAGGTCCGGGGCTCCAGGAACAGCATCAGCCCGACGCCGTCGCGGCCCTCGCCGCAGACCACGGCGTCGCTGGCCGCCCCGCCGATGGCCGAGATCGCCGCCACCCGCAGGGCCCCGGCGGCGACGAAGGTCCCGCTGGCCAGCTTGAAGTTCTCCACCAGCCGCCCGTCGAACACGAGGCCCGCCGAGGGATCGTCCGGATCGGCCAGCCGCGCGGCGTCGCCCAGGCGGTAGAAGCCGTCCTCGTCGAAGGCCTCGCGCGTGGCGTCCGGCTGGTCGAGATAGCCGGGCGAGACCTGCGGGCCCTTGACCCGGATCTCCAGCTTCTCGCCGGCCGGCACCAGCTTCACCGACGTGCCGGGCGTGGGCAGGCCGACCATGCCCGAGCGCGCGTTCAGCCAGTGGATGTTGCAGGCCGTCGGCCCGGTCTCGGTGGCGCCGTAGCCGGCCGCGAAGGTGATGCGCTGGCCGGTGGTCTCCAGGGCCACGGCCTGCACCCGGTCGAGGATCGACTGGGCCATGGCCGCGCCGCCGTACTGCAGCACCCGCACCTTGCGGAAGAAGGTCGCGGCCAGCACCGGATCGCGCTCCAGCTCGCCGACCAGCAGGCCCCAGCCGGCCGGCACCATGTTGTGATAGGTCGGCGAGACCTCGCGCAGGTTCCGCAGTGTCTCGGAAAAGCGCCCCGGCACGGGCTGGCCGGTGTCGATGTACAGCGTGCCGCCCCGGTGCAGCACCATGTGCAGAATGGCGTTGGCCCCCAGGCTGTGGCTCCAGGGCGCGGAATTGACCAGCACAGGCGGGTCGGGATCGGCGTAGCAGGCCTCGATCTGGGCGGCGTTCAGCGCGATGTTGGCGTGGGTGCAGATCACCGCCTTGGGCCGCCCGGTCGAGCCCGAGGTCAGCAGCAGCTTGGCCGGCAGCTCGGGCCTGGCGAAGTCGATCGGCTGGAACCTGCGCAGCAGTCCGTCCAGCGCGATGTCGCCAGGGCGGGCGTTGCGGCTGACGATGATCGGCAGGTCCGCCAGGGCCGGATGCGACAGGCCGTGGGCGAAGACCGCCGCGTCGTCGACATAGACCGCCGCCGGATTCAGGCGTTCCAGCGCCTGGCCCAGCCGCGCCAGGTCGGCGCCCGCCTGGCCGTATTGCGGCGACACCGGCGCCACGGCGCGTCCGCCCATCATGGCGGCGTAGGCGATCAGGGCGTGGTCAATGCCGTTGCGGGCAAGGATCAGCAGCGGCCTGTCGGGATCGGGCAGAAGGGCCAGGTCGCCCAGGCCGTCGGACAGGCGAACGATCTTCTCGTACGCCTCGCCATAGGTGATCGTCCGCCAGCCGCCCTGGCCCTCTACGCGCTCGGCCAGCCAGACCCGGTTCGGCGCCTGGGCGGCCCAGCGGGCCAGCGGGGCGGTGGTGGTCCGCACCGCGTCGGAATAGGGCATGGGGTTGCGCAGGATCAGCGCCTCGCCGTGCTTTTCGACCTCCAGCGCCCGTTGCGCATAGCGGGCGTCACGGAACGGAGCGCTGACGAGGGTGTCCATGCCCCCTGTTATGGAGCGCGTCGAACGGCCGTTCAATCCTCGGCGAGCGGCGTTCGATCGACAACTCCTCCCCCGAGTAGCGAAGCGAAACGGGGGAGGGGGACCGCGAAGCGGTGGAGGGGGCGGCGGCGCGCGCGGCGCTCCGTCCCTCGCCCCCTCCGTCACGCTGCGTATCCGCAGCGCGCCACCTCCCCCGCTAAAGCGAGGGAGGAGCTGGGGGTCTTATTTCGCCAGCGTCTCCAGGAACCGCACGGGCTCGCCGCGGCCCTCGGCGATGATCTCGTCGTCGCGCATGACCACGATGCCGCGCACGATGGTGGCCACCGGCCAGGCCTTGGCCTCGAAGCCGTCGAAGGGGGTCCAGCCGGCGCGGTTGGCCATCTGCTCGTGGGTGATGGTCTTGCGGGCCTTCATGTCGACGATGGTGAAGTCGGCGTCGAAGCCTTCGGCCAGGCGGCCCTTGTCGGCCAGGCCGAACACGCGGTTGACGCCATGGCTGGTCAGGTCGACGAAGCGCTCGAGGGAAAGCTTGCCGTCCACCACGTGGGTCAGCATCACCGGCACCAGCGTCTGCACGCCCGGCATGCCCGACGGCGAGGCCGGATAGGGGCGGGCCTTCTCCTCGCGGGTGTGGGGGGCGTGGTCGCTGCCCAGCACGTCGGCGATGCCGGCCTCGATGCCGCGCCAGACGCCGGCCACGTGATAGGCGTCGCGGATCGGCGGGTTCATCTGGGCGAAGCCCTTCAGCCGCTCATAGGCCTCCGGCGCGACCAGGGTCAGGTGCTGGGGCGTGACCTCGACCGAGGCGACGTCCTTGTTCTGGGCCAGGAAGTCGATCTCTTCCTTGGTGGTGACGTGCAGCACGTGGATGCGCTTGCCCAGGTTCTTGGCGATGCGCACCAGGCGGTGGGTCGATTGCAGGGCGGCTTGGGCGTCGCGCACCTCGGGGTGGCTGGTCCAGTCGCCAGGACGGGCCAGGTGGCGGCGGTCGGCCAGGCGGTATTCGTCCTCCGAGTGGAAGGCCGCGCGGCGGTTCACGTGCCGCAGCACGTTCTCGACGCCCTCGTCGTCCTGCACCAGCAGGCTGCCGGTCGAGGCGCCCATGAACACCTTGATGCCGCAGCAGCCCGGCAGGCGTTCCAGCTCGCCCAGGAAATTGGCGTTCTCGTGGGTGCCGCCGACATAGAAGGCGTGGTCGGTGTGCATCCGGTTCTTGGCGCGGGCCAGTTTGTCGGCCAGGGCGTCCGGATCGGTGGTGGTCGGCTCGGTGTTGGGCATCTCGAACACGGCGACCACGCCGCCGAGGGCCGCGCCGCGCGAACCGCTTTCCAGGTCTTCCTTCCACTCCAGGCCCGGCTCGCGGAAGTGCACCTGGCTGTCGATCACGCCCGGCAGCACGGTCAGGCCCGTGGCGTCGAACACCTCGCCCGCCGAGGCCTGGCTGAGGTCGCCGATGGCGACGATCTTGCCGCCGCGCACGCCGACGTCGGTGATCCCGCGCCCGGCATGATTCACCACCTCGCCCCCACGGACGATCAGGTCGAAGGTCTGGGACATGGCGCGCGCTCCTGAGGGGGTTGCCGGGGTCTAGGTCCGCTGCGGGCGGGTGGCAACAGGTTTCCCTATTTCACCTGGACCCTAAACTCCGATCATCCCCGCGAAGGCGGGGACCCAAGCGGGGGCGGCCGCTGCGCGACGCCGTGGGGTTGGCCACCGCCGACCGTGATACAAACCCCCGTTCGGCTTGGGCCCCCGCCTTCGCGGGGGTGAGCGGAAGAGGGGCGTTCAGCCAGAACGCCATCAACAGTTCAACGTCTCGTACAGGTCCAACCAGCCCGGGTTCATCGCCTCGATGAGCCGGATCTTCCAGGCGCGGTTCCATTTCTTGATCTGGCGCTCGCGGATCAGCGCGCCTTCGCGGCTGTCGCCGTTCTCATACCAGACCAGCCGGTGCACGCCGTAGCGGCGGGTGAAGCCCCGGAAGTGCTCTTCCTTGTGCTGCCAGATGCGGCGGGCAAGGTCGTCTGTGTGGCCGCAATAGAGCGTGCCGTAGGGGGCGCTGGCCAGGATGTAGACGGTGAACAGGAGGTCCATGGGCCGGCCTCGGGTTGCTCTCGAAATAGAACATAACGAGAACAATCTTGGCGTGCAATAGGCTAGCTCCGCCCTTCATCCGAGCGTCCCCGCGAAGGCGGGGATCCAAGCTGAGGTTGGTGTTCGCGCATCGGCGGCCGATCTTGGCGCGGCCGCAGACTCCGCTTGGGTCCCCGCCTTCGCGGGGATGCTCGGAGTTAAATGCGGAAGAGCAGAGGGAGAGCGGCCGTTCTAAGCCGGCGGGCTGGCTTCGCCGCTGGCGCGTTTGCGGCGGCGGGGGGAGACCTTGAGTTTGGGTTCGGCTTCGGCCGGCTCTTCGGCGATGGCCGGGGTTTCGGCGGCGGCTTCCAGGGCCGCTTCCGGCGCGGCGGCTTCGACCGGCGTTTCGGCGACCGGTTCTTCCACCGGCGGCGCGACGACGACCGCGCTGGCGCGGGCCTCGTCCAGCAGCGCCACGGCCGCCCGAACCACCTTGGCCACCGGCAGGTCGCTCATGTGGCGGATGGCCTGCGAGAGGTCGGGATCGACGGCCTTGAACTGTTCGAAGTCGCGCGGGCCGCGTACGGCGCGGGTCAGCGGACCCCAGGGGCCATAGCGGCGCTCGTCCGAGGGGCCGAACAGGCCGACGGTGGGCGTGCCGGCCGCGGCGGCGATGTGCATCAGGCCGCTGTCGTTGCCGATGAAGAGGTCGGCGCGCTTGAGGCAGGCATAGGCGGTCAGCAAATCGACCTTGCCGGTCAGGTCGATGCAGCGGCCGCGCGCGGAGGCCATGCGCAGCTCCTCGACCATGCGGCCGTCCTCCGGACCGCCGAGGATCAAGAGGCGCCCGCCCTCCAGCTTGCCGCCGGGACCGAGCAGCTGGGCCGCCGTCTGGGTGAAGCGCTCGATCGGCCAGACCTTGCCGATCCAGTTGGCGGCCGGGCCCATGGCCAGGATCGGGCCGGCCTGCTCATTGCCGCGCGGGGCCAGCATCTGGTCGGCCAGGGCCTGGACTTCCGGGGTGATGTAGAGGTGCGGCGCCGGCGGGGCGTCTTCGATCTTCAGCACGCGGGCGGTCTCGATCACCTTGTGGGCGATCTCGCCGGGGGTCTTCTTCCAGATCGCCCGCTTCTCGCGGCGCAGGAAGAGGGCGGTGGCGCTGCCGCGCAGATCGACCACCAGGCCCCACTTCTTGTGGCGCACCTGGTTCCACAGCTTGAACCAGTGACCCTTGCCCTTGCCCTTCTCCATGACGATCACCCGGTCGAGGCCGGGGACATGGGCGAACAGGGGGGCGGCCAGCGGGCCGGCGACGATGGTGAAGCGGGCGTTGGGGATCTCGTCGGCCAGCATCTTGATCAGGCCGGACGACAGCACGGCGTCGCCGATACGCGTGGCGGTGATGAAGAGAATCGGGAAGGCCCGCTGTGTCATCGGTCCATCTATAGGGTGAACCGCCTGTCAACGCATCCCGTTATCCCGCTTAAGCTTTCTTCGCATGAAAGACTGGCGGATGCGTCGCCCTGGCGCCACATGTTCGGCCATGACCAGCCCGCGCACCGCCCATCTTTCCTCCCGCGCCGTCATCGCCGTCGCCGGCCCCGATTGGCGCAGCTTCCTGCAGGGCCTGCTGACCCAGGACGTCGAGACGCTGGCGCCCGGCGAGTTGCGCTTTTCGGGCCTGCTGACGCCGCAGGGGCGGCTGCTCTACGACCTGTTCGTGGCCGGCCTTCCGGACGGCGCCTTGCTGGACGTGGCGGCCGAGCACCGCGAGGCCATCGTCACGCGGCTGTCGATGTACCGCCTGCGGGCCAAGGTCGAGATCGGGGCTTCCGATCTGGCGGTCGCGGCCGTGTTCGCGCCGGACGGCGCACCGGTGGTGGGCGAGGGCTTCTACGCCGATCCCCGCCTGCCGGCCCTGGGCGCGCGGGTCTATGGCCCGACGGCCGAGCCCGACGCCACGGAAGCCGAGTACGACGCCCATCGCCTGGCCCTGGGCGTGCCCGGCCCCGCCGACTGGCTCAGCGACAAGGCCTATCCGATCGAGGCCGACTTCGACCTGCTCTCGGGCATCGACTTCAAGAAGGGCTGCTTCGTCGGCCAGGAGACCACCAGCCGCATGAAGCGGCGCGGCACGATCAAGAACCGCATGCTGCCGATCGCCTTCGACGGCCCGGCCCCGGCCTTCGGCGCCGAGGTGCTGGCCGGCGAGCTTCGCGCCGGCGAGGTGCTCAGCGGCGGCGACGGCCGGGCCATGGCCCTGCTGCGCCTGGACCGCATCGAGGGCGCGGACCTGACGGTCGACGGCCGTCCCGTGCGGGTCGAGCGCCCCGACTGGGTCCCGCCGACGCCGGTGGTGGTTCCGACGGTCTAGTCGGCCCGACTTCAAGACCTTCGGCCATCTTTCACCGAGCCTCCCCGCGAAGGCGGGGATCCAAGCCGAGTCCGCGGCTAGCCCACGGCGGCGCCATTCCCCGAAAGCCAGCTTGGGTCCCCGCCTTCGCGGGGAAGGACGGAGGTTGGGGAAGGCAGGCGGATGATCCGCCCTAGCCGGCCCCTTCCAGCCAGGGCACGCGCGGCAGGCGGCTCTCGCCATCCAGCTGGCACACCGAGCGCGGCGAGGCCGGCCCCACCTCGGCGAGGATGCGGTCGATCTCCTTGCGGTAGCCGCGCCGGGCGGCGCCGTTGAAACCGTTGCTGGCGGGCAGGGCGGCCAGCGGCTGCGCCAGGTCGCGCCGTCCCATCCGCAGCAGCGCCAGCACCGAAGCCTGGATCACGTCGGCGCGGGCGTCGTCCCGGGGGATAGTCGCGACCCGGTCGGCGACGCCGGCCGCCGCCGGTCCCGCCCGGCAGAGGCCCAGCAGGGCGTCGGTGCGGCCCGGCACCGAGCGGACGGCCTCGATCCTTTTCGCCAGCGGCAGGGCGGCCGGCGCGCCCAGATCGCCCAGGCGGACGGCCAGACCCTCCAGGGCCGCGTCCTCGCCGACCAGCGGCGCCAGGCGCGGGCCGATGCGGGCGAAGGCCTCGGCCGGCAGGGCGGCGGCCACGTCGGCGAAGGTCTGCTGGGCGCTGGAGCGGGAGCGATCGCCATAGGCCCGTCCGATCGCCGCCAGCAGGGCCTCGGGGTCGACCTGGTCGGCGTTGCTGACCACGATCCAGCGGCTGAAGTCCTCGTCCTGGGCCAGGTCCTCGCCGGCCATCAGGCGCGAGAAGCGGGCCAGGTTCTTGTCCACGGCCTGGCGTCCGAAGGCGCGGGCCTGGGCCACGGCCGGTTCCGAACCCGCCGCCAGGGCGCGGGTCTGGGCCTCGTCGAGCGACAGGATCAGCTTGCCGCCGGTCCTGGTCGTATGGATCGGCCGTTCCGCCAGGCCAAGGGCTCCGGCGACCATGCCCGCAAAGCCCTCCGCCCCGCCGCCGACCCCCGGCTTCAGCTGGTAGAGCGTGTGGGTGCATTCGTGGCGGGTCCAGGTGAGGCAACTGACCAGCGGGAAGGGGATCGGCGAGGGGATGGCGGCGATCCCATAGGCCAGGGCGACGGCGCGGCCGTCCGGCGCCGTCAGGGTCAGGCGCCGCAGACCCGGCTCCAGATCCCCCGGCCCTTCGCCGGTGGCCACCCGCACCACCGGCCCCTGCGGCTCGCCGGGCAGGCTCAGCACGCAGGCGTTGGACACGAGCGCCCGGCCGACCATCATCCGCTGCGCCGTCATCCGCAGGTCGGGGGACTTGGGAATGGTCTCGCAGGTCGCGCGCGGCAGCACCCGCAGCGCGGCCGGCTGGCCGCTGCGGTAGACGTCGGGATAGCGGTAGACGACCGGCAGGGCGTAGCGCTCGACCAGGCTCTGGGCCAGTTGCCCGGGGGCCAGGATCGAGGCCTGGGCCGGATCGAAGGGCAGGTGAGCGGCGGCGTTCTCGCGCCGCAGGCGGGCGTCCAGGGCGCGATAGTCCAGATAGCCCGTGACGCACCAGACCAGGTTGCCGCCATAGACCAGCACCGGGATGATCAGCAGCGAGCGGGGCGCGGCCCGGCGCCAGGCGTCAACCGCCATCGTCACCAGGGCGGCGTTGAACAGCAGGCCGATCCACAGCGGCGACAGGGCGAAGAACAGGATCAGGTTCAGCAGCGGGATCTGCTGCAGCAGATAGGCCGGGATCATCGCCAGCAGGAACAGCGGCCAGGCGGGCCAGCGCCGAGGCTTGGCCGGCCCGTCGGGACTGGGAGCGGGTTTTCGCCGTCCGAACGTCTCGCTCATGCGGGCCGTCTCCGTCGCCAAGCGCGCGGGCCATACTCGCTCATAAATTGATTACTGATTATTCATCGCGCGGGCGATTGCGGCGGCGAGGATCTGGGCTCAAGTCTTCGGGCGAGCATCGCCGTCTGGGGGAAAGCCAATGAACCGCCGTGAACTCCTGGGCGCGGGCGCCCTGCTGGTCGTCCCTCTGGCCGTCCCTCTGGCCGCGCTCGCCGGACCGGCCCTGGCGGCCGACATCGACCGCTTCTCCGTGGTCGTCCGCGGCAAGGGGCCGGACGTGATCCTGATCCCGGGCCTGGCCTCGTCGCGGGCGGTCTGGGCGCCGACGGCCAAGGCGCTGGAAGATCGCTACTGCGTCCACCTGGTGCAGGTGGCGGGCTTCGCCGGCGATCCGGCCGGGGCCAACGCCGATGGCGCGGTCGCGGCCGGCGTCGCCGAGGGCCTGGCAGCCTACATCCAGGCCAAGGGGCTGAAGGCGCCGGCCGTCATCGGCCATTCGATGGGCGGCACGATCGGCCTGATGCTGGCGACCCGGCATCCAGCGCTGGTCGGCCGGCTGATGGTGGTCGACATGTTCCCCAACCTGGCCATGGCCTATTTCGGACCGGGCGCCTCGCGCGACGCCGTGGCCAAGGGCGCGGCCGACTTCCGCCAGCGGATCGAGACCTCGCCGCCGGACCAGTACCTGGCCCGCCAGAACCAGACCGCCGCGACCATGGTGCTCACCGAGAGCGCCCGCAAGGCGGTGGTCGACGACTCCCTGGCCAGCGACCGCAAGGTGGTGGGCCGGGCGATGGAGGAACTGCTGACCACCGACCTAGCGCCCGAACTGCCGAACATCACCGCCCCCACCACCGTGGTCTGGGCCTGGAACAAGGCCAGCTTTGCGCCCGTCGAGGCCTTCGCCGGCTGGTACGGCGCGGCCTATGCGCCGCTGAAGGGGGTCAGGCTCGTCCGCATCGACGACTCCGCCCACTTCGTGATGATCGACCAGCCGGCCCGCTTCCAGGCCGAGGTCGAGGCGTTCCTGAAGCCTTAGGCCGTGTCGACATTCAGCTGTTCGCGATCTTCAAATCCGTGTTTCCCCGCGAAGGCGGGGATCCAAGCTGGTTTTCAGGATGAGGCGCGGCCGTGGGTCGATTCCGACCTCGGCTTGGATCCCCGCCTTCGCGGGGATGCTCGGTGAAAAAAATGAACTCGGGCCGGTGAATGTCGATCCGACCTAATCGGTCTGCGCGGATGTTCTTCAAAAGTTCTGGTTTCCGCCATCGGTTCTGCTAGCGTCGCCGCATGACTGAGATCCATCGCTGCACCTGGCGGGGCATGAACGGCGACCCGCTGTACGAGGCCTATCACGACACCGAGTGGGGCGTGCCCGAGTACGACAGCCGCGCCCTTTGGGAGAAGCTGGTGCTCGACGGCTTCCAGGCCGGGCTGTCGTGGATCACCATCCTCAAGAAGCGCGAGGCCTTCCGCGCCGCCTTCGCCGATTTCGACCCCGAGATCGTCGCCCGCTTCGGTGCCGAGGACCGCGCCCGGCTGATGGCCGACGCCGGCATCATCCGCTCCAACGCCAAGATCGACGCGGCCATCAACGGCGCGCGGATCTATCTCGACATGCGCGACCGGGGCGAGGACTTCTCCGAGTTCCTTTGGGGCATCGTCGGCGGCGCCCCGATCCAGAACAGCTTCACCGGCATGGGCGACGTCCCGGCCCAGACGCCCCTGGCCGTCGAGATGGCCAAGGCCCTGAAGGCCAAGGGCTTCAAGTTCTGCGGCCCGGTGATCGTCTACGCCTTCATGCAGGCCGTCGGCATGGTCAACGACCACTTCGTGACGTGCTTTAGGCATGACGAGTGCAGGGTGTTGGGCGGGAAGGCGGGGTAGGGGGCGCGCGTCGGAAGCTCGGCCATTTTCCCCCGAGCATCCCCGCGAAGGCGGGGACCCAAGCTGAATTTCAGGCGGGGGCGCGGCCGTGGATCATCCGCGACCTCGGCTTGGATCCCCGCCTTCGCGGGGAAGAACGGGTTTGGGTAGCGCAGGGCGGAGGACTGCCCGCCGCCACCTAACGCGCCGCCGCGACCTCGGCGGGGCTGGGCGTCTTGGCGAAGCGCACCGGGTTGCAGTCGGCCAGCTGGGCGTCGGACAGCGTCACGCCGCGATAGCTGAAGCCCGTCACGGTCCCCAGTTCGCGCGACAGGCGGCGGCAGCTGCGCAGGGGCGGCAGCGATTTCACCTGGAGCGAGCGGCAGACCTGGCCCTCGCAGCGCCAGGCCGCGCCGTCGAACACGATGTAGTCGCGGGGCGCGGGCGCGCTGAGGGTCAGCCAAGCGTTCTGGGCCTGGGGTTCGGCCATGGCGGGGCCGCCCGTCGCGACCAGGGCCGCGACGGCGAAAAGAAAGCTACGCATGGGAAAAGCTCCGGGGAGGAGGTTGGGGAGGGTACGCTTACTGGGTACCGGTCGGCCGCCGCGCCTAGGCGGCGGCCTTGAAGAGCGTGAATTCCTCGCCCAGCGCCCGCGCCACCGAGGGGCGGACTTGCAGGCGGTCGCGATAGGCGCAGAGGGCGGGATAGGGCGTGAAGTCCATCGCCAGGTAGCGGGCCCAGACCAGCATCACGAACAGATAGGCGTCGGCGACGCCGAAGCGGTCCTGCAGGAATTCGCGCCCGGCCAGGTGCGCCTCCAGCACCGCGAAGCGCTCGGCGGCCGACGAGCGGGCCAGGGCCTTGGCGTCTTCCGGCGCGCTGGCGGCCAGCAGGACGCCGAAGGTCCGGGCGTGCAGCTCGGCGCCGACGAAGCTCAGCCAGCTCTGGGCGCGGCGGCGCTCGGGACCGTCGGGGGCGATCAGGCCGGCGGCCGGGAACAGGTCGGCCACATGCTGCAGGATCACCGCGTTCTCATAGATCAGCTCGCCGTCGCCCGTGCGCAGCACCGGCACCTGGCCCATCGGATTGATCGCCAGGAACGGCGCGCCGTCGTGCGTGCGCTTGGGCCGGGCCTTCGTGTCGACCTGGATGAAGTTGATCGGCGCGCCCGCCTCGTAGGCGGCGATCCGCGTCGCCATCGAGCAGGCCATCGGAGAGAAGTACAGGTCCATCGCCGCCTCCGTTTGCATTTTCATACTGTTTCGCATAAAAATAACCGGGGTCAAGGAATAAGCTGCGAAACGGTACAAAAAGCAGCGCCGGCCTGGAGAGAGTCGAGATGTCGGAACAACCCGCCAAGCGCCGAGGCCGCCCGCGCGCCTACGACCCCCAGGTCGCCCTGGCCAAGGCCACCGAGACCTTCTGGACCCAGGGCTACGCCGGCGCCTCGCTGGACGACCTCAGCGCCGCCACCGGCATGAACCGCCCCAGCCTGTATGGGGCGTTCGGCGATAAGCAGGCGCTCTTCTCCGCCGCCATCGACGCCTATATGGACTCCTCGCGCGGGGCGATGGTCCAGGCGTTCCGGGCCGGGGGCACGCTGCGCCAGGCGCTGGAGCGGGTCTATCGCGCGGCGCTGGACATCTATCTGTCGGGCGAGGATGGCGGGCGCGGCTGCTTCATGGTCAGCGCGGGCCTGGGCCAGGCGGTGGTCGATCCCGCCGTGCGCGACAAGGTGGCGGCCGGCCTGCACGAGTTGGACCGGGGCTTCGAGCGCCTGGTGGCCCGCGCCGAAGCCGCCGGCGAACTGCCCCCCGGCGCCGATCCGGGGGTGCTGGCCCGCGTGGCCGGCGGCATGCTCAACGCCCTGTCGGTCCGCGCCCGCGCCGGCGAAACCCGCGAGCAGCTGGAAGCCACGATCCAGGCGACGGTGGAGCTGGTGTGCGGGGCGGAGAAGGAGAGCCGCCCAGATGCTCCCCCTCTGGGGGAGCTGTCGCGGAGCGACTGAGGGGGTTAGCCGCCGTGCCGGCCCCCTCCGGCCCTCCGGGCCACCTCCCCCAGAGGGGGAGGATTTACCGCTTCGCCAGCCCCGCCACCGGAACCCGCGTCACCTGCACGTCCTCCTTGTTGGCGGCGTAGCCGACATAGAGCCAGCCGTTCCAGACCACGCTCTTGGGATAGTGATAACCCGGCCGCTTGTACTTGCCTTCGAACCGCAGCGGCTGCAGGTCGGCCTGGCCGCGCAGGCGCCAGCTGCGATCGAAGCGCTGGCCGTCGGGGCTGAGGGTCACCGCCAGGGGCAGGCGCGGGCGGTCGGTGTTGGGGGCGTTGACGAGATAGGCGGTCCCGTCCGGCAGGTTGCCGGCGCTCTGCTTGGCGCGGGCGTCGGGCATGTCGGTCAGGGCCGGCGTGGTCCAGGTCTCGCCCTGGTCGCAGCTTTGCGCGGCCAACTGGCGGAAGCTGAGGTCCTCGTCGCGGAACACCATCACCGCGCAGCCGTCGGCGCGGCGGAACAGGCTGGGCTCGATCTCGCGGCTGAGGCGCTTTTCGTGCGGAGCGGCCGCCTGTGAAGCGTCGCGCGGCAGGTTCTCCATCTTCCCCTGCCTCCAGCCCGAGACCCCCAGCGGGTCGTCGGTGAAGAACGGCTTGGCGATCATCCCCGGTCGCAGGTGGAAGGCGGTCATCACCCGGCCGTCGATCCGGTGCGGGTCCTGCTCGATCACCCCTTCGACGGGGCGGCCGCCTTCGCCCATAACCCGGCGCGGCGCGCTCCAGGTCCGCCCGTCGCGGCTGGTGCGGTATTCGGCGTAGCCGCCGGCCCCCGACTGGAAGCCCTCCGGCCAGACATTGGCGTAGGCGACCAACACTTTGCCGTCGCTCCACCAGCCGCCGCTCGAGCGCATCAGCCCGCCGGTCCCGGCCGGCGCCAGTCGCCTGGGCCCGCTCCACCGCTCACCATCGTCGCTGACGCTGTAGGCGACCCAGGTGTCGGCGGAATCCTCGTCGCGGGCCGAGCTTTGCCACTGGGCGTAGAGGCGGCCCTTGAAGCCGATCAGAGCCACGCCGTTGCTGAACTTGTCGGTCGCCTCGCTCGGCGCGAAGACGGTGAAGGTCTCCGCACCTGGCGCGGGCGCCAGGTCGAGGTCCGGCCGGCCCTGCGCGAAGAGCCCCGGTGCGACCGTGTAGGGCGGCGTGGACGGCGCGGCGGCGGCCGTCAGCAGTAGGACGGCCGCGATGCTCGCGATCGATGACAATCTCATGCGCGCGCCGCGTCGACGGCGTGATCGACCCGCCACACCACCTTGTTTCCCCAATAGGTGATCGTCGTCGGCTCCGGCCCCAGGACGAGTTCGAACCAGAACTGGTCGCCCCAGGCGGCGTCCGTCCCGATGGTCATGCCGCCGAGGCTGCGGCCGCCTTCCGGGTGAAGGTCGCTCGTCACCACGTGCCAGGTCATGGCGACGCCGCCGATGACGGTGTCGATCACGCCGTCCCAGTCGTCGGTGGGACGAAAGGCCAGGTCGTAGGCGCCGTCCGGGCCGATCATCCGGACGGTGAAGGGGGCGGGCGTCGTGGTTCTCATGCGTCCAGCCTAACGGTGCGAGGCGCCTCTCCGCTACCGCCTGCGCGCGACCAGCGCCCAGATCGTCACCGCCACCGAGGCCCCCAGGGCCGCCGCGCCGATCCAGTCCCAGGCGCCGTCGCCCAGCAGGGCGACGACCAGGCCAAACAGGCTGAGCGCCGCCACGGCCAGCGGGATGCGGAACACCTGCCAGAGCGAAAGATGGCCCCGGCTCATTTCAGCGTCCCCCGCTTGACCAGCCACAGATAGAGGCCCGAGCCGAGGATCACGATGGTCGCCAGATCGAGCAGCGCCCAGAGGATCTTCAGCGGCAGGCCGCCATAGTCGCCGAAATGCAGCGGCTGCGACAGCGACAGGGCCGCCACGTACCAGGGCGTCGGGGCCACGGCGGCCAGCCGGCCCGTGCGGGCGTCGATCAGGGCCGGGGTGGTCAGGTGGGCGGTCAGCGGCGTGTCGCCGTGGAAGAACACCGCGTAGTGGTGCTGCGTCGAATAGGTCGAGCCGGGGAAGGCCACGAACTGCAGCTGCTTGCCGGGCAGGGCCAGCTTGGCGCGCTCGACCGCCGCGTTCAGCGAGCTGCGCGCCGCGATCGGCGCGGGCTGGTCGTAGGCGGTGGTTAGCTCCTTCAGCGCCGTGTCCTTCCAGTAGGCGATGATCGGCGTGGCCAGGGTGTTGACGACGCCGGTGACGCCCACGACCAGCACCCAGGCCAGGGTCACCGCGCCCAGCAGATTGTGATAGTCGAGCCAGCGGGTCCGCGCGGCCTTGTGGGCCCGCACCGTGCCGAACGGCAGCCGGCGCATGAACGGCGCGTAGAGCACCACGCCAGACACCAGCGCGACCACCAGCAGCAGCCCCATCGCCCCCAGGAACAGCATGCCCGGCAGGCCCAGGAACATGTCGGTGTGCAGCTGGAGCAGGAACTCCATCACCGGATGGCCGGCCACCGACGGGGCCGGATCGCCGCTGGTCTGGTCGATCGGCTGGAAGCTGTAGCCCGACTTGCCGGGGACCACGCTGGTGACGTTCACCACCGGCCGGTCCTCGTCGAAGCTCATGAAGGCGGGAACCTCGCCGGGCTTGCGGGCCATGGCCGCGGCCAGCACCTGGTCGAGGTCGAGCTTCGGCCCGTTCGGATGCGCCGGCGTCCAGGCCTGGTGCATGGCCACCTCCTCGATCTCGTGGGTGAACACGAGCGGCAGGCCGGTGAGGCACAGCATCAGCAGGAACAGGGTCGAGACCAGGCTCGACCACTTGTGCGCCCACGACCAGGCCCGCAGCGTCGAGGCCTTCATCGGGCGAGGCGCGGGGTGATGGACGGGGCGGGCACGGCGAGGTCTCCAGCGCTGAGAACGAGTCGCGATAGAGAAAAAGCCGTGCGGTGACAATCGGATCGTGGGGCGGGCTCAATCGATCAGTTGGCAAAGCTCGGCCTGGCGCTGGCGGGCGAAGGCCAGGACCATTTCCATCGATCCGGCCTTGGTCGCCGTTTTGTAGAACCAGGCGCTGAAGGCCTCGACGGCTTCAGACGGCGGATCCTCCCAGTCGTCGAACACCGCTTCGCCGTCGGGCCTCAGCACGCCTTGGCCGACCAGCTGTTGGTACTTGGCTTGCCAAAACCAGTCGGCCCGCCCCCCCAGGGCGGCGTCGATCTCCTTGCGTGAGGGCGGCCGCCACCAGGGGCGATCCTGCGACAGCAGATGGCGCATCAAGCGCCGACGGTTGCGCGCCCACTTCTTCGGCTCGTCCAGCAGGTTTGGCTCTTCGATCACGCGGGGGGCGGCCGGGTCGCCCGCCTGCTCGCGGAACGCCGCCTCGAAATGCGTCTGCAACTCGGGCCAGGGCAGTTGCCGGATCAGGCGCCAGGCCAGGGCCAGGTTGGCTCGGTAGTTGTAGGCGAACTGGCTGAAGCCGCCGTTGGCGGTCTGGCCGACAAGATCGCTCCACATCATCAGCACGCGTTGGGCTTCGGTCAGGGAGTCGTTGCCGGGGCTGCCATAGAAGTTCCATCCCTCGATCTCCATCACCTCGGGCCGGTGGATCAGACCCTCCCCCGTCGCCCATGTATCGGCGTCGTACGGCTTCAGTGCCTCCTCGAACTGGGCGCGTGTCAGGCGCGGCAGCGGATTGGTGTTCGGCATGATCCATTCCCCGATCCTCCCCGCGATGCGACCGCGCCCGAGGGGAGAGCGGGGAGCGTATCCTCTACCGGCGCGAGCGTCGTCAATCGCCATCCGGCCTCGCCCCGTTCCCTTCGACAGCGAACGCGCCTAAACACCCGCCCATGCCGAGCGGTCCCGACATGATGCTGGAAGCCGCCTGCGGGCCGGGACCGGTCTGCGGGGTGGACGAGGCCGGCCGCGGGCCGTGGGCCGGTCCGGTCAGCGCCGCCGCCGTGATCCTCGATCCGGCCCGGGTCCCTGCGGGCCTCAACGACTCCAAGAAGCTCTCCGCCAAGGCCCGCATGGCCCTGGAGATCGAGATCAAGGCCATGGCTGTCGCCTGGTGCGTGGGCATGGCCAGCGTCGAGGAGATCGCGGAGCTCAACATCCTGCACGCGGCGGGCCTGGCCATGAAGCGCGCTGTCGAGGGGCTGGGGGTCAAGCCGGCCTTCGCCCTGGTGGACGGCAACTACCGCTTCGTCCTGCCGTGCGAGGTCAAGACCGTGGTCAAGGGCGACAGCCTGTCGTGCTCGATCGCCGCGGCCTCGATCCTGGCCAAGGAAGCCCGCGACCGGATCATGGTCGAGGCCGACGGCCTCTATCCCGGCTACGGCTTCGCCGGCCACAAGGGCTACCACGCCCCCATCCACCTCGAAGGCCTCCGCAAGCTCGGCCCCTCGCCGATCCACCGCCTGAGCTGGGCCCCGGTGAAGCTGGCGCTGGCGGGGGCGTTGGGAGAGGGCTGAGGGGAGCGGACCCTGACGCTGTGGCGGACGTCCGCAGTCGGCAACGGCTCCAGCTTTCCGACGCGACCTGTGGTGGATGGTCGAGGTCCGCTCGTGACTCTTTTGCGACGTTAGGAAGGTCAGCATCCGGGTCGAATACTCGGACTTCCCGGAGGAGCCTGAGCTCAGTTGGCGATAGGGTTTCAATCACGCCTGCGATGGCCAATGCTCAGGAACCAAGGCGTTGTCGTGCCAATCATCGATCAATTCGACACCCTGCAATCGGCCCCAAATCTCTTCACCAGCATGGTCCAGGACGATAATTTGCAGGCGTCCTTCGGCGGCGGTCACTTCGTCGCCAAGCACGCGGAACACGGAGCGTACGGCCTGGACGTCCTTTGGGGGCGTCGGGACGCATGGCCGATGTGTGGGCTGCAGGTCTCGTCACGGCCGCGGCTCGAGGCCGGCCATACGATCGATGGCTGTGTGAGGGGAGAACCTCTCGACGCTTGCTTCCCCCCTTGTTGATGGGGTTTTCGCGCTGAAACTTGACAGTTTTTCGTTGTACTTCGTATTCAACCTATTCGTGTCTTGAGGACTCGTTTGAGTGTCTCGACGGTCGAGGCGATGGGCGCGAAAAGAATGATCAGACCGAATGGCCCGCACCCCTAAACGCAAGAAGCTGACCATCCTCGTTTCGTCCACCGTTTATGGCGTGGAGGACCTCCTCAATCTCATCTACGCCTCGCTGACGAAATTCGGCTATGAGGTCTGGATGTCGCATCGCGGCACGGTTCAGACCTTCTCAAACCGTCACGCCTTTGAGGACTGTCTCCAGGCTGTTCGTGATTGCGATATCTTCCTGAGCTTCATCACCAAGCAGTATGGAACCGGTACGCTTCCGGGCGAGCTGTCCATCACACACCAGGAACTCCTGCTAGCGATCGAACTCAATAAGCCGCGATGGGTGCTGGCCCACCACGATGTCGTTTTTGCGCGCCAGTTTCTGAGAGGATTGGAGCTCGAGTTGGACGACGAGCCCGCTAAGGAGGGGGGCGAGCGTGAGGTTAAAGCCAAGGACAAACCCAAGCCAAAGCAGACCTTCGAGACCCGTGCAAAGCGGGCTAGGCTGAAGCTGAAGAAGGGCGCTGTGATCGACGATCTGCGAGTTATCGACATGTATGAGGACGCCACGCGAGACGAGGTGAAGCTCGGCAAGCCCGCCGGTAATTGGGCCCAGAAGTTTGTCAGCACCGAGGACGGGCTGTTGTTCGCCAATGCGCAGTTCCATCGATACCAGGAGGTGGAGAGTTTCCTGGAGGAGAATTTCAAGGACGTCGCGGCCGTGAAGAATAAGGCGATCAAGGGCGCAGCCGATGATCAATGACGCCATTCTGAAACTGGTAAGAGGGGGCGAGGGCGCGACCACGGAGTTCAAGACGACCTTGGCCTCACCCGAGATGCTCGCGCGCACGATCTGCGGCTTTCTCAACACCAACGGCGGGGTCATCCTCTGTGGTGTCGATGACGAGGGGCGAGTGGTCGGCGTCGATGACGCCGAGCAGAAGCTCTCCAAGCTGGAACGTCAGCTCCAAGCGGCCGTGACGCCGAATGCGCCATTTCAGATGTCGGTCGAGCGCGACGACGATTTGGCGGTGATCGTGATCGAGGTCCCAGTGGGACGTGACGGCCCCTACGTCGTCGATGGCCGGATGTATCTTCGCAAAGGCCCGATCACCCGCGCGGCGTCCGCCGAAGAGCTACGTTCTATGGTTCTTGAACGCAGCATCGAGCCGACGCGCTGGGAGCGACGTCCTTCGTCCGAACTCATGTTCGACGATCTGGATACCGAAGAGATCCAAAACACCATCAACGACGCGCTCAAGAGCGGACGTCATCAATTCAAGACCCCAGACGATCAAGAAAGTGTCCTGCGCGAACTGGGTTGCCTAGGCGGTAGCGGATTGACCAACGGCTGCGACGTGGTCTTCGGGGCGCGCCCGGCGCGGCGTATCCCGCAGGTCCGTGCGCATTTTATCAGCTTCGCCACGGATAAAGGCGGCGCCGAGTACAACGATGACCGCTGGTTCGAGGGGCCGGTGATCAAGGTTCTCGATGAGCTTTACGCTGCTCTCGTGCGCAACCTGCAGGTCCAGGCCCGTTTTCGCGAAGGCGATTTGCGCCGTAGCAACCGCTCGGAGTATCCGTTCTGGGCCATTCGCGAAGGCTTGGTCAACGCCCTGGCGCATCGCGACTACTCCAGCTTCTCGGGGGGGATGTCGGCATCGCTCTATCCCGATCGTCTTGAGATCTGGAACTCGGGCCGCTTGCCGGGCGGCCTCAAGCCGATCGACCTGCGTAAGGTACATCCGTCGATCCCGGTCAATCCCGACATCGCCAATGTTTTCCGGATCCGTGACCTGATGGATCGCGCCGGCCGAGGCACCCGTCGGATCGTCGATGCGTGCCGTGCCCATGGGCTGCCCAACCCCAAGTGGGAAGATCGGGCCACCGGCGTTACATTGACCCTGTTCAACGCACCTGGCGGCATGACGGGCGATTGGAACCATCGCCAACAATCGTTGCTTGAGAACATGCGCACCGGAGAAAGGTTGAGCCCTGGGCTCTATCACGAGCGATACGCCGCGGGCGTGTCGGAGCGTCAAGCGCGTCGCGACCTCGTCGAGCTCGAAGAGGCAGGATTGCTGGTCCGCGAAGGGGGCGGCGCGACCACCGTCTATCGCCGCACCGATATTCGCAACTGACCTGGGCTGAACCGGACATCAACCGGACATTTTATGCGCTCGGCATCTCTGGGCTGTGCGCGGGATGTTGTTGAAAATTAGAGCGTTTGTTGGTGTCGTGAGGCTAGGTCAAAGCTTGTTGCGATCAAATTCGGACATCATCCGGACATCCAAGGATCGAATTTCAAACGCCAGAACCGAGCTTGGCGACCTGAGCGTTCGCTACGTATTTTTCGATCTCTACAACCGTCGCAGACGGGCGCCGATCAGGATCGTCTCCGCCAAGGCCTTTCCGAGCTTGCCCTTACCCGTCACCGAAGCGGTAAGGCTCTCGACTTCCACCTTGTAGTTGTCATCGAGCACGTACTCGACTTCAGGACACTCGCTTGCTTCCCACACTGCAGGGTAGGTGAAGATGTAGGACGCGCCATCCCTGCGAATGGTTTCGATCCCATCATTGATCATCTCTTGGACAGCATCCTTGAGCTTCTTGCTGTTCCTGATCGCGAAGTCACGGATCGCCGTATCCGTTGCCGCCGGCAATTTCACACGCGCGCGCCAAACAGCCATCCCAGTCCCCGCTGCCGACCTGTTTGCAGCGAAGTTAACGTACAAAACGACTTTCGCAAGTTGTACGTGTAGGGCGTCGCGCTAGGGTCAAACGCGAATGCCGAGGAAGTTGGAAAATGGCGACCGCTCCACCTCTATCGAGCAGGACGTCTGCCGGGGGGCGCCAGGAAACTGCCTGGGCATGGCGTTGGAGAGGGCCGTCGTCGGGTGCCGTCGTTACGAAGGTCCCATGCAAGGGGGGGCTGAAGAGGTCAGCCTTGGCCAGTTCGGCGTCGAACTCCTCGACCGTTGCGAAGGAGCCGTAGTTCGCATTCTTGCCCTTGCACTGCACGCCGAACGTTTGGCCGGGAGCATTCGCAGGGTTTCCGAAGACGTCGACGCCGTACTGCTTTTGCCCCAAACGGCCGTGACAGCGAGCATCTGGGTCGGACCAGATCCAGCACCAGACCGTACGTAGTGATGTATGTTTTCGGGTGTCGCGCAACGTTTTGGCACCGTTCCTGAAGATGCCCGTCTCAGGCCAAACCCTGCCGCTTCGCCGGGTGACAATCGGCCCCGGCCACGATCAGGCGCTAACCCGCCAGAGCGTTCAGATTTACCTGCGCCACAAAGGATACGAAAACGTCGAGGTGCGGCTGTCCAACGTACCGTTTCGTACCTGACCGTCCGGCAATGCGGAAACGGGCGGAGGTTGAACGAAGCTGAGCGCACGCTCGGTATGTCCAGTTTCCGGAGGCGTGCCAACGGCGCAAATGGCGCTAAGCAGTCAGAGCGCCCAATCTGCATGACCGCCTTCGGCCCTTCGGCGACGCACGGTTCGTCCGGTTGCAACGACCGATCGAGGTCGGCGAGCCGCCCCTAAACCCGCCGCCACCCCGTCGGCAGTCCCACCCCCGCCGCCTCGATGCGCGCCACGGCTTCGGCAAGGGGCTCCACGGCCACGGCCATGTGGTGGGCGTTGGCGTGGACGATGGTGTCGGGGTCGAGCAGGATCGCCACGTGGCCTTTCCAGAACACGAGGTCGCCGCGCCGGCGCTCGGCCTCGTCGATCGGCTGGAGGAACGAGAACTGCATGTCGGTGTCGCGCGGGACGGCCTTGCCTGAAGCGGCCAGGGCCTGCTGCACCAGGCCCGAGCAGTCCAGCCCCAGGCTTTCCCGCCCGCCCCACTGGTAGGGCGCGCCCAGGAAGGACAGGGCCGTGGCGGCCGGATCGGGGGCGGTCGCCAGGCCGATGGGGGCCAGATGCGCCTCGATGAACCAGCCGGTTCCCGCGCCCTTGGCGAAGCGGCCTTCGCGGGCCTCGACCGTGACCAGGGCGTTCAGGGAATAGAGGCCCACGGGCCGCGACTTGATGTCCGGCGCGCTGAACGCATAGGTGCGCAGGCTCGCCACCTGGTGGGTCGCGGGCTCGCCCAGGGGCGCGAGCTCGGCCTCCGCCACCCAGCCCACATAGCCGTCGCGCGCCGCCTGGCCCCAGGCGAAGCCGTCCTTGGCGTCGAGCACCGCAAAGCGCTCGCCGAACAGCAGCTGGCTTTCCTGCTCGGCGTCCGGCGCGGGGGCCTTGCGCAGGGCGGCCGTGGGCGCGGCGACCTGGCGGGCCTTGGGGGCGTCGTAGCGCTCGGCGGCGACCAGGCCTTCCAGGGCCAGGTCGGCGAGGTCCGGGCGGGCCAGGGTGAGGCGGCGATCCGGAGCCATCAGGCGAACTTGCTCTTCAGCATGGCGTAGAGGCCGCGGATGGCCTGGGCCTCGCCGCCGCTGGGCCGGCCGGCGGCGCCCTTGGGGTTCCAGGCGTAGATGTCGAGGTGCACCCACGCGCCCGTCGTCGGGGCGAAGCGTTGCAGGAACAGGGCGGCGGTCACCGAGCCGGCCTGGGCCCAGGCGTCGGGATCGTTCTTCAGGTCGGCGATGTCGCTTTCCAGCGCCTCGCGGTAGCCGTCCCACAGCGGCATGCGCCAGACGGGGTCCGAAGCGGCGCGGGCGCCGGCCTCGATCTGGCCGGCCAGGGCGTCGTCGGGGGTGTAGAACGGGATCACCTGCGGGCCCAGGGCCACGCGCGCGGCGCCGGTCAGGGTGGCCAGGTCGATGGTCAGGGCCGGCGAATGCTCGGCCGCGCGGGTCAGGGCGTCGGCCAGGATCAGGCGGCCCTCGGCGTCGGTGTTGCCGACCTCGATGGTCAGGCCGGCGCGGCTGTCGAGCACGTCGCCCGGCCGCATGGCGTCGCCGGCGATGGCGTTCTCGACCACCGGGACCAGCACCACCAGTCGCACCGGCAGCCTGGCGGCCATCACCATGCGGGCGAGCGCCAGGGCGTGGGCGGCGCCGCCCATGTCCTTCTTCATCAGCCGCATGCCGGCCGAGGGCTTGATGTCGAGGCCGCCGGTGTCGAACACCACGCCCTTGCCGACCAGGGCCACCACCGGGTGCTTTTCGTCGCCCCACTGCAGCTCCAGCATGCGCGGCGCGCGCTCGGGCACGGCGGCGCGGCCCACGGCGTGGACGGCGGGATAGCCTTCGGTCAGCAGGTCGTCGCCGACGATGGCGGAGAAGCTGGCGCCGAACTGTTCGGCGATCTCGCGGGCGATGGTTTCGATCTGGCGCGGACCCATGGCGTTGGCCGGGCTATTGACCATGTCGCGCGCCAGGGCGCAGGCGTGGGCGATGGCCGAGACCTCGGAAAGATCGACGCCCTCGGCCGCGACAAGGCGTCGCGCGCCGTCGGCGCCTCGGGCCTTGAAGCGGTCGAAGCGATAGGTCCCCAGGGCGAAGGCGAGAGCGATCTGGCCGGCGTCGAGCCCCTCCGGCGTCGCGTGCAGGCGATAGTCGCCGGCCGGCAGCTTGGCCGGCAGGGCGCGGAAGGCCATGGCGTCGGCCTTAATCCCCTTGGAAACCCTTTGCCCCAGGCCGAACAGCACGCGGTCCAGGGCGCCTTCCGGGGTTGGGGCGACCACCACCTGGCCGGCCTTGCCGCTGAAGTCCGACAGTTTGGCGAAGCCGCGCACGAAGCTGGGGCGGGCCTCCAGGAACGCCGCGACCTCGTCTTCGTAGAGGGCGTGCACCGGGATCACGGGGCCGTCGGCGGCGCCGCGCGAGGAGGCGGCGATCAGGGGTTCGGTCATGGGCCGGGGCTTTCGCGGATTTATGCTTAACGATTCCTTGAGGGGGCCGGGCGATGCTCGACCCTACCTCTCCGGAGACTGCCCTTTCATGTGTCGCAAGCCCGCCCTGCTCGCAACCGTTCTCGCACCCGTTCTGCTGCTGGCCGCCGTCCCGGCGTTCGCCGCCGACAAGGGCAAGGCCCCCACGGCGAGCGAGGTGTCCGCCTCTGCTCCGGCCCCCGCGCGCCGCAAGGCCAGTCCCGCCGAGCGCGCCGAGGTCCGCCGCATGGAGCCCCTGGCCCGCGCCGCCTTCTGGAGCGCCGAGGTCGAGGCCGATCCGCGCGACGCTGAAGCCGGTGTGGGCCTGTCCCAGGCCCTGCGCACCCTAGGCCGCTACGACGAGGCCGCCGACGCGGTCGGCCGCGTGCTGGTCGCCACGCCGAACGACCAGGAAGCCCTGCTGGAGTCCGCCCGCGTGCAGGTGGCCCGCGGCGAGGGCTTCTTCGCCATCGAGCCGGCCAAGGCCGCCGCCGCCGCCGCTCCGCGCGACTGGCGTCCGCTGACCCTGCTGGGCGTCGCCTACGAACAGTCCAAGCGCGACGACGAGGCGCTCGCCGCCCACCGCCAGGCCGTCGCCCTGGCCCCCAACGAGGCCGCCCCGGCGGCGAACCTGGCCATGTACCTGGCCGGTCATGGCGACCTGCCCGGCGCCGAGGCCCTGCTGCGCAAGGCCGCGACCCTGCCGTCCTCGACCATCCAGATCCGCCAAAACCTGGCCCTCGTCGTCGGCCTGCAAGGCCGCGTCGACGAAGCCGAGAAACTGGCCCGCCAGGACCTCCCGCCCCAAGTCGTCGACAACAACCTCGCCTGGCTCCGCGCCGCGCTGGGCCAGGGCGGCGGCACCCGCACGTGGGAAGCGGTGAAGGCGGGGAGCTGAGGCTCTCGCCCAACTGAGATCGCCGTCGTCGATGGCGAGATTTCCGGCTCGACCTTAGGTGGATCGTGCGGCACGCTTCCGGCATTCGGAGGGAGACGTGCCCGACAGCAATCGACGTAGAGCCCTGGCCGACGTGGTGAGCGTCGAGGCCTGGCACGCGGCCCTGGAGCAGGGACGGGCCAAGGCCGACCTGCATGTCGACGTCGTCTTCGGCGTCGGCCGCATCGGCGGCGGCGATCCGTCCGGGGTGCGGTTCAGGCTGGGCCTTAGGCGCGCCGAGGTGATCGTCGTCGTGCCGCTGCACGAGCCCGCCCATATCGGCGGCGAGTCCGTTCCTCGCGAGACCACCGGTCAGGTTGTCGGCAAGGTCGAGACCAAGGCCAAGGTCAGCAAGAAGGTGGGTTTGGCCCTGGACGGACAGGGCGGGGCGTCGGTTGCGGGCGTTCAGGCCAAGGCGAGCGCCGAGGCGAATATGGCCCTCGCCGCCAGCAAGGACTGCACGGTGAGCGCCAGCCGCGCCTACAAGGGCCTGGGCGTGACGCAGATGAACACCGGCGAAGGGCAGCGGCGCTGGATCATCGTGCCGGAGCTCGGCGAGACCGTGCTGTCGGGGCGGCCATGGGACGCCAAGAAGGCGCCGCGCGGGGAGATCAAGGACGGGCGTCCCGCCGGCTCGCGAAGCCTTCCGGGCGCGGTTCGGGTCGAGGTGCGTTGTCTGCGTGAGGACCTGGAGATCAGTAACGTGGTGCTGACGGGCGGGCTCCTGGGCAAGATCGGCCGGAACCGCGAACTGGCCGCCGAGGCCGCCATCCGCACCCTGCTTTCGGAGGAAGGGCTGGTCGCCGGCGACATGAGCGACCCCTTTGCGGAGCTGGTTCTGGTGATGACGTTCGCCGATGCCGTCTGAGGGCGAGTCCTGGCTGTCGGCGGTGGCGCGCGTGCTGCTCGCCGAGACCGACGATCTGCGTGAATTGGCCGGAATCGCGGGCCTCGATCCTGCGAGCATGTACATCGGCACGCGCATGGACGGCGCGGATTTGCGCGGCCAGGACCTGCGGGGGATGGCGTTCACTGGGTTGGATCGCAGCAAGGTGCGGACGGACGCGCTCACGCTGCTGGACGAGGTGGAGGCCGAGCTGGAGCCCGTGCTCGATATCGAGCCGGAGCCCGAGCCGGACCGCGATTTCGGCGCCTTGATCCTGTTTCAGGACCCGAATCTCGAATTCAGCTACCGGCGACAGGCCGCGTCAATGTTCTTCCGCAACGAGGTCTTCGGGCCGGGGGAGGAGGCCCGGTTCCTGGCGGCCAGCCGAGATTTCGAGGGGGCCAAGCTCGTTATCGGGTTGTGTCGTGACGAGGCCGAGTACAGGTCTTTTCCGCACTTCGGAGACTTCATCCGCATCATCGGCGTGGATGGCAGGGAGGATCGTTTCCGCGCTATTTCCAGCGCTATCGAAGAACGCTCTCAGTCCAAAACGATCCTGACGCCGCTTTCGGGGGGTATCAACTCGCTTCGCAGGGAGACGCTGTTCTCGGTGTCGATGCGGAATCTGGTGACCTTCGCCAGCGCCGAATGGCTACAGCTCGATGAGATAATTGACCATGGGGAACTCTGGACTTTTATCAGCACCCGCGGGGATGCCGCCGATCCCGAGGCGGCGTGGTTCCAGCTTTTCAGTAGAGCCTGGAAGCTGGGACTGCATGTTGAGGACGGGTTCAGATTGGGAGATGGTCGAGGAGACGTGTTCTCGGGGCTGGGCGCGGGCCTGGCCTTTCCCGGCACCGGCGAGTTCGCGGTGGGTCCCGAGGGGGGCTGGCCGGCCTTTGGCGCTGCGGTCCTATTGTGGAGCGAGCCCCTGTATCGCGATGAGAGTTATCTCAAGGCCGTCCGTCGGATTCTTGACGCCAATAGGTGGAGGCTGCACACGGTCTCGGGCTTGGATTTGCGGATGTGGGGGGCGACGCAGCACTTGGACATTCGGGTCGAACCCGAACTGCCGATGATGCGGCCGCCGCCCTTGCCGTATGCCGCGATAGGGATCAATCCCGACACGCCTATCCTCGTCAGTGAACAGGCGGACGCGGGCACTATTCTCTGGGCGTTGGCCGTCGAGGGGAGGTTGCTTCTCAACCTGCAGGACCTTCGTTGGCTCAATCCGAATTCATGGGGCCCCTGGTTGACGGTCGGCCACCAGGTGCGACGGATCGCACGGACGATGTCCGGCCCCTCGCGCTCCCTCTATATCGCGGCGCTGGTGCGGCAGGCTCTGGAACTGGGGCGGGTGAATGGTCGCGACGGCACCGGACTCGCCGAGATGCTTGCGGCGCCCGATCTTGTCCAGCACGGCGGACTCGATATCTCGCTCATCGGCTTTGACGAGACGCAGGTCGCCTTCACGCTCAAGATCCCTAGCGGCTACCTTCATCCGCTGGAAAGCTCGAGGGTGCTTGTCTTGGCCATTGATGCGGGTGGACCATCCGTGAGGCGGCGTTCCGTTGCGGTCGTGCGAGCTTATTTCAAGGAGCGAATGGGCGGTTCGCTTGGTCCGAAATTGTCCTCCAAGGCTTCGCCGCGAAGTTAGCCTCTAACCTCGCGGCGAAGCCAGACGCTTCACGGGCGCCGCGATCGCCGCCTCCACCCCCACCGGAGCCTCCACCACGAACCGGCTGCCCAGGCCCGGCGTGCTGTCCAGGTGGATCTCGCCGCCCATGGTTTCGACGATCTGGCGGGTGATGCTGAGGCCAAGGCCGGTGCCGCCGACGTGGCGGGCGGGGTCGCCGACCTGTTCGAAGGGGCGGAAGACCGCGTCCAGCTGGTCGGGGGCGACGCCGACGCCGGTGTCTTCGACGGTGAAGCGCAGGCGGGCCTCGCCGCCCGCTTCGGGCTCGAGGCTTTCGACGCTCAACGACACCCGGCCCTGGTCGGTGAACTTCACCGCATTGCCCAGCAGGTTGATCAGCACCTGGCGCAGGCGCTTGGGGTCGGCGACGATGGTGCGCGGGGCGTCGGCCGCCAGGTCGACGGCGAAGGCCAGGCCCTTCTCCTCGGCCCGCAGGCGGAACATCTGGTCGATCTCGTCCAGGCAGGCGCGCAGGTCGAAGGCGGCGGGCTGGAGGTCGAGCCGCCCGGCCTCGATCTTAGCGATGTCGAGGATGTCGCTGATCATCGCCAGCAGGTGCTCGCCGCTGGAGCGGATGGCGTCGACGGCCGTGCGCTGCCTGTCGTCCAGCGCGCCGCGGCTGAGCCAGTAGCTGTAGCCGATCACCGCGTTCAGCGGCGTGCGCAGCTCATGGCTCATGTGGCCCAGGAACTGCGACTTGGCGGCGTTGGCGGCTTCGGCGGCGGCGCGGGCCTCGCCCATCACCCGGGCCTCTTCGGCCTGGCGGCGCTGGCGGGTCTCGAACTCGCGGCGCATGCCCAGCAGGCGTCCGACCAGAAAGCCGCCGGTCACCACCAGCCAGGCGCCCAGGATGATCAGGTACCACTGGCCGTCCGACAGCGAGACGCCCTCGAGGTCGATCTCGTCGAGCGACACGGTCAGCGGGCCGGGCGCGGCGTCGTCGGTGGTGATGGCGATGGCTCGCACGTCGGCCAGGTTCGGAGCGGCGTCGCGGGGCGATACGCCATGGCTGCTGACCCACCAGCCCTCGGCGGTCAGGCGGTCCAGCGGCAGGCGGATCTCGTTGGCGCCCGGATCGACCGGGAATTCCAGGACCAGCGGCACGTCCTGGTCGCCGACCTTGCCACGCAAGGCCGCCTGCGGGGCGGTCTTGACTTGCAGCTTCAGCCGGTCGCCGCCGCCCTTGTAGGTCAGCCGCAGGGTGATGCTCTGGTAGCGGGTGAAATCGAGCCCCTTGCTCGCGCCGCCGGTGGTCAGCTGCAGGCCGTAGCCGCAGTAAGGATAGGTGACGGCCGCCCGGATGTCGCAGCGCCAGGCCATCTGCCGGTGCGGATCGGGGGTGACGCTGGAGCGGCCGCCGGTCTCGGCGTCGGAGAAGGCGTAGGCGATCACCTGGTCCGACTGCGGCGTCAGGGCCAGGCTCTGGCGGGTGAGGGCGCCCTTGCCCAGCACCGCGGCGAAGGTCACCGCGATCAGCAGGAACAGCGCCGCCTCGACCTTCAGATGCCGATAGCGCCGCCAGCCTCCGTTCTCGTTGGACGCCGGCGACGACACCGGTGTCCGTGAGGTTGAACGAGGATCCGGACGCTGCGGCACGAGGCGCTCCTGGAGGCCTGTGCGGGCCGCGAAAGGAAGAAGCGCGACCTTAGCGCGGGCATGTTTGACCGCCGTTTAACGCGGCGCCGGAAATCTTCGGTTCGGCGCCGCGACCTTTTGTCGGCCTCTGCGCGTGAATGACCTTTGCGAGCGCCATGCGCCATGGTTCAACCCGAAGTGGTCGCCACAGCCCCAGGGAAACGCCATGTCCGTTCGCCGCCGGATCGCCGCCGCCGTCGCGCTCGCCGCGCTCGTCTCAGCAAGCGCGGTTCCGCCCGCCTGGGCCCAGATCCCCGGCGACCTGCGCGACCTGATCGGCGCCCGGGCGGCGGGCGGCGAAAGCGAGCTGCAGCGGCGGGGCTATGAGTTCGATCATGTGGACGAGGGCGGCAGCGCCAAGTGGAGCTACTGGCGGCGCGGCGACGACTGCGTCCAGGTCACCACCCGCGACGGCCGCTACCTGACCATCGTCGAGGCCCGCAACCTGTGCCGCAAGAAGAGCTCGGATTCCAAGGCCGCCGCCGTTGTGGCGGGCGTGGCCATCGTCGGCCTGGCCGCCGCCCTGGCGGCTCACAAGCAGAAGCATGGCGACGCCGACCGCGCCCATGACGACGACTACGAGCGCGGCTACCAGGCGGCCCTCTACGGCTCCGACTATGACGACCGGCACGAGACCGAGGGCTATCACGAGGGCTTCCTGGCCGGGCAGTCCGAACGCGACAACCGCCGCTACGCCAACACCCGCTATGTCCGTCAGGCGCCGCGCGCGGCCCAGGACGCCTGTTCGCGCCGGGCCGACGCGTTCCAGAACCGCCCCGCCGGCTCAAGCGTGCCGATCAGCGTTCGCGACCTGGGGCGCGGCGACTGGGAACTGACCATGGCCACCGGTCCCTATCGCTCCCGCTGCTTCGCCTCGTCGGACGGCCAGGTCCGCTCGATCGAGCCGTACTGACCCTTAGGGCGGATCGACACTCGGCTGTTCGCGACCTTCAAATCCGTGTTTCCCCGCGAAGGCGGGGATCCAAGCTGGATTTCAGGATGAGGCGCGACCGTGGACCGATTTCAACCTCGGCTTGGGTCCCCGCCTTCGCGGGGATGCTCGGTGAAAAATGAGCTCAGGCCGGTGAATGTCGGTCGACCCGGGAGCTGAGCTTCAGGCCAGAGCCAGCGGGATCAGGATCAGCAGCATGTAGAAGAGGGCGCGCGCCAGGGCCGCGATGGCGGTCACGGCCGCGCGGGCCGGCGGGATCGACAGATGCCGCGACAGCCAGCGGGTCTGGGCCACGATCAGCCAGACGGTCTAGGCCAGGATCACCGCCGCGCCGGCTCCGACCAGGGCCGGGGTCCCGCGCTGCACGGCCATCAGCCCCAGCGACACGCAAAGCGCCACCGGCGAGGCCAGATAGCACTGGGCGTAGAACGGCCGTCGCAGGGTCTGGCGCGAAATCGCCACGCCCTGCTTGCGCAGCCGGGTCAGGGTCACGACCAGCGGCGTGAGGCCAAACAGCAGGCAGCGGAACATCAGCAGGTTCTGCTGGGAGCCGTAGAGCGCCTTGGCCAGCGGCGGGGCGTTGGCCGGCTGGGGAACGTGGACCGCCCAGCCGATGGCGTTGGCGATCACCAGGGTGATGATCAGCAGCACCGGCGGGCTCAGCGCGTCGTCGTAGCGCAGGTCCTCGGGCTGGCCCTCCTCGCGGTCGGAATAGGCCATGGCCGTCATCGGCCGGCTGACGATCCGCAGCATGGTGCGCGGATAGAAGTAGAGCCAGGTCATGGCTTCGAAGAGCAGTTCCTCGAAGCTCCTCAAGATCTTCAGCAGGTCCACGAAGCAGGCTCCCGTTGCGCCGACCGGTCGGTGATAGCAGCAGCGGGCCGCGATTTCTGCCCATCCATCGCAGGGCGAGGAGCGAGCGCTATACAGCCATGGCGAAGCGTCGCCATAGTCGCCCGCGCAGTGGAGCTTCGATCATGGCTGGGCCAGCCCCGCGAGACTTTCCCTACATCCGCGCCGCGCCCGAAGGCCTGTCGGCCGGGTGGTGGGCCATGGTGCTGGGAAGCTGCGTCGCAGGCTTCGCGGCGCTGATGCTTCTGGCGCGCGCGCCGGGCAGCCCGATGGCGCTGGCCGGGCCGGTGCTGTTCGCCGCCATGCCGCTGCTGGCGCTGAGGGCGGCCCCTGGACGCGGCTGGACGGCGCTGTTCCCGCGCCTCACCTTGACCGACGTGCTGGCCGGCCTGCTGACCGTTCCCCTCGCCCTGCTACTGTCGAGCGCGGTCGCCCTGGTCTTCACCAAGGCCGGCGTCGCCGCCGTCAATCCGGTCGCGGGTCTGCTCACGCGGCTGGACGGCTGGGAGCGCGTCGTCTTCATCGCCGGCACCGCGCCGCAGCTGCTGGGCGAGGAGCTGATCACCATCCTGCCGTTCCTGGCGCTTCTGGCGCTGTTCCATCGCCGGTTCGGCCTGGCCCTGCGGTCTTCGGTGCTGGCCGCCTGGATCCTGTCGGCCGTGATCTTCGGCCTGCTGCACCTGTCGACCTACGGCTGGAACCTGGCCCAGGTGCTGCTGGTCATCGGCGTCTCGCGGCTGGCGCTGACCGTCCCCTATCTGCTGACCCGCAGCCTCTGGTCCTCGCTGATCGCCCACATTACCCTGGACTGGTCGATCTTCGCGCTGGTGCTGCTGGGCGCGGCCAGAGGGTAGGGCGAGAGGGGGGGGCGAGAGGGTAGGGGACCAACCCCTTGCCCTGACTCAGCTTCCGGCGCTTTGCGCGGTTGACATCCCCGGCCGGCTCGCTTATCCACCGCCCCTCACTCGCGGCGGCCGCAAGGTTGTCCGCGTCAACGCTATTGTAATTCGGAGCCACGTCGTGAAGCGGACATTCCAGCCGTCGAAGCTCGTGCGAGCCCGCCGTCACGGCTACCGCACGCGTATGGCCACCAAGAACGGCCAAAAGATCGTCGCGCGTCGTCGCGCCAAGGGCCGCAAGCGCCTGACGGCCTAAGAGCGGGTCTCCCGCTCTTCTTTCCTGCTCCGGCAGGATCGTACGACATGACAAAAGCCGCCCCTTCCCAGAACCAGGCCTCCAGCCTGCGCCGGAAAGGGCGGCTTTTTTCATGACCGATTCCCAGGTTTCCGCCGCCCCCCTGGCCGAACCTCTCGCGCCCGACCCCAGGGGCCCGAAGATCGAGCGCATCAAGGTGCGCGCCGACTTCCTGAAGGCCGCCAAGGCCCCCTCGCTGTCGCGCGGCGCCGTCTTCATGCAGCTGCGCCCGCGAGGCGACGACGACGCCCTGATCCGCGTCGGCTTCACCGCTTCCAAGAAGGTCGGCGGCTCGGTGGAGCGCAATCGCGCGAAAAGACGCCTGCGCGAGGCCGCGAGGCTCCTTCTGCCCCTTCATGGACGGCCCGGTTGCGACTATGTGTTCATCGCCCGCGGCGGTACGCGCTCGCGGCCCTGGGGGCGTTTGCTTGACGATGTAAAAGCCGCGCTGATAAGCCTCGCGGCCGAAATAGACCGCGGGGGGAGACATCCCTCTCCATCTGCCCCTGCCGCGCCCGCCTCACCCTCTTCGCACGCGCCTGCGTCGAAGCCCTCCGATCCCGGTTAAGTCATCCATGCAGAACGACAACAAGAACACGCTGGTCTTCATCGTCAGCGCGTTCGCGATCCTTCTCGGCTACCAATTCTTCGTGCTGGGCCCGAACCAGAAGAAGATGGAAGAAGCCGCCCGCGCCAAGAAGGCCGCCGAGGCCCAGGCCGCCGTCGCGCCTCCCGGCATGACCGTCGGTCCGGACGGCTCGCCCCAGCCGATCAAGCTGTCGCGCGACGTCGCCAAGGCCGCCAGCCCGCGGATCGCCGTCGACACCCCAGCCCTGGCCGGCTCGATCGCCCTGAAGGGCGCGCGGATCGACGACCTGTGGCTCAAGCGCTACGGCCAGACCACCAAGAAGAACGCCCCGCCCGTCGAGCTGCTGCGCCCGACCGGCGCCGAGAACGCCTTCTTCGCCGAATTCGGCTGGGCCGGCGCCAACCCGGCGGGCCTGCCGGACGCCAACACCGTCTGGACCGCTCCGGCCGGCGCGACCTTGCGCCCCGGCTCGCCGGTCGTGCTGACGCATGACAACGGCCAGGGCCTGATCTTCACCCGCACGCTCTCGGTCGACGCCGACGCCATGTTCACGGTGTCCGACAGCGTCAAGAACCAGGGCGGTCAGACCCTGACCCTGGCGCCCTACGCCTCGGTGCAGCGCTGGGGCATCCCCACCGATCTGGGCAAGAACCACATCGTCCACGAGGGCGGCATCGGCATCCTGGGCCAGGACGGCTACGAGCTGAAGCAGGCCAAGTACCAGGACTGGAAAAAGAAGAAGCCGCTGCAGGAGTTCTCCTCCAAGGGCGGCTGGACCGGCATCACCGACAAGTACTGGCTGGCGGCCCTGATCCCGAGCCAGGACGAGGCCATCACGGCCCGCTACAAGGTCACGCCCGTCTCCGGCGTCGACGTCTACGAGGCCAACTACACCGCCGCGGCGCGCGCCCTGGCCCCCGGCCAGACCCTGACCGAGACCACCCGCCTGTTCGCCGGCGCCAAGACCGTGCCGCTGCTGCGCCAGTACGAGTACGCAGGCAACGCTCCCAACGGCTGGGCCTTCTGGGACAAGCGCAAGGCCGACATCCCGCGCTTCGACGACGCCGTGGACTGGGGCATGTTCGCCCTGATCACCCGTCCGATCTTCAACGTGCTGGAGATCTTCTACAAGCTGGTCGGCAACTTCGGCATCGCCATCATGCTGCTGACCGTGACCCTGAAGCTCCTGCTCTATCCGCTGGCGGACAAGAGCTACGAGTCCATGGCCAAGATGAAGAAGATCGCCCCCGAGGTCGAAAAGCTGAAGGCCAAGAACAAGGAAGACCCGGCCAAGCTGCAGCAGGAAACCATGGCGCTGTACGCCAAGGAGAAGATCAACCCGTTCATGGGCTGCGTGCCCATGCTGATCCAGATCCCGGTGTTCTACTCGCTGTACAAGGTGCTGACGGTCACGATCGAAATGCGCCACGCGCCGTTCTTCGGCTGGATCCAGGATCTGTCCGCGCGTGACCCGACGACGTTCATGAACCTGTTCGGCCTGATCCCGTGGGATCCGGCGACGGCCCCGCTGATCGGCAACTTCCTGGGCGGTCCCCTGCACATCGGCGTCTGGCCGCTGCTGTACGGCTTCACCATGTGGCTGACCACGGCGATGAACCCGCCGGCCGGCGACCCGATGCAGCAGAAGATCTTCCAGTTCTTCCCGCTGATCTTCATGTTCACCCTGTCGCAGTTCGCGGTGGGCCTGGTGATCTACTGGTGCTGGTCGAACGTCCTGACCATCATCCAGCAGTACATCATCATGCGCCGCTACAAGGTCGACAACCCGATCGACCAGATCGTGGCTCGCCTGACCGGCAAGCAGACCGCGACGGCGACCTGATGACCGATCCGATCACTCCGGACCCGATCTTCAGCGAGGACGAGATCGAGGCGGCGCGGGTGCTCTTCGCCCAGCCGGTCTCGTTCATGATGGGGGCCGTCCGCATGGACGGCCTGCCGCCCTCCGACCTGCCGGAAGTGGCCTTCGCTGGCCGCTCCAACGTCGGCAAGTCGAGCCTGATCAACGGTCTGGTCGGCCAGAAGTACCTGGCCCGCGCCTCCAACGAGCCGGGCCGCACGCGGGAGATCAACTTCTTCCTGCTGGCCGAGAAGCTGCGTCTGGTCGACCTTCCGGGCTACGGCTTCGCGCGCGTCTCGCGCTCGACGGCCAGCAAGTTCCAGGACCTGGGCCGCCAGTTCCTGCGCGGTCGGCCCAACCTCAAGCGGGTCTACCTGCTGATCGACGCCCGCCACGGGCTGAAGAAGGTCGACGCCGAGGCGCTCGACGCCCTCGACATCTCGGCGGTCTCCTACCAGATCGTCCTGACCAAGGCCGACAAGATCAAGCCGGCGGAAGTCGAGAAGGTCGTCGAGGAAACCACCAAGGCCGTCGCCAAGCGCCCGGCCGCCTTCCCGCGGGTGCTGGCCACCTCGTCGGAGAAGGGCCTGGGCCTGCCCGAACTGCGGGCCGAGATCCAGCGGACGTGTCTGGGCTAACCCTTCTCCCCTTGCGGGAGAAGGTGGCGCCGTAGGCGTCGGATGAGGGGTCTCTCAGAAATCAGACGCCGCGACAGCCGAAAGGCCGTCGCGGCGTTTTGCGTTTGTGCGACCCCTCACCCGACCCCACTTCGTGGGGCCACCCTCTCCCGCAAGGGGAGAGGGATTGGATGTTCCGAGCACGGATCATCCGCACCGCTACATAAATCCGCAATAAAACTGTCGCCGAAACTTCTCTGGCCCCCAGGTTGTGGCGAAACTATGCCCTGCCCCGACAAAAACACGCGCGTCACCCGGTGTCATGCCCGGCCGCGAAGTGGGGGATGTTTCGATGAAGAAGACCGCTCTGTTGGCGCTGTGCGCCCTCGCGCCCCTGGCCATGGCGGCCCAAGCCGCGGCCGCCGATCTCGCCGACGCCCCGATCGCCACCGCCGAAGAGCCGGTCACGGCATCGGAAGTCGTCGTCCAGGCCCAGATCGCCTATCGCAACCGCAGCGAGGAGACCGCCCCGGTCCTCGAATACGGCCTCGACTACTTCCAGCGCTTCGAGCCCCTGACCGCCGGCGACGCCCTCAAGCGCGTGCCTTCGGTGGCCTTCCTGTCGGACGTTCTGGAATCGGACGGCGTGCGCATGCGCGGCCTGGATCCGGGCTACACCCAGGTGCTGATCAACGGCGAGAAGGTGCCCGGCTCGGGCGTCGACCGCTCGTTCTTCGTCGACCGCATCCCCGCCGAGTTGATCGAGCGCGTCGAGATCGTCCGCAGCGCCAGCGCCAACCGTAGCGGCGACGCCCTGGCCGGCGCCGTCAACATCGTGCTGCGCGACGCCTATTCGCTGGACGGCGGCTTCTTCCGCGTCGGGGCCCTGGGCTTCAACGACGGCCGCATCCGCGAGACCCTGGGCGGCGTCTGGGGCGGCCAGGTCGGCCCCGGCCGCCTGCTGCTGGGCGCCAACCTGCAGGGCCGTCGCAACCCCAAGGAAAAGACCAGCCTGCGCTACGCCAGCCCGAACGGCGCCTTCGTCAACCGCGAAGACCAGAGCGACGTGCGCAACGGCACGGACTACTCGTTCAACGCCAGCTACCAGACGCCCCTGGCCGGCGGCGACCTCGACCTGTCGGCCTTCTACGTCAAGACCGACCGCAAGCAGGACGAATACTCGCTCGAGTACAACACCCGCACCGGCGGCTCGACCGCGCCGATCGTGTTCGGCAAGACCACCGGCGGCAACCTGCTGACCATCAACCACCAGATCGTCGACACCGACCAGGAAACCCTGACCCTGTCGGCCAAGTACAAGCACGAGATGTTCGGCGGCGTCGGCTCGGCCCGCGTCACCTACGCCCGCTTCACCGAGACCGATTTCGACCGCGAGGACGACACCGACTACAACCGCTCCAAGCCGCGCTACACCTTCGACCGGACCACGACCGACATCGAGGACACCGAGACCACGCTGAAGCTGAAGCACGAGCGTGACCTGGGCGCGGCCAAGCTGGAGTTCGGCGTCGACCTGCAGGACAAGAGCCGCGACAGCGACATCCAGACCCTGCGCAACCGCTACAACATCGGCGCGACCGCGGTCAGCAACCCCTACGAAGCCGTCCCCGGCGGCGTGAACCAGATCGAGGAAAAGCGCGTCGATCCCTACGTCCAGCTGTCGGGCAAGGCCGGCAACGTGAAGTGGGAAGCGGGCCTGCGCTACGAGACCACCGACGTCTCGATCACCGACGAGACGGCCGCGGCCGCCCTGCGCGACACCAGCCTCGACTACGCCATCCTGCTGCCCTCGGCCCACCTGCGCTGGAGCCTGACCGACGACGACCGCGTCACCGCCTCGGTGGCCCGCACCGTGCGCCGCCCCGGCTTCGACCAGATCTCGCCGGCGGTCCTCGAGGAGGAGTACGGCGACAACGACTTCATCGGCAATCCGAACCTGAAGCCGGAAACCGCCTGGGGCCTGGACGTCGGCTATGAGCGTCGCCTCGGCCGCCAGGGCGTGGCGGGCGTCAACTTCTTCTACCGCGACGTCACCGACCTGATCGAACTGGCCGACACCGGCGTGGTGGGCTCGGCCGGCGGCACCGCCAGCGTGCTGCAGTCGCGCAACGTCGGCGACGGCAAGGTCTGGGGTCTGGAGTTCGACCTCTCGACCCCGCTGACCGTGGTGGGCCTGGACAACACCGGCGTGTTCTTCAACTACTCCTGGCTCGACAGCGAGATCTCGGACGTGCTGGGCAAGCGCCGCTTCAACGGCCAGGCCAAGTACGTGGCCAATGTCGGCTTCATCCAGGACCTGCCGAAGCTGGGCGCGGCCTTCGGCGCCACCTACCGCAAGCAGGGCGAGGCCTTCGACCGCCTGATCGGCGAGGAGGTCCACACCACCTACGGCGGCGAGCTGGAAATCTTCGTCGAGAAGCGCATCGGCGAGCGCACCACCATCCGCCTGACCGGCTCGAACCTGCTGAACGGCAAGAAGAAGGAAACCTTCGACAAGTTCGACAGCCTGGCCGACCAGAAGGCCCGCAACTACGCCGAATACGAACTGGAATCGGAAGAAGCCGGCCCGGCCTTCCAGCTGATCGCCCGCATGGCGTTCTGATCGGAGCCCTGATCCTTCTCCCCTTGCGGGAGAAGGTGGCCCGCGCAGCGGGTCGGATGAGGGGTTGCACTAAGACAAACGCCGCGACAGCCGATCGGCCGTCGCGGCGTTCTGCTTTTGAGAGACCCCTCATCCGTCGCCTACGGCGACACCTTCTCCCGCAAGGGGAGAAGGGAAACTCCTAAGCCGCCCGGCCGTTGCCCTCGTCGGTCATGAAGCCCATCAGGGCGTCGATGCGCCTGACCAGTTCGGCGCGGCCGCCGCCGACCGAGAAGTCGGCCGTGGTGCAGCCGGCCAGGGCCGCGGCGGCCTCGACCAGGCGCGGATCCTTCACCGCCACGCCGACGGCGTTCAGCTCGGCGGCCTGGGCGGCGAGAGCGCGGCGGGCCTGGGCCGGATCGCTGTCCAGCGACTGGGCGGCGGATTTGACGATGCGCAGGGCCTGCGACAGGCGCGCGGCGGGCGTGCCGGCGGCGTCGGCCTTGCGCTTGCGCGGACCCTTGTATTCGGCCGAGTTGAAGCGGCGGCGGTCGGGACCGACGTACTGCACGGCCTCCACCCAGTCGCGCGGCTTCAGGGTCACGGCCTCGAGGCGGCGTTCCAGATCCTTGATCGTGAACGGCTTGCGCATGAACTCGTGGATGCCGGCGTCGCGGGCCCCGAAGATGGCTTCGGCGGTGGCTTCGGCCGTGCACATGATGATCGGGTTCTGGCGGCAGGCCAGGTCGCTGCGGCGGATCTTGCGGGCCAGGGCCAGGCCGTCGAGGCCGGCGCTGGCGTGCTCGACGAAGATCATCTGCGGGTCGACGGTGCGCACCATGCCCCAGCCCTGCTCGATGGTCGGGGCGGCGAAGACCTGCACATTGCCCACGTGGCGCAGCTGGTCGCCCAGCAGGCGGACGGCCGCGTTGCTCGGATCGACGACCAACACGCGCTGCATCTTGGCGGCGATGCGCTGCAGGGTGCGGGGGTTGTCGTCGAACACGGGGCGGGGCCTCTTCGCTGGTCGGGAAGAACGGACCCCGACTCTTAAGGCGCGAGGGTAAAAATCCGCTTGATGACCAGGCGGCTCCTCTGCGTCAGATCGCCTACCTCAGGTGGGCGATCTCAGATCGAAAGCGACGCCGACAACCCGGAGTCGAAGTCCTGCAGGATGTCGACGGCTTCTTCCACGTCGACGATGGCCTGCTGGCCCTCGGGGAAGCGGTAGCGCCAGAAGCTGGCGATGTGCGAGATCACCCCGACCTTCTCGCCCAGGGACAGGAACATCTCGGGCGCGCGCAGCAGGAACTCGCGGAAGGCCTGGGGCTTGCCGTTGTCGATCAGGTCCTCGAAGGCGTCGTCATAGACCTTCAGCGTGCGCAGGATCGAGGCGCGCTCGACCACTACGCCGTGCTGCAGCCGCTTGCGGGCGTCGTCGACATAGCGGGCCGTCTCGGCCTCGCGGGCGCCGGTGATGATCATCTGGCCGATCTCGCCGGCCGTGGCGGTCAGCTGCGGCCACAGCCGCGTCAGCATCCACTTGTAATAGAGGAAGCCCTTCCAGCTGAAGACGCCCTCCCGGAAGCTCTCGCCCTCCAGGACCAGGGTCTCGCGCAGGGGCTCCAGCCGCTCGTCGACGTCGGTCGACAGCAGCGCCTCGACCAGGCGGGCGGCGGCCGCGCCGTTCACCCGGCCGCTGTCGCGATAGGCCAGGTCGATCAGCCGCGAGATCTCGACGGTGACGAAGCCCTGCATCTGCTCCAGGTCGCCGGGCGACAGGGCGAAGTAGCAGGGGGCCACGATCATGCCGTGGCGGCGCAGGTGCTCGCGCAGCAGGAACGGGTCCAGCGACGGCAGCATGTCGATCATGCGCAGCGTGGCCAGGTCCCGGGTCATGTCGGTGGGATCGTTGCAGGCCTCGCGCAGCAGGTCGATCCAGCCGCGTTGGCCGACGAAGAACGACTGGCCGCCCAGCGACAGGTCGCTGCGCTCGAACGGGATGATGATCTTGGTCGCCGTGGGGCGGGCTTCGTCGAACAGGAAGAGGTCGTCGGTCCGCAGGCGGTGCTTGACGATCAGGCTGTTGTTGAGGACCCGGTTGCGGAACAGCGGATGCTGCGAATATTCCGGCCGCTTGTGGCTGTCGGCGGCGATGGCCAGCAGGTTCAGCACCCGGCTGGTCGAGGCCGTGCGCTCCAGGGCGCGCAGGCTGCGCGTCAATCGGTCCGGCTTGCGGACCGGAGAGAGCTTTCGACGCGCGGACAAGATCAGGCGACCCCCTTGGTGACACGAGGGTTGTAGCCTTGCCGACCTAAGCAATCGCTAACCGCGACCGTAGGTAGTCCTCATTATGGGGATTGTCGGCCTCCGTGAGTTCCTTCTCCCGCCTCGGTTCACCTCTCCCATAGGGAGAGGGAGGGGCCCATGCGAAGCATGGGAGGGTGAGGGGTTACAGACTTTCCGGACAGGGCAAGGGGCGAGGGGGATAGGACGGCTGACGTCGTACCCCCTCACCCTCCCACGCCTGACGGCGCGGGCCCCTCCCTCTCCCCATGGGAGAGGTTTCAAAAGCTTACCCCGCGAACGGGTCGCGCATCAGGATGGTGTCGTCGCGCTCGGGGCTGGTGGACAGCAGGGCCACCGGGGCGCCGATCAGTTCCTCGACGCGGCGCACATACTTGATGGCGTTGGCGTTGAGGTCCTTGAACGAGCGGGCGCCGGCGGTGCTTTCGCTCCAGCCTTCGATCTCTTCGTACACGGGCTCGGCGGCGGCCTGGTCGCGCATGCCGGCGGGCAGGTAGTCGAGGATCTTGTCGCCGATCTTGTAGCCGACGCAGATCTTCAGGGTCTTCAGGCCGTCCAGCACGTCCAGCTTGGTCAGGGCGATGCCGTCGATGCCGTTGATGGCCACCGACTGGCGCACCAGCACCGCGTCGAACCAGCCGCAGCGGCGCGGACGGCCGGTGTTGACGCCGACCTCGCGGCCGATCGTGGCCAGGTGCTTGCCGACGTCATCCTGCAGCTCGCAGGCGAACGGGCCTTCGCCGACGCGGGTGGTGTAGGCCTTGACGATGCCCAGCACGTAGCCCGGGCCCTTGGGACCCATGCCCGAACCGGCGGCGGCCTGGCCGGCGACGGTGTTGGACGAGGTGACGAACGGATAGGTGCCGTGGTCGACGTCCAGCAGGGCGCCCTGGGCGCCTTCGAACAGGATGCGCTTGCCGGCCTTGTGGGCCTGGTCGAGCACGCGCCAGGCGGGCTGGGCGTAGGCCAGGATCTGCGGCGCGATCTCCATCAGCTGGTCGAACAGCGCGCCGGCGTCGGCGTCCGGCAGGCCAAGGCCGCGACGCAGGGCGCCGTGGTGGCTGAGCAGGCGCTCGATCTTCGGCTTCAGGGCTTCCGGATCGGCCAGGTCGGCGACGCGGATGGCGCGACGGCCCACCTTGTCCTCGTAGGCCGGGCCGATGCCGCGGCCGGTGGTGCCGATCTTCTGGCTGGAGGCGGCTTCACGCGCCTGGTCCAGGTCGCGGTGCAGCGGCAGGATCAGGGCGGCGTTGTCGGCCAGGATCAGCACGTCCGGCGTGATGGCCACGCCCTGGTCGGCGATCTTGGCGATCTCGGACAGCAGGTGCCAGGGATCGACGACCACGCCGTTGCCGATGACCGAGGTCTTGCCCTGCACCACGCCCGAGGGCAGCAAAGCGAGCTTGTAGACCTTGCCGTCCACCACCAGCGTATGGCCGGCGTTGTGGCCGCCCTGGAAGCGCACGACGACGTCGGCCCGGTTGGAGAGCCAGTCGACGATCTTGCCCTTGCCCTCGTCGCCCCATTGGGCGCCCACGACGGTCACGTTGGCCATGATAGAGATATGCCTTGTCACCTGCCCGGTAGCGCCCGCGGCCCTTCGACAGGACTCGGCGGCGGACGTTCATCAGATTGTGCGGCGACAGGAGGGGGCCGTCAGGCGGCCCCCGCGAAGTCAGAAGGCGTAAAGCAGTCGCACGCCCAGATCGTCAAGCCCCTGGTTCTTGCCCTGGTGGAAGATCTGGCCGTTCGAAAGGTGCACGTAGGACAGTTCGGTCGCCCAACGGTCGTTGAAGCGGTAGCCCAGGTTCAGCTCCGGCTGGAACAGCACCTTCGAGCCGAAATCGATGCGGGTGTAGTAGAGCTTGAGGCGGCGATCGATCTCGGCCTGGCTGATGCCGGGCTGGTTCACCGGCGGCAGGTTGGTCTCGCCGTCGGTATAGGCCAGGCCCATGCCCGGGCGGAAATAGAAGCCGCCCTTGTCGCCGAAGTCGATCGGCCAGCTGAAGCCGGCGGCCACGAAGTTCGAGGTGTTTTCGCTGTTCAGGGACAGGAAAGCGTGGACCTGCGGCTTGCCCAGCCAGCGCAGGTTCTCCAGGCGATCGGTGCGGTAGCCGACGTGCAGGTCGACGCCGTCCTCGCGGCCGGCGGCGCCCAGGCCGACGGCCTCGCCGATGAAGGTGACGTCGTGCTTGTAGGCGCCGACGATCAGTTCGCCGGCGCTGGCGGCCGTGCCGGCGGCGAGCGACAGGACGGCGCAGGCCGCGGCGGCCAGCAGTGCGGTCTTCATGGTGTGAGAGCCCCTCAGCAGTCTTCCCGCTCTCTTATGGCGCGAACTTCCGGCGCGAGCTAGTAGCGGTGCGGTCGATTGTCGCGGGGCTGTTCCCGCGAAGACGCAGCCGCCGGTGGACAGCCTCATGACCGTCTCGCTCGCCGACATCCAGGCCGCCGCCGCCCGCCTCCAGGGCCAGGCCGTCGTCACGCCCTTGCTCGAAAGCGCCGCCCTGTCCGAGCGGCTGTCGGGGCGGATCTTCGTCAAGCCCGAGACCCTGCAGCTGGCCGGGGCCTTCAAGTTTCGCGGCGCCTACAACCGCCTCTCGCAGCTGTCGGCCGAAGAGAAGGAGAGGGGCGTCGTCGCCTTCTCGTCGGGAAACCACGCCCAGGGCGTGGCCCTGGCGGCCCGCAAGCTTGGCCTGCCCGCCCTGATCGTCATGCCGCTCGACGCGCCCAGCGTGAAGGTCGAGGCCACGCGCGGCTTCGGCGCCGAGATTCGCTTCTTCGACCGCTTCAAGGAAGACCGCGAGGCGATCGCCGCGCAGATCGCTACCGAGCGCGGGATGATCGTCGTGCCGTCCTACGACGACCCGCACATCATCGCCGGCCAGGGCACGGTGGGGCTGGAGATCATCGCCCAAGCCGAGACCGCCGGCGCGACCCTCGACAAGGTGCTCTGCCCCGTCGGCGGCGGCGGGCTGATCGCCGGAACCTCGACCGCCGTGAAGGCCCTGTCGCCGGCCACCCAGGTCTGGGGCGCCGAACCCGCCGGCTTCGACGAAACCCGCCGCTCGCTGGGCAGCGGCCATCGCGAGGTGATCGACCCCGACGCCCGCTCGTTCTGCGACGCCCTGCTGACCCCGATCCCCGGCGCCCTGACCTGGCCGATCAACAGCCGGACGCTCACGGGCATCGCCGCCGTCACCGACGAGGAAGTCGCAGCCGCCATGCGCTGGGCGTTTGCGAACCTGAAGCTGGTGGTCGAGCCGGGCGGCTGCGTGGCGCTGGCCGCCGCGCTGAGCGGCAAGATCGACCTCTCCGGGCAAACGGCGGCCATCGTGCTGTCGGGCGGGAACGTGGACCCAGCGGTGTTTTCAAAAGTCCTCTGATCCTTCTCCCCTTGCGGGAGAAGGTGGCGGCCGAAGGCCGACGGATGAGGAACCTCCCCCTGTGGGGGAGGCGGCCGCAGGCCGGTGGGGGGAAGTTTTCAGCTTCCGTCGCCTTGGCTTGTTTCGCAGTCACACCCCCCACCGATCGCTTCGCGATCACCTCCCCCACAGGGGGAGGTTCCCTGGGGACCGGGAAGCATGCCCACTTTCTCCCCACCCCCTAGCGGCGGTCAAAACCACCCGCTAGGGTCCGCGCCTTCGAATGAACCGCTCGAAAAGAACAGCGACGATGAAACGCCTGCTCCTCGCCACGGCCCTGATCGCCGCGCCCATGCTCTCGCATGCGGCCGAGGCGCCCAAGATCGACCCGGCCCGCCTGTCGCAGCACATCAAGGTGCTGTCGTCGGACGAATTCGAGGGCCGGGGTCCCGCCACCGAGGGCGAGAAGAAGACCGTCGCCTACATCACCCAGCAGATGCAGGCGATCGGCCTGGAGCCGGCCGGCGACCTGCAGAAGGACGGCAAGCGCGCCTGGACCCAGGACGTGCCGCTGGGCAAGTTCGAGATCAAGGGCCCGGTCGCCGCCCACATCATGACGGCGTCGAACCACATCAACCTGGCCCAGGGCGAGCAGATCGCCATCCGCGCGGCCATGACCAATGTCGACAAGGTGTCGATCAAGGACGCGCCGCTGGTCTTCGCCGGCTACGGCGTCACCGCGCCCGAGCGCAACTGGGACGATTTCAAGGGTCTGGACGTCAAGGGCAAGATCGTCGTCGTGCTGATCAACGACCCGGACTTCGAAACGGGTAAGGGCGATTTCGGCGGCAAGGCCATGACCTATTATGGCCGCTGGACCTACAAGTACGAAGAGGCCGCCCGCCGCGGCGCCGCCGGCCTGCTGATCGTGCATGAGACCGCGCCTGCCTCCTACGGCTGGAACACGGTCAAGAACTCCAACACCAACACGATGTTCGACATCGTCCGCAAGGACCCGGGCAAGAGCCACCCGCCGCTGGAAGGCTGGATCCAGCGCGACCTGGCCGTCGAGCTCTTCAAGCAGGCCGGTCTCGACTTCGAGGTCCTGAAGCAGCAGGCCCAGACCCGCGACTTCAAGCCGGTGGACCTGAAGGCGACCTTCTCGGCCGACTACGCCGTCGACCACCAGGTGATCGTCTCCAAGAACATCGCCGGCCGCGTGAAGGGCACGAAGTTCCCCGACGAGAGCATCATCTACAGCGGCCACTGGGACCACCTGGGCGTGGGCCTGCCGGACGCCAAGGGCGACAAGATCTATAACGGCGCGGTCGACAACGCTGATGGTATCGCGGCTTTGCTGGAACTGGGCCGCGCCTTCAAGGCCGGCCCCGCGCCGCAGCGCTCGGTGCTGTTCCTGGCCGTGACGGCGGAAGAAAAGGGCCTGCTGGGCTCGGAATACTATGCCGCCAACCCGCTGTTCCCGCTGGCCAAGACGGTCGCCGACCTCAACATCGACGCCCTGTCGGCCGCCGGTCCGGCCAAGGACGTCACCACCTCGGGCGACGGCAAGGTCGATCTGCAGGACATGCTGGTGGCCAAGGCCAAGGAAGAGGGCCGCTACTTCACGCCCGATCCCACGCCGCAGGCCGGCCACTTCTACCGCTCGGACCACTTCCCCTTCGCCAAGCGCGGCGTGCCGGCGATCTCGGTCGGCTCGGGCAACGATCTCGTGAAGGGCGGCAAGGAAGCCGGCGAGAAGGCCGAGGAAGACTACACCACCAACCGCTACCACCAGCCGGCCGACGAATGGTCGGCGGACTGGGACCTGTCGGGCCAGGCGATGGACATCGGCCTGTTCTACAAGGTCGGCGCGGATCTGGCGAACTCGCGCGTGTGGCCGGAATGGCAGGCGGGGTCCGAGTTCAAGGACCTGCGCGACAAGACCAAGGCCGAACGTAAGTAAGAGAAAAAAGTAGCCCGATCACCCCCGCGAAGGCGGGGGCCCAAGCCGAGTCGACCGCGCACCCCGTGGCCAGCTCAGCTTGGGTCCCCGCCTTCGCGGGGAAGAACGGTGAAGAATAAAAATGACCGCCTCCGTCTTCGATCTCTTCAAGCTGGGCGTCGGCCCTTCCAGCAGCCACACCATGGGGCCGATGACGGCGGGGGTGATGTTCGTCGAGCGGCTGCGCGCCGCCGGCAAGCTCCCGCTCGTCGCCAGGGTCGAGACCCGGCTCTACGCGTCGCTGGCCCTGACAGGCAAAGGCCACGCCACCGACCGCGCCGTGATCTTGGGCCTGATGGGCTTTGCGCCCGCCAACCTCGATCCCGACGCCGGCGAGGCGGCTCTCGCCGAGACCAAGGCGACCCAGTGGATGCTGCTGGGCGGCGAGATCGGGATCGGCTTCGACGAGGCCCGCGACATCGTCTTCGCCGGCCACGAGCGCCTGCCCCAGCACCCCAACGCCCTGACCTTCACCGCCTTCGACGCCGAAGGCGGCGTGCTGGCCGAGCGTACCTATTTCTCGATCGGCGGCGGCTTCGTGCGCGACGAGAGCGAGATGGGCCGCAATGCGCCGCCCGAGGAAGGCCCGACGATCCCGTTCCCGTTCGAGAGCTCGGCCGACCTGCTGGAACGCGCCGATCAGGCCGGCCTGACCATCGCCCAGGTGATGGCCGCCAACGAGCTGGCCCGGATGAGCGAGGGCGAGATGAACGCCGGCCTCGACCGCATCTTCGGGGCCATGGAGGCCTGCATCGACCGGGGCATGCGCGAGGACGGGATCCTGCCCGGCGGCCTGTCGGTCAAGCGCCGCGCCCGCCAGATCCACCAGACCATCCTTGGCCGGATGGAGCGCCAGATGAGCGATCCGCTGGCGGCCATGGACTTCGTCAACCTGTGGGCCATGGCGGTCAACGAGGAGAACGCCGCCGGCGGCCGCGTCGTCACCGCCCCGACCAATGGCGCGGCGGGCCTGGTGCCGGCCGTGCTGCGGTTCTTCGTGCGCTTCCACAAGGGCACGCCCGAGCAGATCCGCGTCTTCCTGCTGACGGCGGCCGCCATCGGCGCGCTCTACAAGCGCAACGCCTCGATCTCGGGGGCCGAGGTCGGCTGCCAGGGCGAGGTGGGCGTGGCCTGCTCCATGGCCGCCGGCGGGCTTTGCGCCGCCCTGGGCGGGACCAACGCCCAGATCGAGAACGCCGCCGAGATCGGCATGGAGCACAATCTGGGCCTCACCTGCGATCCCATCGGCGGCCTGGTCCAGATCCCCTGCATCGAGCGCAACGCCATGGGCGCCATCAAGGCCATCGACGCCGCCCGCCTGGCCCTGCTCGGCGACGGCCAGCACTCGGTGTCGCTGGACAAGGTCATCGCCACGATGAAGCGCACCGGCGAGGATATGAACGAGATCTACAAGGAGACCTCGCTCGGCGGCCTGGCCGTGGGCCTGTCGGTGAACCGGGTCGAGTGCTGAGGCGGCGCTAGGCCTGGAGCCGCTCCAGCCCCCGATGCCAGACGTGCCGGACGGTTTCCAGGGCGTCTATGACGTCCTTCGCCGAGCGGTTCGATTGCGTGAGCTGGCGCTGATAGATCGTCATGAAATTGTAGAGCGGCATCTGCGTGATATCGACGAACGATCGAGCGGCCGAGACGACGAGCAGCCCCTCGATGTGTTCCGACAGCGGGTGCGTCCCGTCCAGCGCAGAGACCCAGGTCCGGATGTCGATGCGGATAAACGCGCTCTGGTAGGTCGAGGCCGTCCGGTCGAGATCGACGAGGTACCTCTGGGTTGGTTGCTCGGCCGTGGGCTGGTCGGCCGCGGCGGCGGCGAGCCTGATGATCAGCCGGGCCTCCGACCTTGAGAGGGAGGCGAAGTCCGCTTCCAGGGCGCCGGGAACGTCGCCGGCTCCGTAGCCGTAGCTCTGGTGTACGATCCTGTCCAACGCCGTGACCGGCACGTTCACCTGGTCTTGCGGATCGGGCGACTGGCGGAACGCCGCGTCGTCGAGCAGATGCCGAGCGGCGGCCAACTGTTCCAGAGCCTGGACGGCGTCGCTGTCGGCGCCTTTGTTCAGCAACGTGTTGAGCGGCGTCAGCTTGGCCATGTCGGCTCCCTCGCATCGATTGGTGGGCTCAACTTCCGAGAGGCGAATTAACAAACTCCACCGACGGCGCCCCTTTCCACCTGATCGCCGATAATTAGAATGAGCGTTTGAAAGAGCGCCGCCCCCGTCCCAGGTTAGAGCGGCCCGGCAGGAGGATCCCCATGCGCGACTACCTGAAGTTCTACATCGACGGCCAATGGGTCGAGGCGAAGTCCGACAAGACGGTGGACGTCATCAACCCCGCCACCGAAGCCGTCGCCGGCCGGGTGACCCTGGGGGCGGTGGAAGACGTGGACCTGGCCGTCCGCGCCGCCCGCAAGGCCTTCGCCACCTTCTCCCAGACCAGCCGCGAAGAGCGCATCGACCTGCTCGAGCGGATCATTTCCGAGTACCAGAAGCGCTTCGAGGACATGGCCAAGGCCATCACCGAGGAGATGGGCGCCCCCGCCTGGCTGGCCCAGCGCGCCCAGGCGGCGATGGGCGTCGCCCACGTCCAGACGGCGCTGCAGGTGCTGAAGGACTACAAGTTCGAAGAGGATCGCGGCACGACGCGGCTGGTGAAGGAGCCGATCGGCGTCTGCGCCTTCATCACCCCGTGGAACTGGCCGGTGAACCAGATCGCCTGCAAGGTCGCCCCGGCCCTGGCCGTCGGCTGCACCATGGTGCTGAAGCCCTCGGAAATCGCGCCGTTCTCGGCCTGGGTGTGGACCGAGATCCTGGAAGCCGCCGGCGTGCCGGCCGGGGTGTTCAACCTGGTCAACGGCGACGGCCCCACGGTCGGCGCGGCGCTGTCCAGCCATCCTGAAGTCGACATGGTGTCGTTCACCGGCTCGACCCGCGCCGGCATCGAGGTGGCCAAGAACGCCGCCCCCACCGTCAAGCGCGTGCACCAGGAGCTGGGCGGCAAGAGCCCCAACATCATCCTCGACGACGCCGACTTCCAGCGCGCGGTGGGAGGAGGCGTGGCCTCGGTGATGATGAACTCGGGCCAGTCGTGCAACGCCCCCACCCGTATGCTGGTCCCCGCCAAGCGCATGGACGAGGTGATCGCCATCGCCAAGGCCGCCGCCGAGGCCCACACGGTCGGCGATCCCAGCGGCAATTCCAAGCTCGGCCCGGTGGTGTCCGAAGTGCAGTGGACCAAGATCCAGGGCCTGATCCAGAAGGGCGTCGACGAGGGCGCGACCCTGGTGTCCGGCGGCCCCGGCAAGCCCGAAGGGCTGGAGACCGGCTACTACGTCAAGCCGACCGTCTTCGCCAACGTCACCCCCGACATGACCATCGCCAAGGAAGAGATCTTCGGCCCGGTGCTGTCGATCCTCGGCTACGACAGCGTCGACCAGGCCGTCGCGATCGGCAACGACACCGAATACGGCCTGGCCGCCTACGTCTCGGGCGGCGATCCGGAGGGTGTCCGCAAGGTCGCGTCCAAGCTCCGCGCCGGCCAGGTCAATCTCAACGGCGCCAGCCCCGACCTGATGGCCCCCTTCGGCGGCTACAAGATGAGCGGCAACGGCCGCGAATGGGGCGACCACGCGTTCGGCGAGTTCCTCGAGACCAAGGCGATCCTCGGCTACGCGCCGAAGCAGGCGGCGGAGTAAGGGGATCCTTCTCCCATCCGACCAACCCTTCTCCCATAGGGAGAAGGAGGGGCCCGTCCCGACGCATGTCGGGATGGGAGGATGAGGGGTTACGAGGCCGGCCGGCGTGCCGGCAAATCGTGGGCAATGCGGTGAGGGTGTAACCCCTCACCCTCCCACCGCTGCGCGGCGGGCCCCTCCCTCTCCCTATGGGAGAGGTTTTCCGAAACGGATCACCACTTCACGCTCGCCCGGGTCAGCACCAGGGTCTTGTCCGACAGCCCCCAGGCCATCAGCCCGTCCGGCTTGGCTCCCGGCGAGGGCGTGGCGCGGGGCCAGCCTTCGCGGACTTCCAGGGCGGCGGCCTCGACGCGGCCGGAGCCGTTCAGGCGGCTGAAGCTGAGGGTCACGCCGCTGGGGTCGGGGGCGTGGTAGGTCAGGCTGGTCCACTCGCCGGCCTTGGTGGTCAGGGGCACGGGGCGGCCGTTGAGGCGGGCGCCGGCCAGCATGCCGTCGGGCCTGATCCGCACCGTGACATATTCGGCGCCGGGACCGGGGATCACCCGCACCAGCAGCCGCTCGCCGGCCTGTTCGAGCACCAGTTGCGGCGGGTCCAGCGGCACGGGCCGGGCGTCGGCCAGCCAGGCCTTGGACTTGAAGAACGGGACCAGCTCCTGCTGCACGGGCGTGCCGCCCTGGGCGGTCAGGGCGCCGCGCGACCAGGCGTCCAGCCGCGGCAGGGTCGAGATGCGGTAGGCGCGGCCGGTCGACAGGTCCGACAGGTGGGCGGCCTCGGTCAGTTCCGGCCGCGTGGCGCTGGCCCCGGCCAGCACGGCGTAGGCCACGAGCGCCGCGCCCAGGCCGGCGACCAGGGTGGCGGGGATGGCCGCCAGCTTCAGGGCCGAGAAGTCGTGGGCCAGGGGGATCAGGGCCGGCAGGGCCAAGAGGCCGAACGCCGCCAGGATCGCCGGCAGCTCGACGCCGAGGCCGGCGAAGGTCCAGCCGCCCCAGGCGCCGACCTGGGCGACCACGGCCACGGCCGCCAGGGCCACGAAGAAGGTCAGGGCCAGGGCCACGCGCTTGTTGCGGGTGCCGCCCTTGGCCAGCACCAGCACCGCCGCCAGGGCCGCGACCAGCAGCGGCCAGGTGGTCATCACCGAGCCGCCGGGCAGCAGGACCATGGTCGCGATGGCGATGGCCAGCAGGCCGACCAGCGCGCCGATCCAGGCGCCCAGCACGCCCACCGGCTTGCCCAGCGAGGCCCAGACCAGCACGGCGGCGGCGACGCCGAGGCCCAGACCGATCGGGTCGAGCGCCGGTCCGCCGACCAGGCAGGTGAGGCCGCCGGCGGCCAGCGCCAGGAGGCTCGGCCAGATCCGCGCCGCGCCCTTGGCCTGGCCGATCACCACGGCGAGAGCCGTGCCGACCAGCAAGGCCGTACCGCCCAGCAGCAGCGGGTTGAACCGGCCCAAGAGAGCGTAGTGTCCCTGCAGATCCACGATGCCCAGCAGCTTGCCGGCCAGGTGCAGCACCAGGCCGCCCGAGACGCCGACCAGCAGGAAGCCGCACAGGCCCTTGAGCAGCTCGACGACGCTGGTTCCCTTGATCATCAGGCCGCGCACCAGGGCGTAGAGCACCAGCGCGCCGGCCAGGGCCAGCAGGCCCCAGGCGACTTCCACCGGATAGCTGACCATCACCAGGCCGAAGAGGTCCGAATAGACCGCGTTGGGGGCCTTGGCCGGCAGGTCGGCGGCGGTCGCCAGGGCGCGCACCGTGGGCAGCACCTGGTCGCCCAGGTGTTGCAGGCTGCCCTGGTCGAGGTGGTCGGCGCGGGCCAGGGGCGTGTGATAGGCCAGCTGGTCGTCGATGAAGGCGAAGTTCAGCCCCGGCAGGCCGGCCTTCACCGCGTGGGTGAAGTCGGTGTCGTTGGGCATCTTCTCGTAGACCGCCGCGGCCAGGGAGTTGGCGGCCGGTCGCCGGGCCTCGCGGGCGAAGAGGTGCATCAGGGCGCCGTTGCCGGGGCCGGTCTGGAACATGGCCGCGCGGCCGGAATCGCCGCGCGCCTCCATGTTGATCACCAGGCCCACGCGCTCGCGCAGGGGATCGCGGGCGAAGAAGGCGTCGGCGCCCAGCAGGCCCTGCTCCTCGCCGTCGGTGAACAGGAAGATCACGTCGCGGGCCGGCTTGGGGCCGGCCTTCAGGGCGCGGGCCACCTCGAGGGCGGCGGCCACGCCGGCCGCGTCGTCGGCGGCGCCGGGCGAGTTGGCCACCGAGTCGTAGTGGCTCATCACCAGCACGGCGGGCTTGGCGCGATCCGCCCCCGGCAGCACACCGATGACGTTCTGCACCGCCCCGGCCGACAGGAACCGGCCCTGGTTGCGCGCGGGGGCGTAGCCCTCGTCGGCACGCACGGCCAGCTCCAGCCCCAGCGACGAGATCCGGCTCATCAGATGCTCGCGCACCCGCACGATGTCGGTCGAGCCGGTGGGGTGGGGGCGCAGGGCGATGGTCCGCACGTCGGCCATGGCCCGCGTGGCCGAGAAGGCGTCTGGCGGCGCGGTCGCGGGCAGGGGCGGCGGCGCGCGCTGGGCCAGGGCGGCCAGGGCCAGGCCTAGCAGCAGGCAGATCCAGAACCCCAGGAGTCTGATCGCTTTCATTCGCGGCTCGCCCTCGCGTCTTCCCGGCGGTTCGCCCCGCTTCGAGGTTGGGGGTGTTCGCGCGAACGGGAAACGGGAAAAAGGCGGGCGTGCGGAGGGAAAACGGGCGCGAGGGCGTTGGGAGGCGGTCGCTCCCTAGTCCGGATCGGGCGGGGCGTGTTCGAAGGTCAGGGTTCCGGCCGGGGGCAGCTTGGCCGCGCGGCGGGCCAGGGCGAGCATCTCGCGCTTGCTGTTGATGCTGCAATAACGGGTGACCAGGATGTCGAGCGACGGGCCGCCCCGGATGGCGGCCTTGGGGCAGGGGGTCTGGAGCACCGTGAAGCGATCCAGCGCGCCGGGGGCGCGGGCCAGCAGGAGGTAGTCGCTGCCGGGCCTCGCGCCCAGCTGCAGGGCCCACAGCTCGCTGCCGCCAGCGGCGCCGATCTTCACCAGGAAGCCCGGACGGGTGTCGCCGAACGCGTCCGGCGCGTCGGCCTCGGCGACGTTCATCCAGCAGTGCATGACGCCGTAGTTGGTGAACCTGTACCAGGAATCGTCGGCGGGGCCCTCGGACTCGGCGTCATGATAGCGCCAGACACCGAGCTTGACGGCGTGGACGCAGCCGAACGCGCCGCTGTCGTCGAAGAAGTGCTGGGGCCAGATGTCGTCGCCGCCGGGCCGCCAAAGCGGCGTGTCGGCGTGGATGGGTCCCGTGACCTGGGCCGGCGCCGGGACGGCCGTGGCCAGGGCCAGCAGGAGGACGAGCAGAACCGATCGAAGCGTCATGGCGCCATCTGGCACGGGTGTTCGCGCCCGGACAACCGTGTTCGCCGATGATCTCCGAAAACCAAAAAGGGCGGCCCGCGAAGGCCGCCCTTTCCGTGTTTCCCCAGGCGCCGGATCCCGTGACCGGGCTCTGGCGGCTCGGATCAGAACTTCGCCCGCAGGGTCACGCCGTAGGTGCGCGGCGCGCCGAGGAAGGCGTCGTAGGTGTTGGTGTCGTTGGCGCGGTTGTAGACCGCGTTGGTGGCCGAAAGACCCGAAGAGCCCTGCAGCGGCCCGTTGAACACCACCTGGTAGTAGTCTTCGTCGAGCAGGTTCTGGGCCCACAGTTCGGCGGTCCACTTGTCGTCGGCGTCGCCGAGAGCGACCCGGGCGTTGACCAGGGCGAAGCCGTCCTGGGCCTTGAACGGGAACAGGTCCGAGCCGGTGTTGTAGTCGGACATGTACTTGACGCCGACATTGTACCTGGCCTTCAGGGTCCCGCCGACCGGGTGCTCGTAGGTCACCGAGGCCGAGGCCGAGGTTTCCGGCGCGAACGACACCTGGCTGCCGGGCAGCAGGGCCAGGGCGTTGGTCGGGTCGTTGGCCACCTTCTGGTCGCCATACTCGGTCTTGGCGTAGGTCAGGCCGCTCTGGATGGTCAGGCCGCGCAGCGGGGTGAACCACAGGAAGTCGACGTCGACGCCCTTGGAGGTCACTTCCTCGACCGAGCGCACCGCGAACGAGGTGCCCAGGAAGGTGTTGAGCTGGAAGTCCTCGTACTTCTGGTAGAAGCCCGTGACGTTGAACAGCACCGAGCGGTTGAACAGGGTGTTCTTCAGGCCCAGCTCGTAGCTGTCGACGTATTCGGCCGGGAACGAGGTGTCGTAGATCGGCACGATGCCGACGCCGCCGCTGGGCAGGCCGTTCGACGATTGGGTGCGGTCGAGGTTGAAGCCGCCGCCCTTGTAGCCGCGGGCGTAGGAGCCGTAGGCGAAGACCTGCGGGTTCAGGCGGTAGGACGCCTTCACCGTGCCGGTCCACTCACGATCGGTCATGCTCTGCTTGGTGCCGCGGCCGTTGAACAGCGGGTTGGCCCAGGGCAGGCACATGTTGCCGACGACGGTCGAGACCAGGCTCGTGCCGGTGGAGGTGGCGAACAGGGCCGCGGGAACGCCGCGAGCCACCAGGGTGGAGGCCACCCGCTGCTGGCCGGCGGTGGTCAGCAGCACGCCGCAGGCGTTCGAGGCGCCGGTCTGGTAGGTGCTGAGGTCCTTGCTTTCGGCCGTGTAGCGCAGGCCCACGGTGATGTCGAAGGCGTCGGTGACCTTGAAGGTGTTGTTGGTGAACAGCGCGATGGTCTTGGAGCGCTGGTTGTAGGTGTCGTGCAGGCCGGTGCCGGCGGTGAACGAGCTGCCGTAGGGCAGGGCGGTGATCTGCGAGGCGAAGGTCGCGCCGTTGGCCTGGTTGACCGTGATGCCGGCCGGAGCCAGGGCGGCGGCGATGCCCGACAGGACGATCGTCGACATGTAGGCTTCGTAGTCGGCCCCGAAGCGGAAGTTGGCTTCGTTGTCGAGGCGCTCGTCGGCCAGGAAGGCGCCGACCAGCCAGTTCAGGCGCTCGGTGTTCCCCGCCAGGCGCAGTTCCTGGGTGTAGGTGGTGAACTCGGCGTAGTTGGTGCCGTCCTTGGCGCGATAGGTGATGTCGGCGGCGGTGAAGTCGCTGTCCTGGCCGGTGTCGGTGCGCCAGTTGCGGATGGCGCTGATCGAGGTCAGCGTGCCGATCGGCAGGTCGATGTCGGCCTGCAGCGAGATCCCCTTGTCCTCGATCTCCTGCGGCGAGCCGCGGTTGGAGTAGGCCACGCGCTTGAACGGGTCGGCCGGGTTGGAGATGCCGGTTCCGGTGCTCAGGGCGTTGACGACGGCGGCGGTCGGGCCGGTGCGGATCTGCACGGCGCCGCAGCAGTTTTCGTCGCGCTTGGTGTAGTCGGCGATCAGCTTGAAGGTGGCGTTGTCGTCCGGCACGAACAGCAGCTGGCCGCGCACGGTGTAGAAGTTCTGGTCGGCGTCTTCCTTCTCGGTGCTCGGGCCCTCGCCGGTCACCACGGTGTTGTAGCCGTTGCGCTGGCGGGCGGCGGCGTAGAGGCGGCCAGCCCACTTGTCGCTGTCGAACAGCGGGCCGGTGACCGAGGCGGCCACGCCCTTGGCGTCGTAGTTGCCGACCGTGACCTCGGCGTTGGCGCCGAAGCCGAACTCCGGCTCCTTGGTGATGATGTTGATGACGCCGGCCGAGGTGTTCTTGCCGAACAGGGTGCCCTGCGGGCCCTTCAGCACCTCGATGCGCTCCATCTCGCCCAGGTCGCCGAACGACACGCCGTTGCGCGGGCGGTAGACGCCGTCGATCACCACGCCGACCGAGCTTTCCAGGCCGGGGTTGTCGCCGACCGTGCCGACGCCGCGGATGCGGGCGGTGGTCGAGGCTTCCGACGTGGTCGAGGTCACGGTCAGGCCCGGGGTCAGGATCGTCAGGTCCTTGATGTCCTTGACGCCGGTGTCCTGCAGCAGCTTGGCGCCGACCGCGGTGACCACCACCGGGGTGTCCTGCAGGTTCTGCTCGCGCTTCTGGGCGGTGACGATGATGCTGTCGACGGTGAGGGTTTCGGGCTCCTGGGCGGCCGCCGCGGCCGTGTCCTGAGCATGGGCGACGCCGATCGCGGCGACGCCCGCGAGCACGACGGCGGACGCCGTGCCGCGAAGCACCTGGGTAAAGCGCATTTCCTACCTCGGTTCGTTATGACGAGAGCGCTTGCACCGCCCCCGCCGGCTTTTTGATTGGCCTACACCCGAACGATTGTTCGAATGGACAGCCAATGGTTATGGGCGGTCCGGATGCTCGGCAAGCGAAATCCTTGCTGGAACACGGATCGAGAGTTGCTGTTGCGAAACTGCGACAGCGTTATGTGAACATCCGCGCTTTCTTAAAACCTTGCGGCGGGGGCGGGCTTCTTGCGCGCGGGCGGCGCCGGGCGCATCTGGCGCACATGCCGGTCTCCGAACGCTATCGCCCCGATCCCCGATTCGCCGACCTCGTCGCGCAGGCGGGCGAGTTCGCCGACCCCGTCGCCCCGGCCGACTTTCCTGAAACGATCCTGCGCTTCCGCAACGATCGCGCGGCCGCCACGGTGGGCCTGGCGAGCCTGACCGACGCCGAGTGGATCGCCCACTTCGCGCGCTTCCAGGCCTTGCCGGACAATCAGTCCCGGCCCCTGGCCATGCGCTATCACGGCCACCAGTTCCGTTCGTACAACCCCGAGCTCGGCGACGGTCGGGGCTTCCTGTTTTCGCAACAGCGGGAGGCCGGTTCGGACCGCCTGCTCGACCTGGCCACCAAGGGCTCGGGCCAGACCCCCTGGTCGCGCCACGGCGATGGCCGGCTGACTCTGAAGGGCGGGATGCGCGAGATCCTGGCCGCCGGCCTGCTGGAGGCCCTGGGCGTTCCCACTTCGCGGGCCTTCTCGCTGGTCGAGACCGGCGAGGCCCTGACCCGCGGCGACGAGCCCAGCCCCACCCGCTCGGCGGTGCTGACGAGACTTTCCCATAGCCATGTACGCTTCGGGACCTTCCAGCGCCTGGCCTATTTCGAGCGCGCCGACCTGATCACGGCGATGGTCGACCACGTGGTCGAGACCTATTTCCCGCACCTGATCGACGCCCCCGACCGGCCGACGGCGATGTTCCAGGAGGTCGTCGCCCGCACCGCCCGCCTGGTCGCCCGCTGGATGGCCGCCGGCTTCGTGCACGGGGTGCTCAACACCGACAACATGGTCGTCACCGGCGAGAGCTTCGACTACGGCCCCTGGCGCTTCCTGCCGGGCAACGATCCCAACTTCACGGCCGCCTATTTCGACCATTCGGGCCTCTACAGCTTCGGCCGCCAGCCGGAGGCGGGGTTCTGGAACCTGCAGCAGCTGGCCGCCTGCCTGGCGCTGATATCGCCCGACCAGTCGGGCCTGATCGCCGCCCTCAACGGCTTCTCGGCCGCCTATCGCGACGCCCTGCGCGAGGCCGTGATCGCCCGCCTGGCCGTCAGGAGCCAGGGCGAGGAGGCCGACGTCGAGCTGGTCAACGCCGCCTTCAAGGCCCTGGCGGAAGGGACCAGGCTTTCCGGCGGCGAGGCCCTGCGCTGGGAGCCGTTCTTCTTCGACTGGTTCGGCGGCGAGGCCTCGGAAAGCCGCGCCCTGGAGGGGCCGCGCGGCGGGCTCTACCAGGACCCGGTCTTCGCCGAGTTCCGCGCCCGCCTCTCGGCCTTCGAGCCGGATCGTCCGGAGCGCCTGGAAAACCCCGTGTTCGGACGAACCGAGCCGGAAGAGCTGCTGATCGACGAGGTCGAGGCCCTGTGGGCCCCGATCGCCGAGGCCGACGACTGGGCGCCGCTGAACGACAAACTCGCGCGGATCGAGACTGCGAGGCTGGCCTACAACCTCGACCAGTGACATAAGTTTGAGGCAATTATGCCGCATGCTGAGTTTTCCGGCGGGCTGGCCGGAACAAACGTCACGCTAGCGGTTTAAGCGACCTGGACGGCGGTCTATCAACCCCGCGGCCGACCCCCTTCCGGCGGGCGAGGCGGGCTCTGAGGTGGAGAAAAACGCATGCGCATCTTCCAACCGATCCTGCTGGTCTGCGCCGTGGCCCTGTCGTTCATCGGGGCCCTCGGCATTCCCGGCTGCGCCCGCGCCATCGGCGAAGCGCTCTCGGACGGCCCGGAACTGGCCTAAACGTCCTTCTCCCCTTGCGGGAGAAGGTGTCATCCGCAGGATGACGGATGAGGGGTCTCTCAGACGGGAGGCACCTCGCCCAGCCTGTCCGCCGTCGCGGCGGCGAGTTCTGAGAAACCCCTCACCCGACCCCGCTCCGCGGGGCCACCCTCTCCCGCAAGGGGAGAGGGATAAATTTACCACACCGCCCGCAACTTCCGCTTGCGCCGCTCGCGCGGCCCCTGGCGCGGGTTCGCGTAACCCTGTAATCGCCCGCCTCCCGATGAGGACTTCGAAGACCATGGCGCGCAAAGCCCCAGTCACGACCGTCAGCTACCAACTGGACCGCCAGGTCGAGGGTAATGGCGCGCGCGTGTCGGAGGGGAAGACGGCCTAGGTCCAAGCGGACTGTCGGCGTTACGGAAAAACCCCTCCTGGCCTTGGCCGGAGGGGTTTTTCGTTTTGCGCGGAAATGCCTCCGACCATGACGCCGGGAGGGGCGGATTGGAAAGGAGAAGCCCATGAGCGGCTTCACGCACATCGAAAGCGAAGGCGCGCCGATCAAGGCGTGGACCCAAGGCGTGCCGATCGAGGAGTCGGCGCTCAAGCAGCTGCGCAACGTCGCCAGCCTGCCGTTCATCCACAAGCACGTGGCGGTGATGCCCGACGTGCACTGGGGGATGGGCGCCACCGTCGGCTCGGTGATCCCGACCTGGAAGGCGATCATCCCGGCCGCCGTGGGCGTCGACATCGGCTGCGGCATGATGGCGGTGCGCACCTCGATCCGCGCCGAGCACCTGCCCGACAACCTGTTCGGCGTGCGCTCGGCCATCGAGGCCGCCGTGCCGCACGGCCGCACCGACAACGGCGGGCGCAACGACAAGGGCGCCTGGCAGGTCGAGCCCCCGGCGATCGCCGCGGCGAAGTGGGCGGATCTGAAGGAGGGCTACGACGACATCGTCGCCCGCAACCCCAAGGCCGGCCACCCGCGCGGCTTCGGGCACCTCGGCACGCTGGGCACCGGCAACCACTTCGTCGAACTCTGCCTCGACGAGGCCGGCGACGTCTGGGTGATGCTGCACTCGGGCTCGCGCGGCGTGGGCAACCGCTTCGGCACGTTCTTCATCGAGCGGGCCAAGCACGAGATGCGCCGCTGGTTCGTCAACCTGCCCGACGAGGACCTGGCCTACTTCGCCGAGGGCTCCGACGGCTTCGTCGACTACGTGCGCGCGGTGGCCTGGGCCCAGAAGTACGCCCGGGCCAACCGCGAGGTGATGATGCACGAGGTGCTGGGGGTGCTGCGCCAGCACTTCCCGGATCTGGTGGTGACGGAGGAAGCGGTGAACTGCCACCACAACTACGTCAGCAAGGAGAAGCACTTCGGCAAGGAGGTCTACCTCACCCGCAAGGGCGCGGTGTCGGCCAAGGCCGGAGAGCTGGGCATCATCCCCGGCTCGATGGGCGCCAAGTCGTTCATCGTGCGCGGCAAGGGTAACCCGGACTCGTTCTGCACCTGCTCCCACGGGGCCGGGCGGGCGATGAGCCGCAACGAAGCCAAGCGCCGGTTCACCGTGGCCGACCACATGGCCGCCACGGCCGGCGTGGAATGCCGCAAGGACGAAGGCGTGATCGACGAAACCCCGATGGCCTACAAGGACATCGACGCCGTCATGGCCGCCCAGAGCGACCTGGTGGAAATCGTCCACACCCTGCGCCAGGTGGTGTGCGTGAAGGGCTAGCAGGACGCCGTCCGGTCGCAAGACCGGGCGGCGTTTCTGCGTGGGGATCAGGTCCACTCGACATTCGGCGGTTGAGACGAAAACCTCGTCCTTCGACGGGCTCAGGATGAGGTTTTTCTGCTGCCGGGGCCTGTAAATGGTCCTCATCCTGAGCTTGTCGAAGGACGAGGGCCAAGCACCGAGCCGGAACGTCGATCAGGTCCAGTTCGCCGCGCTAGACCTGCGCGACGCCGCCATCGACCGCGAAGTCCGAGCCGGCCATGAAGGCGGAATCGTCGGACGCCAGGAACAGGACCGCCTTGGCGATTTCCTCAGGCGCGCCGACGCGGCCGATCGGGGTCTGGCTGGCCATGTAGTCGAGCAGGTTCTGTTGCTGGGCGGGGTCGGAACCGGCCAGTTCCACAAGGCCCGGCGTCTTGATCGGCCCGGGGCTGACCACGTTGACCCGGATGCCCCGATCCTTGAGGTCCAGGGTCCAGCTGCGCGCGAGGTTGCGTACGGCCGCCTTGGAGGCGCTGTAGACGCTGAACGCGGCCGTGCCGGTGCTGGCGGTGGTGGATCCCGTCAGGATCACGCTGGCGCCGTCGCGCAGCAGCGGCAGCGCCTTCTGGACGGTGAAGATCACGCCCTTCACGTTGCGGCCGAAGATGTCTTCGTAGTGCTCTTCGGTGATCGCGCCGAGCGGCAGCATGTCGCCGCCGCCGGCGTTGGCGAACAGGGCGTCGATCTGGGCGTGGCGCTGCTGGACGGCGTCGTACAGCCGGTCGATGTCGGCCAGCTTGGACATGTCGGCCCGCACGCCGACCGCCTTGGGGCCGAGCGCGGCGACGGCCGCGTCCAGTTCGGCCTGGCGGCGGCCGGTGACGAACACGCTGGCGCCTTCGGCGGCGAACAGCTTGGCGGTCGCCAGGCCGATCCCGCTGGTTCCGCCGGTGACGACCACGACCTTGTTTTCGAACTTGCCGGTCATCTGAAATCTCCTCTTGGGCGGCGAACCGTTCGCCGTTGAGGACTAGATGAACTTGGAACGATCTGGCCGGTAGACGGCCACTGTGGTACTCATTGTCCCGAAAATGGAACGATGACGTGGCCGACCTCAACGACTACCTGCTGTACGCCGCCGTCGTGAGCCACGGCGGTTTCGCGCCCGCCAGCCGCGCGCTTCGCCAGCCGAAGTCGACCCTCAGCCGCAGGGTGGCCCAGCTGGAGGCGCGGCTGGGCGTGAGGCTGATCGAGCGCACGACCCGCCGGTTCCGGGTGACCGAGGTCGGCCGCGCCTTCTACGAGCGATGTCGCATCGTGGCGCTGGACGTCGAGCAGGCCGAAGCCGTCGTCGCCGAGGCCCGCAGCGAGCCGGACGGCGTGATCCGCTTCAGTTGCCCAACAGGATTGGTCGAGACCCTTTCAGCGAGTCTGCCTCAGTTCCTGGCGCGCTTTCCAAAGGTGCGGTTGCAGGTGATCGCTGTCGATCGCGCGGTCGACCTGATCGAGGAGCGGATCGATGTCGCTCTGCGGGTGCGCACCGTCCTGGCGACCGACGCGGCCCTGACCATGCGCACCCTGGGCCGCTCCAGCCGCATCCTGGTGGCCGGACCGCAACTGGCCGGACGTTGCCTGGACCTCGACATCAGCGAACTGGCCGAACTGCCCACGCTCAGCCCGACCGACCAGTCGGGAGAACTGATCTGGGACCTGGTCGGACCGGGCGGCGCGACCGTGGCGATCCGCCACGAGCCGCGCATGACCTGCGGCGACTTCCTGGCGCTTCGCGACGCGGCGGCCGCCAATGTCGGCGTGGCCTTCCTGCCCGATCACGTCTGCAAGGCCGACCTCCTGACGGGCCGGCTGGTGCAGGTCTTCCCGGACTGGCGATCGGAGGACGGCATCGTCCACATCGTCTTCACCACCCGCCGCGGCCTGCCGCCGGCCGTCCGCGCCTTCATCGACCATCTGGCGATGGTGTTCGCCCGCGACCGGCCGACGGGGTGAGCAACCTCACCCCTCCCAATCCGCCAGCACCCCCGCCCGCGCCAGGCTCCCGAACAGCCGCTGCACGTTGCCGGCGTTGGTGCGCGCCATCTCGACCACCCTCGTAACCATCGCCGCCGGCAGGGCCGCGACCACGCCGTCGGCTTCGCGGCGGCAGAAGCCCTGAGTTTCCAGTTCCGCCACCCGGCGGCGGACGGTTTCGCGTGGCAGGTTGAGAGTGGCGGCGAGGGCGGCGACGCGGGTGGGGCGGCCCAGGCGGGCCAGGCCGCCGGCCGGGTCGAGGTCGGCCGTGATGGGGCCCGTCTCCTTCCCATTGGCGGCGGGGCGGGTGGCGATCAGGGCCAGCTCCATCAGCACGCGGCTGCTGACGACGTCGCCGGTCAGGGCGATCAGGTCGGCGCAGGCGCGCAGGGTGTATTCGGAGAGGGCCCAGTTGGCGGCGCGCACCGGCGGTTCGGTTCCGGGCGGGGCGGAAGGCGGGGCGGGCTCGAAGGCGGGCAGGGCGCCCAGGGCCTTCAGGGTCTCGTAGAACCGCCGGGCGCGGTCGTAGCGGGCCCGCTGGTCGGCGACATAGGACGGCGAGGTGGTCAGGCTGTGGGGCGCGACCATGCCCTGGGGGCCGATCACGCACAGGCCGGCCTTGGCCAGCCGGCGGGCGCGCCGGCGCACGGTCTCGAACGGCAGGTTCAGCGACTGGGCCACGGCGTTGACGCTGACCGGCCGGCGCAGGTCGTCCGGGGCCGAGACGCTGGGGCCGCCATAGGCCTGGCGCAGGTCCGGCGCGCGCTTGACCGGGGCCATGTTGGCGTCCAGCGCGGCGGTCAGGATCAGGGCGTCGAGCAGCTCATGGTCGCCGCGAGTGATCTCGACCGTATCGCGCACATGGTCGAGGCTGGCGCGGGCGACCGCCCAGAAGCGATGGTCGTCGAGGCGAAGGGCGGTGGTCGTCGCCGGGGGGGAAGCGAACATCAGACGCGATAGGGGGCGGGGTGCGAACGGGGGTATCGGAGTAATACCCATTTTGGGTCGCGCCTGCTTACAGATTTTACGGGTATTGCTAAACCCGCCCTCCGGGGTTGATCGGGGAGGCGCGCCATGGCCCAGGAAATCCTGTTTCCGAACGAGCCGTTCTTCATCGTCTCCAGTCTCGACCACGCCGGCCTGGCGCTGTCGCTGGACAAGGCGGGCAAGCTGGTTCTGGCGCCGCTGCTGGGTTCGCCCGGCCAGCGCTGGGTCGCCGAGCGCGATCGGCGCGGCGGCGCCCTGCTGCGCCACGTCGCCAGCGGCCTGGCCCTGACCTGCAAGACCCGGCGCGTCGGGCCGAGCGGCTCGGACGTGGCCATCGACGGTCCCGAGGCGCTGGTCTTCGCCGCGCCGCCCGGCCAGCCGGACCTCGCCCAGCGCTGGCGGGCCGAGACCCTGGGCTTCTGGACCTGCCTCAACAGCCAGATGGACTGGGAATACAAGCTCAACGTCTTCGGCGGCGACAAGACGGGCCGGATCGGCGTGCGTCGCTGGGAGAACGGCGCGCCCCAGGAGTGCTGGCTCCTGCCGACCGAGGCCGGGGTGATCGCGCTGCAGTACGTCCGCTACGACCTCGACCGGGCCGTGGCCGAGCACCTGCCGCCGACCCCGGCGGACCCGGCCCTGATCGTCGACAATCGCGCCGGCGAGGAACCGCTGGAAAAGCGCATCGTCCTTACCCGCACCTGCGTCTCCGAGCGCGGCTGCCGGCTGGAGCCGGCCGATCGCGAGCGCCTGGCCGGCGCGACGATCCATGAAGACAAGGTGTCGATCGGCGTGGTGCTCACCGACCAGGGCGACTGCGTCGAGCGCGAGATGGCGCCGACCCCGCTGGACGATCCGGATCCGCATCGGACGGTGTCGGAGGAGCGGGTTGAGGTCGCGGTCCTTGTGCCGCCCGGCCGGGTCTATAGCTACCAGGCGCTGGTTCGCCACGCGAGGGTGCGGGCGCCGTTCACGGCTCGCCTGTTGTTCCACGGGCAGGGGGTGGGCGTGGAGTCGCGCGCGATCGACGTGGCGGGCGTCTTCACCGGCGTCAATCCGGTGGAGACCAGGATTCAGGTCCGCGACCTCACCCTCAAGGACGGAGACATGCGAGCGGCGGGGCAGGGCGAGGAGTCGCCGGTGATCGCGGAGCTGACGCCGGCCTGACCGGCGCTGTTCGCAACGAGCTCGTCGACGCGCGTGGGGGCGCGCGTCCGGGAGAGGGGGAGGCCTGGCCCGCCGTCAGGCTTCCCCCTTGCTCCCGCCCGAGCGCTGGAAGAGCTGCAGGGTGCGCAGCATCGACAGCCGGGCGCTGTCGGCGTGGTGGCCGCTGGGGGCCACGAAGGCGTGGCCGGCCTCGTACTGGAAGATCGGCAGGTCCGGATGCGCCCCGGCGATGGCCTCGACGTCGGCCAGGGGGATCATGTCGTCGGTCTTGCCGAAGTGCAGGATGGTCGGGACCTTCGGCGTCTCGTCGCGATACCTGACGATGTCGCCGCCGTAGAAGGCCGAGACCGCCGTGACCCCGCTCGCCCGCGTCGCCGCCAGCCAGGCGGTGGTGCCGCCGAAGCAGAAGCCGACCACGAACACCGGCCCGCCCTCCAGGGCGTCGATCGCCGTCTGCACGCGCGGCAGGCAGGCCGCGCCCCAGGCGGCCTGTTCGCCGAGAGCCATGCGCTCGTCGAGGATCGCCGGCTCGGTGTTGAGTTCCGGCCAGGCGGCGTCGGCGGAGTCCAGCAGGTCGGGGGCGATCACCTCGTAGCCGTGCTCGGCCAGGCTCTCGCTGAACTCGCGGATGTGCGGGGTGATCCCCCAGATGGCGTGCAGCACCACCACGCCCCCGCGCCGCGCCTCGCCCGGCGGCACGCGCCAGGCGCTGAACGGGCCGCCCTCGCGGTCGGCCAGGGCGATGCGGGTTCCGGCGGTGGTCACGCGCCGGCTCCATTCGCTTCGAACAGGGCGAGCGTGCGCTCGCGGGCCAGTTCGGCGTCGGAAAGGTCGCTGTCGGGGCGGCCGTCGTTGTTGAAGCCGTGGCCGCTGTTCTCATAGACGTAGACCGGCAGGTCGGGATGCGACGTCCACACGGCCGCCTTGACGGCCTCGGCGTCGATGTGGCCGTCCTTGGCGCCCAGGTGGACGATCACCGGGCAGTTCAGCGGCAGGGCGGCGTTGGCCCCCACCTGGCTGCCGTAATAGCTGGAGCCGGCGGCCAGGTCCGTCAGCTTCGAGGCCGCCACCCACACCAGCGAGCCGCCCATGCAGTAGCCGACGGCGAACACCGGGCCCCCGTCGCTCCCCGTGCCCTTCAGGGCGTCGATGCTGGCCTGGATGTCCGACAGCATGGCCGGGAAGCCCACCTGGCCGACGGCGGCGATGCCGTTCTGGAAGCCCTCCGGGTCGTGCTCGGCGACGTAGCCCGGCGTGACGCGGTCGAACAGCGACGGGGCGATCGCCTCGTAGCCGCGCGCGGCCCAGCGCTCGACGTCGGCCTGGACATATTGGTCGAGGCCGAAGATCTCCTGGATCACCACGACCCCGCCCTTGCGCGGGCCTTGCGGCGCGGCGTGCAGGGCGGAGAACGCGAAGCCGTCGACGGCGGAGGTCAGGGTGATGGTGTCGGACATGCGCGGCTCCCGGCTCGGTTTGGCGCGCATCCAGACCCGCGCCGCCCTTCCGGTCAAGGCGCTCAGTCGTCGAAGTCGATCAGCGAGACGTGCGGGGCGATCGCCCGGACGATGTCGGGCAGGTCCTCGCCCCACGGGCTGAGCCCCCGCACCAGGATCGAGGCCCTCAAGGCGCCGCGGGGCGCATCGGGGCCGGCGATGTCCAGCTCCAGCCAGCCGGTATCGTGATGGTGCGGGTCGGAGCGATAGCCGACGCCGCGCAGCTGCTCCCAGGGCGTGAAGCGCAGGGGATCGCCCGGGCGCTTGCGCCAATGCAGGCCGTCGTGGTCGAGCACCAGGCGGGGCCGCCGGTCCAGCAGCGGCGCGAGGCAGATCAGCGCCACGATCGCCAGGAACACCCCGCCCATCAGCAGCGCGGCCGGCTTCAGGTTCGCTGGGCGGGTCAGGCTGCCGATCGCCACGAAGCCGACCATGGCCAGGAAACCGAACCAGGGCTTCGACCGCGACGGCCGCACGACCAGCGGCAGGCGCGGAGCCTCGAGCGTCTTGCTCATCTGGGTCGCCCCGAGGCCTCGGGGAAGAGGTGCGGCGCCCGGCTGTGGATGGCGGCGACCAGGGCGTCCTCCGACAGGTCGAGGCCGTTGATCCTGATGTCCACGCAATGCGGTCCGTGGCGGTCGGAGGTCACCTGCTGCAGGGGCGGCGGCGCGACCAGGGTCAGGCGCAGGAAGCGGCCGTCCTCGCTGTGATCGTCGCGAAGGCGCGCCGAGACGATGCGGTTCCAGGCCAGGAAGAACAGCGGGTCCTTGCGCCGTTCGCGCCAGCTGAGGCCGTCGGCGGCGATGATCAGCCGGGGCGCGCGATCGAGGAAGGTCAGATAGACGCCGATCAGGCACCAGGCCCCGAACGCCGGCGCCGCCCATCGCCAGAAGGCGGCCTGGCGGTCGCTCCAGGGGCTGAGCCACCAGGCCAGGGTGACCAGCGCCAGCATCAGCGTTCCGACCAGGCTCTGGCGCCACTCCCGGCGCGCGACCAGCGGGCCGGCTTCGGCGACGTCGATCGCTTGGCTCATGGCGTGATCCTCACCGCCGCGCCGTCGCGCACCAGCGTCCAGACCTCCTCGATCTCCGGATCGGTCAGAGCGATGCAGCCGTCGGTCCAGTCGCGGCCAGCGTAGAGCGCCGCCAGGGCGCCCCGGCCGTTGGGCAGGCCGTGGATCATGATGTCGCCGCCGGGCGAGACCCCCGCCGCCCGGGCCGCAGCGATCTGGGCCGGGGTCGGATAGCCGATGCGCAGGGCCAGGTGATAGCGGCTGTTCGGATTGCGTCCGGTGATGCGGTAGTCGCCCTCGGGCGTGCGCCGATCGCCTTCGCGGGTCTTGGGCGCCAGGCCGCCGGCCCCCAGCGAGACCGTGTAGGCGCGCACCAGCCGCTGGCCGGCATAGAGGCTCATGCGGTGGGCGGCCTTCTCGATCACGATCCGGTCGACCGAGCCCTTGACCGCAGGCGGGGTCGTGGCGGCGGCGTGGCAGCCGGCCAGCACGAGGCTCGTGGCCAGCAGGATGGGCGCGGCGCGCACGGTTCAGAATTCCGGCTTGGCGTCGGGCTTGGGCGGGGTGATCACCTCCAGCAACGCCGCATGCCGGTCGGTTCCGACCTGGGTCAGCTTGAACTCGCCGCCGAAGGCCTTCAGTCGCACGCTGCCGTCGGCCAGGCGCGGCAGGCTGCGGTTGCCGATCGGGCCGCGGGTTCCCGGCGACTCGACGCTGATGAAGACGTCGGCGTCGTCCTTGTCCCACTCGGTGAAGGTGAAGGTCAGGCGCATGACGGGCAGGGCGACCCGCTTTGGCTCGATCGTCACCTCGGTCGCCCCGTGGGTCCCGTTGGCCGAGAACGACAGGTAGATCGGGAACAGCGGCTCGTAGACATCGACCCAGCGGGTCATGTTGGCCGCGTCCTTGGGGAAGCAGGTCGTCGACCAGGCGATCTTGTCGCCGCGCGTCTGCGATCTCGGCGCGCACCAGATGACGTTGAAGCCCTGCGAGCCGGTCATCGGCAGGCCGAACACCGGCGTGCCGGCCGGCAGCGACGCCTTGGCGAACAGGCCCAGCTTCTTGACGTCCTGCCGCAGCACGCCGGTCTGGGCGTGGGTCACCGGCAGGCTCAGGAGGACGTCGCCGCGCTTGATCGGCCCGTCCGCATGCTGTTCCGGAGGGCCGGCGGCGTCGAGCAGGGCCGTGGCGGGAAAGGTCAGCGGCGGCGGCGCCTCGGATCCCGCGCCGGGCTCGGAGGGCGACAGTGGGACCAACTGCGGGGCCGCCTGTGGGGTCGACTGGGGCGCGGGTTCCTGGCCATGGGCCGTGGCCGCCAGGCTGGTCGCCGCGACGATCGCGGCGGCGCCGAATGACAAGACCTTCACGCTGAACCAAGCTCCCCCGAACACCGTCGGCGAAGCTTGGCTTAGACGTGAATTATTTCAAGCCTGCGATCAGACGTTGAAGCGGAAGTGCATCACGTCGCCGTCCTTGACGACGTAGTCCTTGCCCTCGGCCCGCATCTTGCCGGCTTCCTTGGCCCCGTTTTCGCCGCCCAGCTTGACGAAGTCGTCGAAGGCGATGGTCTCGGCGCGGATGTAGCCCTTCTCGAAGTCGGTGTGGATGACGCCGGCCGCCTGCGGGCCGGTGTCGCCGACATGGATGGTCCAGGCGCGGGCTTCCTTGGGGCCGACCGTGAAATAGGTCTGCAGGTCCAGCAGCTTGTAGGCTTCGCGGATCAGGCGGTTGAGGCCCGGCTCTTCGAGGCCCAGGGTCTCCAGGAACTCGGCGCGCTCCTCGGCGTCGAGCAGGGCGATCTCGCTCTCGATCTGGGCCGAGATGACTACGCTCTTGGCGTTGTCCTTGGCGGCGCGTTCGGTCACCAGGTCGCTGTACTTGTTGCCCTTGTCGGCGCTGCCTTCATCGACGTTGCAGACATAGAGGGCCGGCAGCGAGGTCAGCAGCTGCAGCATGTGCCAGGCTTTTTCGTCGTCGGCGTCGATCTTGGCGGCGCGGGCCGGGCGGCCTTCGCGCAGCAGGGCGAGAGCGACATTGGCCAGGCGCAGGGTGTTGGCGCTTTCCTTGTCGGCGCCGACCTTGGCGCGCTTCTCCAGGGCGGGGACGCGCTTTTCCAGGCTCTCCAGGTCGGCCAGCATCAGCTCCATCTCGATGATCTCGAGATCGCTGAGCGGGTCGATGCGGCCTTCCACGTGGACGATGTCGCCGTCCTCGAAGCAGCGGGCCACGAAGGCCACGGCGTCGCAGTCACGGATGTTGGCCAGGAACTGGTTGCCCAGGCCCTCGCCCTTCGACGCGCCGCGCACCAGGCCGGCGATGTCGACGAAGGTGATCCGGGCCGGGATGATCTCCTTTGAGCCGGCGATCTTGGCCAGGGCGTCCAGGCGAGGTTCCGGCACGGCGACTTCGCCGGTGTTGGGCTCGATGGTGCAGAACGGATAGTTGGCGGCCTGGGCCGACGCCGTCTGGGTCAGGGCGTTGAACAGGGTGGACTTGCCGACGTTGGGCAGGCCGACGATGGCGACTTTCAGGGCCATGGAACTCTCGTGAATTTCGTTGGCCGGGCGCTTAGCACGGATCGCGCGGGAAGTCGCGGGGCGCGGGCCCGGGGCGGCCGCCTGATGCGAGGCGACCGTTCCTGTCGAAGCCGCGATGCAATCTGCGGATGCCGACGCGACGGCCCGATCGGGCGGCGGCGGATTTTTTCAGATCCCTTATTTCAAGGCATTTCCAATGATCATCAACGTCAAGAACGCGCCCTACAACGCCGTCGGCGACGGCGTGACCGACGACACGGCCGCCATCCAGGCCGCCATCAACGCGTCGGGCGTCAATCAGGTCTACCTGCCCTCGGGCACCTACCGCACCACGGCCACTCTGGTGATCGAAAAGCACGGCGTCACGCTGTGCGGCGACTCCCAGTGCGGCTATCCGTTCGTCTCGACCTCGCAGAGCGGGATCTATGGCTCGGTCATCTCGCCCGACCCGGACGTCGTGGTGGGCCTGCGCATCGGCGGGGCGAGCATCAGCCCCAGCTTCGTGACCCTGCGCGACCTGGCCGTCATCCGCGCCAAGACCACCTCGGCGCCGATCCGCACCGACAGCATCGGCATCCTGTGGCAGAGCTTCAACTACGGCCGCGAGCAGCGCGTGCTGTCCAGCCGCCACGCCTTCGGCCGGGTGATCACCGGCACGAGCGCCTCGGCGATCTCGATCGGCTATGAGGCGACCAACATCTCCACCTCGGTCTGCCCGCTGGCCTACATGCGGATCGAGGAGGCGGCCGGGATCAAGGTCGCCCAGAGCGACTTCGGCCTCAACGGCGGCGAGGAGGGCGTGATCCCCAACGTGCTCGTCCAGATCGGCGGCTCGGCCAATGACGTCAGCTTCGTCGACATCAACGCCTTCCCGACCGCGACGGGGGCCGGCGATACGGCCACGGTCCTCGGCTTCTTCAACCTGGACAGCGCGACGGGGATCTACACCTTCGTCAACTGGAACTCCGAGAACGTGAAGTCGGCGATCATCGACAGCGGCACGTCCGAGATCGTCGCCCTGTCGATCATCGGCGGCCGCTGGACGGGCGCGAGCACGGGCGACTTCTTCATCCAGGGCGATGCCACCCGCTACAAGGCCCTGTCGATGAGCGGGATCAATGTCGGCGGCTTCACCGGCTTCACGCTCCACAACCCGACCTGGAGCAAGATCACCGGCGGTTTCTTCGGCGTCCCGGTGTCGCTGGTGGCGGGCACTGACGCCGACATGGCCTTCGTCGGCAATGTCGTGGCCGACGCCGCCTATCTGACGGGCGACTGGCGCTCGCTCGCGGTGACGGGCAACTGCCTGCTGAACGGCGGCGGCAAGAACGTCACCGGCGACGTCGCCATCAGCACCAACACCCCGTTCAACTTCTGACGGGGGAAGAAGGAGGGCGGCCGTCGGCCGTCCTCCACGTCTTCGTTTTCAGCGAGCCCGCGAAACGCTCGCTCAGGTTTCCTGGCAGGCTTCCAGGATCGCTCGCAGTTCGGGAACCAGGGCGCTGCCGGCCATGCCGTCGCCGATGTCGTCCCCGATGTCGTCCAGGGCGAACCGGGCGAAACCGCGCGCGGCGGTCCGATCGCCGGCGGCCAGGCGCATGTGCGCCAGGGCGCGGGCCATCCGGACGGGGGTCTGGCGGAAGACCTGGAAGTGCCGCGCCCCGTCCCTGAAGTCCTGCGGCGTCGCCGTCCGCAGGGGCGAGAACGGGCCGGCCATGATTTGCAGGAACGGCCGGCCGAAGGCGCGATAGGTCTCGGCGGCGGCGCCCATGGCCGCGTCCATCGCCTCCCGCGTGGGCTGGTAACGCCATCGGCCGTCGTTCTCGGCCGGTCCCAGGTCGCGGCTGAACTCGCAGTGGGCGGCCGTCAGCTTTCCGTGCGCGATGGGCGTTCCCTGTTCGGAGGGAACGTCGACGGGCTGGAGGCCCAGGCTCAGCGCGACCTCGCCGCCATAGCGCGTGCCGCTCACCGCGACGACCAGCGTCAGGTCCCTGTCGAAGCGTCGGAAGACGCGCCCCGAACCTGAGAAGCCGTCCTCGGCCAGCACCGGCGCCAGCAGGGCGTGGATCGACGGCTCCAGCTTCGGCGGCGGATCGCCGGACGGCGCGGGCTCGACCTGCCTGGAAAAGGCCCTGGGGGACGGCTCGCTCATCGCCTCACCACATCGGATCCACCTGCGCCCCATGCAGCGCCTCGGCGATGCGCTGGCGGGTGGCGGCGGTGACGTCGTCGGGCAGGGCGTCGGGATGGTGCCAGGCGATCTCGTGGATCTCGCCCTGGGCCGACGCCTCGCAGGGCTCCCAGGCGTGGACGCGATAGACCAGCACGTGGTCGCCCGGATGGCGCGGCTCGTTGCTGTGCACCGAAAGCAAGGTCGGCCGGCCCAGCACCCGCACGCCGGCCTCTTCCTGAAGCTCGCGGGCCAGGGCGGTCTCGGTCGTCTCGCGCCTCTCCACCCCGCCGCCGGGCAGGTACCAGCCGGGCACATAGGTGTGCTGGATCATCAGCACCCGGCCTTCGGCGTCGGTCACCAGCCCGCGCACGCCCAGGGTCAGGCCCCGGTTCCAGCGAAACCAGGCGAAGATGAAGGGGCGGGCGAACGGTTCGACCTTGCGGCGCCAGAGCATGGCCGTGAACCTAGATCGCTTTCCGCAAGAGCGGCAGGGGGCAAAGCGGCGGGGGCCGCTTGGCGCGAGGATGCGAATCCCGCCCTCTGGGGCCATGCGCCGCCGTATCCTGATCGCCGCCCTGCTCGCCGCCCCCTGTCCGGATGCGTCCGCGGCCTCGACGTCGAGGTTTCGGGCTCTGGGACGGCGCCGGTCTTCTCCCTGCGCAAGCCCGGCTACCTGCGCAGGCCGCCCGTGCCATTCCCGGGCCTTCTGGACGTCTACGAGATCCTGCCGGAGAGGGAAGGGCGCACCGTCTGGCGCGTCTCTTCAAGCCGGGCGTCCGACCTGCCCGCCGACGCCCGCCTGACCTACGGCCTGGGCGCCGCCGTCCCTGGCCGACGGCGGCGCCCAGGCCCAGCCCCTGCGCCTGGGCGGGGTCTACAGGGTCCTGGTGCACGGGGCGGGTTACGGGGGCGCGGCGGTGTTCGCGGTTGGCCTCGACGGCGGCCTGATCACGCCCAGGCGCGGCGAAGAGCACGACGCCTTCGTCCGCCGCATGTCGGCCCTTGCTCCACAGAACGCCGACCGCTAAAGCCGCTGACAGAGGAAACCAGAGAACAACAAGCGGAGACACGCCCATGCTCGCGATCCTGATCATCGCCATCTTCCTGGGCGTCATCGTCGGCCTCAACGCCTTCGAATTCGGCCGCATCGACTAAGGTCCGAGGGGCTCAAGGCCCCCACAGTTCCCGGCATTCCGTCCCGAGCGCTCCTGAAGCGCCCCAGGAGCGCCATCGAATCGCCGCGCCCGCTCACCAAGCTTCGCTGGAGCTTCTGGGGGAAGGTTGATGCGCGGTCTTCACGTCTGCCTATTGGCGTTGGCATGCCTGTGGCCGCCCTTGGCGCATGCGGCGCCCCCGGCGATGTCGGCCGGTAGCCCGGAGATGCTCGAAAAGCGCCTGTTCGACATCGGCGGCGGCCGGCGGCTGAACATGGTCTGCATCGGCAAGGGCTCGCCGACCCTGGTGTTCGACCAGGCGCTCGGCGGGACGGTCCTCGACTGGCAGTACATCCAGGCCCAGGTCAGCCAGACCAACCGCGCCTGCTTCTACGATCGCGCGGGCTACGGCCAGAGCGACGCCTCGGACAGCCCCCGCTCGCCCCGCGACATCACCGACGACCTGCACGCCCTGCTGCGCAAGGCCGGAGAGCGCGAGCCGGTGGTGCTGGTCGGGCATTCGATCGGCGGGCGGTACGCGGCCTACTACTACGAACGCTTCCCGGCCGAGGTGGCTGGCATGGTGCTGGTGGATCCGGGGTTCGCCGGGCAGGACGACCTGGGCCTGTCGGCCGACGACCAGGCGTTCTTCGACGGACTGCGGGTCAAGGCGCTGCGGAAGTGGTCGACCTGCGCCGACGCGGCGCGCAGGGGCGCGATCACGCTGGAGGAGCCGCAGGGCTGCTTCGCGGCGAAGCTGCCCTACTACACCCGTGACGAGGCGGCGCGGATGCTGCCCGTCTACCAGCGTCCCGAGCGCTGGGAGACGGTGGCCTCGGAATATTCCCATGTCGACGAGGACCGGGGGCCGCAACGCGATTGGGGCGCGCTGCCGCTCGTGGTGCTGACGCGCGACCGGTTCCAGCCAACGCCGGGCCAGTCGGACCCCTCGCACCAGTCCGTCATCGACGTCTGGAAGCGCGGGCACCAGGCGCTGGCGGCGCGCTCCAGCCGTGGCGAGGCGATCAGCGTGCCGGACTCCAGCCACTATATCCAGGCCAGCCAGCCGGAGGCCGTCGTGGCCGCGATCCGCAAGGTCCTGGCGCAGGTCGGGACGCGGCCAGCCGGCGGGGGCGGGGGCGGCTAGGCCTCCCCCAGCCGCGACATCAGCCGCCGGCCGCCGGCGCGCATCAGCCAGCGGGTCTCGGCGTTGGCCGGGATGCGGGGGTCGTCCCACAGCGCCAGCTGCAGCCAGGCCTCGACGCGCAGGCGGCGGGTGAGGCCGCGCGCCGTCTCGAAGGCGTCGCCCAGTTCGCGCACCGTGCGGGCCTCGACCGCCTGGGCCACGGCCTCGCCGTCGGAGAGCAACGGATCAGCATGCGCCAGCACCCAGTCGCGGACGTCCTCGCGGGCCTCGGTCGGCGGGGCCAGGTCCCTGGCGAAGAACAGCGGCCAGTGGGCCAGCGGCCGGCGGCCGGCCTCCAGGTCCTGGGCGGCCAGTTCCAGGGCGCGGCTGAGCAGCTGGTCGCGGGCCAGGGGCGAGCTGGCCAGCTCCTCGGCGTGCAGCGACAGGCGCACGACCGCCTCGCGCGCGGGCTTGCGGGTCCAGGCGTCCTCGACCACGTCGGCCGCCGCGATCAGGGCCGCCGCCGCCGCGGTGGACAGGCCCTGGCCGGGGCTGGGGCATGGTCCGGGGTCATCGATGTTGGCGGTCATGACGTCGGGAGCCATGACATCGGGAGGAAGGGCGTCACGCGTCATTGCGCACCGCCAGGATCTCGATGGTGCGCGCGCGGCCGTCGGCCTGGGTCCATGAAAACCGCTGGCCGGGCGAAAGGCCCAGCAGCGCCGCGCCGATCGGGGCGGTGACCGACACGCGGCCCTCGTCATGGGCGGCGTGGGGCAGGGCCAGGACCACGGTGCGCACCCTGTCGCGGTCGAGGTCGCGATAGGTCGCCCGCGAGCCCAGCCGCACGCGGTCGGCGGCCGGCGCGCCCTCGACCAGGGCGGCGCGTTCCAGCTCGGCGGCCAGCAGGGCGTGGCCCGGAGCGGCGTGCGGGCCGCCGGCCACCAGCAGGGCCAGGCGGTCGTAGTCCTCGCCGCAGACGGCGATCGGCGGGCGGTCTTCAGGCTCGCGGGCGGGGATGGAAGCCGGCATGTGGGCGCTCCTTTGCGGACGCGCGGCCGCGGCCCGCCGGGCGGCCATGCGTCATCGCATGGCGCGGCCAGGGATCAGGTCGCGGCGCAGTAATCGGATGAAAGGCGCAAGATCGCGAAGCCTCGAACGTTGATGCTCGAAGTCTTGCGCAACGAAAATGTCGCGTTGATTTTCGTCCCGAGCCCGACGTCTAGGCGTCGATGGGGGCTCGGGACTAGGCTCCTGCGATGAGGTGGCCCGCCCGATGCTGGTTGCGATTGAACAATTCGATCCGATACATGGCGAGAAGCATCATAGGCGCGGCAGCGCTGCTGTCAAATCGATCAACAGGCGCCGGCTTTTCGAGCGGTGGTGGGGCGGGGGATCGGCGGAGATCCCGCACGCCATGTGCGATTTAGCACGGCGATTTCGACGGCGCCGTGCGCGTGTTTCCCCAAAATCCGGGCGAGGGGCGCATGGACGAGCTTTACAATCAATTGGGCAATGACCGGATCACGTCGCGACAGATCGATGAGTTGATAGGGCTGGCGCGCGGCGTCGCCGCCGATGGTGATCTGAACGTGGCCGAGGTCGAGTTCCTGCAGAAGTGGCTCGCGGCCAATACGGTCGTCAGCGAACAGCCGCTGATCCGCAGGCTCTACGAGCGCATCAACGAGGTGCTGGCAGACGGCGTTCTCGACAACGAGGAGAAGGCGTCGTTGCTCGACACCTTGAACAGTTTCTCCAGCCGCGATTTCGAACTGGGCGAGGTTTTGAAGTCGTCGACCCTGCCGCTCTGCGATCCGGCGCCGACGCTCTCGTTCACGGGCAAGGTCTACTGCTTCACGGGCACTTTCCTCTATGGGCAGCGGAAGTTCTGCGAACAGGCCGTCGAGGAACGCGGCGGCTCGTGCGGCGGGCTCCGACGTTCGACCGACGTGCTGGTGGTCGGCGCCTACGCCACCGACTCCTGGAAGCATTCGTCGTTCGGCAACAAGATCCTTCAGGCTTGCGAGTGGCGCGACGACGGGCGGTCGATCGCGATCGTTTCCGAGGAGCACTGGACCAGACACCTTTGATCGGAACGGAGCGGCGTGGAGGATATGAGGCGGGCGCCTTACGTGGTGGAGCGCCGCCCGCTATGAACGCCGCATAAGCTGGCGCTCAGGACCCCGCATGCCCTCTTCCCACACTCCATCCCCCCGCGGCGGCGCGCTGGTCACCGGCGCGGGACGTCGGATCGGGCGGGTGTTGGCGCTGGAGGCGGCGCGGGCGGGGTATGACGTGGCGGTGCACTACCGTTCGGCGCGGGGCGAGGCCGACGAGGTCGTGGCCGAGATCGCCGCCCTGGGCCGTCGGGCCGTCGCCGTGCAGGGCGAGCTGTCGGACCCGGACATCGGCGCGGCCCTGGTCGGGGCGGCCGCCGAGGCGGTCGGGCCGCTGACCCTGCTGGTCAATTCCGCCTCGACCTTCGAGGACGACCGCATCGGCGCCGTCACCGCCGACAGCTGGGACCGGCACATGGACGCCAACCTGCGCGCGCCGGTGCTGCTGGCCCAGGCCTTCGCCGCCGCCTTGCCGGCGGGGCTGAAGGGCCTGGTGGTCAATCTGGTCGACCAGCGGGTGCTGAAACCCAACCCGCAGTTCTTCAGCTACACCGTCTCCAAGGCCGGTCTGTGGTGGGCGACCCAGACCCTGGCCCAGGCCCTGGCGCCGGCCGTCCGCGTCAACGCCATCGGCCCCGGACCGGTGCTGGCCTCGGTGCACCAGGCCCCCGGCGAGTTCGAGGCCGAGGCCGCCGCCACCCCCCTGGGCGCGGCCGTCGATCCGGCCGAACTGGCCGCCGCCATGCGCTATCTCATTGACGCGCCGTCGGTCACGGGCCAGATGATCGCGGTCGATGGCGGCCAGCACCTGGCCTGGCGCACGCCCGACGTCCTCGGTTCCTGAAAGCCTCCGCCGTGTCCGCCTCCCCCCGCTCCGAAACGCCGTTCGCGGCTCCCGTCGCCTCAGGCGCTCCCGCCCCGATCGTGAAAGTGATCGTGACCAAGGTCTTCGTGCGCGGCCTCAAGGTCGAGGCCGAGATCGGCGTCTACGACCACGAGCACGGCCGCGTGCAGCCGCTGGTCATCGACGTTGAGCTCGACGTCGCCGCCGTGCACTGCGAGCAGCTGGGCGACACGGTGAACTACGAGACCATCCGCAACGCCGCCCAGGACATCGCCGCCGCCGGCCATATCGACCTGGTCGAGACCTTCGCCGAGCGCCTGGCCCAGGCCTGCTTCGACGACCATCGCGTCACCCGCGCCCGGGTGCGGGTGGAAAAGCCCCTGGCCCTGGCCCCGCACGCCGCCGCCGCCGGCGTCGAGATCACCGCCGTCCGGGGGTGAGCGCGCTTCTGCACAGCGCTCGCCTCGCCCCGTTCCAGCCCGAGACGGCCTGGAGCCTGGAGGGCGGGACGCTGGTGGAACGGCGCGGCGGCCGCGAACGCCGCTTCGACCTGCAAGACCTCACCCGCTACCGCCTGGCCATGCCGCGCGGCGGCGGCCGCCAGCGCGCCCTGATCCTGAGCTTTGGCCGCCGCAAGCTGGCGATCGCCTCGCAGAGTTGGCGCGGCCCCGGCCGCTTCGACGACCGGCTGGAGAGTTTCTCGCTGCTGGCCCGCGCGCTCGCCGCCGTCGGCGCCGACCTTGCGCCCCGCGCCCGCTTCGAGACCGCCGGCTTCAAGCTGGCCGACGCCGTGACCCTGGTGGCCGGCCTGCTGGCGATCGGCACGCTCGCCCTGCTGCTGCTGGCCGTGTCGTCGTCGATGCGCGGCATGGCCATCGACGTCGCCGCCCGCATGGCCTTCCTGCTCCTGCTGCTGTTCGCCGCCGTGCCGTGGCTACCGAGGGGCGAGACCCTGGATCCGCACGACCTGCCGACGCGGTGGCTGCCTTAGGAAGGCGAGCGCAGGCGCCTCGAGGCGCGCCGCTACGTCAGCCTGGGAAGACGCAGTTCCCGTGGTCGTCACACGTGCAGACGACCATGTTTCCGTTTGAGCCGGGATAGACCATGCAGGGCGTTCCGGCCGGCTTGCCCTGGCACGGGTTGCCGGCGGGCGAGGTCGCCAGGGCCGTTTCGAAGTCTGTCCGCGCCGGCGTCGCGTCCAGGTGCAGGTCGCCGGGCAGCAGCGCGGCGCTCCTCAGGGCGGCGTGCAGGTGGCCTTTCTTCTTGCTCATCGCTTGTTGCTCCCGGGTTAGGGTGTCGGCTTGCCGATCGCGTCGGCGACGGAAAGACCGATCAGGCGCGCGAAATGGGCTTGCTCGGCCTCTTGCGCCGCCTTGCCGTTTTCCACCTTGCCCAGCGTCAGCAGCAGGCCGTTGGACTTGGTCCGGCTTCCCGAGAACAGGTTGGCGGCCTGGTTGATCGAGACCGGATAGAGTTTCCAGCTCGGCGCCGCGCCCGCGCCGTTGGTGATCAAGAAGTTGATCTCATAGGTGAAGGTGTCGAAGGGGGACTTTCCGTTTTCGCCGGGAATGACCCCCTGCACGCCGGTGGCGCGCACCTTCGTCCGGATGAAGTCGCCGATCTTCAAGTCGCCCTCCAGTCGGACGCCGTCCGAAGCCGGGCATTTGCTCGCGAGATAGGTGTCGCGCTGGCTTTTGCGTGCGCGCGCGTCGTAGGGCTGTCCGGGGAATGCGGCTTTGGCCCGCGCCTCCCAGTCGTCCTCGGCGTCCTTCTTCAGGTCGGCGAAGGGAAAGTAGAAACCGATCTGTTCGGTGCGGGTGGCTTTGGCTGTGGTGCTCACCGACAGCGGCAGGGTCGATGATCTGCCGAAGGTGACGTTTCCGCCCTCGGCGAAGGTCGAAATCTTGTTGGGCCTGTTCTTGAAGAGCGTGATGCTCGGCGCGAAGACGGAGCCCTCTTCGACCTGGACCTTGAGGGTGACCCGCGATCCCCACTGTTCGAGCCAGCGCGTGCTGCGGGGCGCGGGAGCAGGCGTCTCGCCACGCGCGATCTGAGCCTGCCGATAGGCTTCGATCGTCTCTTCGTCGCGTTCCAGTTGGAAGAGAGCCTGGGTCAGTTCGCACCTGACGTGGGCCACCAGATTGCCCTGGCGGTTGACCTCGAGATCCGGATTTCCTCCGGCCTCGTAGATGTTGGGAACCTTGGTGGCGCAAGCGGCCAAGCTCACGCTCAGGCCCGCCGCGACCAGGAGCCTGCTCATTGTCCGTTTCATGCCGCGCCCCCGCCGCCTCCATCTTGGCATAACGCTGTCATGCGGGTTTGGGGCGCGCAACTTTTAATTGTGAAGCTCGCGTCGCTCCTGTCTGCGTGCTTCTTAAGAGACCTTCATTTGCATCGCCGCGCGTTTTTGGCGAGCATCCGCAAAACATCGCTTTTCAATGAAGGACGCCCGTGACCGATCCCGTGCAGGACCCCACAGTCCCTCCTGCTCTGCAGGACGACAAGACGATGCCGATAGTCGTCTACGCGCTCTATTTGGCTGGGGTGCTGTCGGCCGGCACGCTGGCGGTAATCGGCGTGATCCTGGCCTACGTGGCCAAGGGCTCGGCTCCCGAATGGCTGCGCAGCCACTACATCTTCCAGATCCGCACCTTCTGGCTGTCGCTGCTGTTCGCGGTGATCGGCTGCGCAACCCTGATTATCGGCGTCGGCGCTCTGATTCTGGTGGCCATAGGTATCTGGATCGCGGTGCGCTCGATCGTCGGCCTGTCGTGGCTGCTGAAGGGCCAAGCCTATCCCACGCCGCGCAACTGGATGCTGTGAGCCGATGAGCGACTTCATCCAGGCCGACCTCGATCCGGGCGCGGAGCGTCACTCGGAGGACAAGATCCTGCCGGGCGTGGTCTACGGCCTCTACCTGCTGGGCTTCACCAACGGCCTGACCTTCTTCATCGGCCTGATCGTCGCCTATGTGCAGCGCGGCTCGGCCGGGCCGATCAACGAGAGCCACTACACCTTCGCGATCCGCACCTTCTGGCTGTCGATCGCCTGGTTCCTGATCGGCGCGATGCTGGTGCTGTTCGGCATTCCGCTGGTGCTGGTGCTGATCGGCGTGCCGATGCTGATCGCGGGGGTGGCGATCCTGTCGGCGATCAGCCTGTGGTTCGTGATCCGCTGCATCGCCGGCATCGCCTATCTGGTGAGGGGCGAGGCCTATCCGCGTCCGCGCGCGTGGCTGATTTAGAGGCAGACTGCGCCGTGGGCGCCTGCACCGGCGTCGTACAGGTTATCGGTGTTCCCCTGACAGGCGAGCGGGCTCGACGCGACCCCCTCGCTCCTATGACTTTCCGCCCCTGGCGGACGGACGTCGTGGAGGGGGCGACATGCTGGCTCGCATCGTAGGGATCATCTTGGGGCTGATCCTGACGACGTCGGGATACGTGATTTCGGGTCTGGGCGCGCTGGGGACGTGGGCCGCGGACTGGGATCTCGGCCCGTTCGAGCCGCACCGGCCGTTCGCCGGTTGGGCGGCGATGACGATAGGGGGGATCCTTCTCGTCGCCGCCCTAACTCCTCGAAAGGGGATTCCGCGAAAAGGTGCGAGCCGCACCGAGTCGCGGACCAAGAGGAGCGCCCGTGGGGACGGGCGCTCCTCGGCCGGTCCGGCCGTGCTGGATCTGGGGGAGCCTGTCGCGACGCCGGTGGTTCTGGCCGAGTCGGTCGCCGCCGAAGCGCCCGCGCCCGTCGCGCCTGAGCCGGTCGCGCCCGAGGCTTTGGAAGCCGTCCCGCAACCGGTCTTCGAACCCGCGCCCGAGCCTGTCGCCGCCGCGTCCGTCGTCGCCGAGCCCGTGGTTCAGCCCGTCGCCGCGCCAGTCGCCCTGCCGCCGGCCGAGGCCGACTTCGAGACCCTGCGCGCCGAGCTTCTGAGCCTCACCGCCGCCGAATCCTGGAACCCGGCCGCCCGCGTGCTGGCCCGGATGGTCCGCGCCGCCCGCACCGACCGCGAGCGCGCCGTCGCTCACCGCGACCTGGGCGACTTCGCCGCTGGCCAGGGCCGCCACGACGACGCCGCCGAGGCCTATGAGGAAGCCGTCTCCTACGCCCGCTCGGTCCGCAAGGCCTCGCCGGGCGATCCGTCGGCGGACGAACTGCTGGCCGGCGCCCTGGCCGGCATCGGCGACGTCGCCGAGGCCGAAGGCCGCCTGAACGAGGCCCTGTCGGCCTTCGAGGAGGCCCTGGCCCTGCGTCGCTCGCCCGGCGGCCGCGAAGCCGTCGACCCCGGCGCTCAGCGGGCGCTGTCGGTGGCGCTGGAGCGCCTGGCCGACCTGCGCGAGGACCGCGGCCATCGGATGCGCGCGCTCGACCTCTATCGCGAAAGCTACGACGTCACCGCCCGCCTCGCCGCCGCCGACCCGGCCCGCTTCGGCCTCGACCTCGCCGCCACCCGCGCGAGGCTGGCCGAGATCGAAGCCAAGGTGGCGGGGTAATAAATCCCTCTCTCTGTGAGAGAGGGAGGGGCCCACGCCGCAGGCGTGGGAGGGTGAGAGGTGACAAACTCTCCGATCGCGCACCCACCATCGTCATCCCGGCCGCACGCCCGCGAAGGCGGGCGGAAGAGCCGGGACCCAGGGGACTGGGCGCGGCGTCTGGGTTCTCGGCCCGGCGTTGGCCGACGCATGGCCGGCGGCCCCTGGGTCCCGGCTCTACGGTCCGCTTCGCGAACCTTCGGCCGGGATGACGAGGAAATGGCGTCGGGGGTCATAGGCCGGCGGTGAAACCTCTCACCCTCCCGCCGCTTCGCGGCGGGCCCCTCCCTCTCTCTCAGAGAGAGGGAATATCATTGCGGTTCCACACGCGTGGCGACGTCTAACCCTGGTCTGGTAAACTCCCGGGGGAAAACGCGATGGTCTACATGCGCTGGCGACGGTTCGTCGAAATGGCGTCGCTGGACCGTCCTTGGCTGGGCGACCTGATGGAGAAGCGCAAGGGCGAGGCCTTTCGCGCTGCGCCGGTCGAGCGCTGGGACCAGGAATATCGCGACGGCGTCTACGACCGCCTGCACCGCTCCGACCAGCGTCATCATCACCGCCTGCTGGCCGCCATGATCGCCGACCGCTGGCCAAAGGCGCGGGTGCTCGAGATCGGGGCCGGCGAGGGGGTGTTCTTCGACGCCCTGCGCGCCCACGGCCCGGCCCGCTATGTCGGCGTCGACTTCTCCGCCCCCGCGGTGGCCAAGGGCGTCGAGCGTCTCTCGGCTGAGATCGCCGCCGGCCAGGTCGAGCTGTTGCTCGGCGACGGGCGAACCTTCGCCACCGACGAGCAGTTCGACGTGGTGGTGTTCTCCGAGTGCATCGAGCACCTGGGCGAGGTCGAGCCGCTGATCGCCCACTACCGATCGATGCTGGCCCCCGGCGGGGCGGTGGGCCTGACCATGTGGCTGTCGCTCAAGCCCCTGCGCCTGTGGCGGCGGCTGAAAGCCCTGGGCGCGGTGCTCGACGAGGCGGTGGTGAATACGCCGTGGGGCGGGGGCTGGCTGGTGGCGACGGTGGATCCCCGCTGAAGCGGGCCCCCCTCCGGCCCTCTGGGCCACCTCCCCCAGAGGGGGAGGATCTAGCAAGACAGATGCTCCCCCTCTGGGGGAGCTGTCGCGAAGCGACTGAGGGGGTCTTCCCCGGCCAAAGAAAAACCCCGGGACATCGCCCCGGGGTTCTCGATCTCAAAGCTCGCGACCCAGCCTTACGCCGGCACGACCTCTTCGCGGCGCACGAGGGCCGCATACGCGTCCATCAGGCTCAGCGACAGCTTGCCGGGCGTGAAGGTGAACTCGCCGATCTCGGCGACCGGGGTCACCTCGGCGGCGGTGCCGACGATGAAGCACTCGGTGAAGCCCGAGAGCTCCTGCTTCTCGATGTGGCGCTCGACCACCTCGATCCCCTTGCCCTTGGCGATGTCGATCACCGTGCGGCGGGTGATGCCGTCCAGGAAGCAGTCGGGCTTGGGCGTGTGCAGCACGCCGTCCTTGACGAAGAACACGTTGGCGCCGGTCGCCTCGGCCACGTAGCCGCGGTAGTCCAGCATCATCGCGTCGGTATAGCCGTCCTTCTCCGCGGCGTGCTTGGAGATGGTGCAGATCATGTAGAGACCGGCGGCCTTGGCGGCGACGGGGGCCGTCTTCGGATCCGGGCGGTTGTACTTGGCCCAGGTCAGGCGGATGCCCTTGGCCTTCAGCGCCGGGTCGAAATAGCTGGGCCAGTCCCACACGGCGATGGCCACGTGGATCTTGGTCGCTTGCGCCGAGACGCCGATCATCTCGCTGCCGCGCCAGGCGATCGGGCGCACATAGCAGTCCGACAGGCCGTTCTTGGCGGCCGTCGCCTTGCAGGCCTCGTCGATCTCGGCCACCGTGTAGGGGATTTCGAAGTCGAGGATTTCGGCCGACTTGAACAGGCGCTCGGTATGCTCGGTCAGCTTGAAGATCTCGCCGCCGTACATGCGTTCGCCCTCGAACACCGACGAGGCGTAGTGCAGGCCGTGCGTCAATACGTGCACCTTCGCCTCGCGCCAGGGAACGAACTGGCCGTCCAGCCAGATCCATCCGTCGCGATCATCGAAGGGAACGAGAGACATCGGTCCAAGACCTCCTTATTTGGAACCCGGTCCTTAGACGCCCGAGGAGCCGGAAGGTCAAACAAAATGGACGCGCCCGCATGACGCCGCACGCCGATCCCCGCCTGATCCTGCGCGAGGAGGAGCTCGATGGAGGCCTGGAGTTGATTCTCCTGGCCGAGGCGGCGCTGTGGGCGGCGGTCGACGGGGTGCTGGAGACCGAAGGGCCGGGCCTGGGGCGCTCGCACTGGCGCGCGGCCTTCCTGCTGCGCCGGCGTCCGGGCATCGGCGTGCAGGACCTTTCCAAGCTGACCAGCCTGTCGAAACAGGCCGCCAGCAAGACCTTGAGCGACCTGCAGAAGCTGGGCTTGGCCGAGAAGGCCGCCGGCGATCTGGACGCCCGCCGCCGGCCCGCCGTGCTGACCGAGGCCGGCAAGGCCTTCGAGGCCCGGGTCAGCGAGCGGTTGCGCGCGCTCTTGGGTCGTGCGTACCGCACGGGGGGGCTCGATGGCGTGCCCGGCGCGCGGCGGATCCTGGCGGCCCTGGCCGGTCCGCGCCAGGGCGTCGGCGTCAATCGGAGGGAGGCCCTGTGAGCCCCGAGGAAAGACGCGAGCGCCACCTGCTGGTGGTCGACGACGACGACCGCATCCGCGACCTGCTCAAGCAGTTCCTCAGCCGCGCCGGCTTCCGGGTCAGCGCCGCGGCCGACGCCGCCCATGCCGACCGGCTGGTGGCGGTGATGGACTTCGACCTGCTGGTGCTCGACGTGATGATGCCCGGCGAGGACGGGTTTTCGTTCACGAAACGCCTGCGGGCCAAGGGCGGCGAGATCGGCAAGGTGCCGATCCTGATGCTGACCGCCCGCGACCAGACCGGCGACCGCATCGAGGGCCTGACCCACGGCGCCGACGACTACCTGGCCAAGCCGTTCGAGCCGCAGGAACTGCTGCTGCGCATCGAGTCGATCCTGCGCCGGGCCGCGCCCAAGCCGATCGGCCCGCGCGAGATCGTCATGGGCGACTGCGCCTTCGCCCCCGATCGCGGCGAGCTGACCAGGGCCGGCGTCCCCGTGCGCCTGACCGAGGCCGAGGTCGCCCTGCTGCGCCGCCTGGCCCGCGCCCTGCACGAACCCGTCGACCGCCTGGAACTGGCCCGCGACACCGCCGACGCCACCGGCCGCGCGGTCGACGTCCAGGTCACCCGCCTGCGCCGCAAGATCGAGCCCGACCCCAAGAACCCCCGCTACCTGCAGACCGTGCGCGGGGTGGGCTATCGGCTGGCGCCGGATTGATGGGGACGCGTCAAGGAACCTCCCCCCCTGGGGGAGGCGGCCGTAGGCCGGTGGGGGGGCGTTTTCAGCCTCCGCAGCGCTTGGCCGATCTCGCAAGAACTCCCCCCACCGATCGCTGCGCGATCGCCTCCCCCATAGGGGGAGGTTCCTTGTTTACGACCCTCCCCCTGGAGGGGGAGGTGGCGCGAAGCGCCGGAGGGGGAAGTATCTGCGAGGTTGGGGAATTCACTCCCCCCTCCGTCGGCTGCGCCGCCACCTCCCCCTTCAGGGGGAGGATCTAGGTCATGCGCCTGCGCACCCGCCTGTTCATTCCGCGCCAGATCAAGCGCTGGCTGCCGACCTCGCTGTTCGGCCGGTCCCTGCTGATCATCGTCCTGCCCGTGGCCGTGATGCAGATCGCCGTCACCTGGGGGTTCTTCGACGCCCATTGGGAGACGGTGAACAGCCGCCTGTCCGAGGGCCTGGCCGGAGACATCGCCTGGGCCGTGGCCACCTATCAGGACGATCCCAGCCCCGCCGCCGTGGCCCGCATGGCCGATCGGGCCGAGCAGACCATGGACCTGTCGATCGCCCTGCTGAAGGGCCGCGAGCTGCCGACGGGCAAGCGGCCGGCCATGTTCGCCTCGCTCGACCGCTCGATGCAGCGGGCGCTGGAGGAGCGGCTGGACGAGCCCTTCTGGTTCGACGCCTCCAACCGCTACGCCGCCCACGTCGAGATCCGGGTGAAGGTGCGCGAAGGCACCCTGCGGATCTTCGCCCCGCGCGACCGCGCCTTCGCCACCCAGGGCCACATCTTCATCCTGTGGATGGTGGTGGCGACCATGCTGCTGACGGCGATCGCGATCCTGTTCATCCGCAACCAGGTGCGGGCCATCGAGCGCCTGGCCGACGCCGCCGACGCCTTCGGGCGCGGGGCCGAGCACGAGTTCAAGCCGCACGGCGCGCGCGAGGTGCGCCAGGCGGCCCAGGCCTTCCTGTCCATGAAGGCCCGCATCCAGCGCCACATCGAGCAGCGCACGGCCCTGCTGGCCAGCGTCAGCCACGACCTGCGCACCCCGCTCACCCGCCTGAAGCTGGAGATGGCCCTGGCCGAGCCCGGCCCGCAGGTCGAGGCCATCAAGCGCGATCTCTCCGAGATGGAGCACATGATCGACGAGTACCTGGCCTTCGCCCGGGGGGAGGGCGGCGAGGCCCTGCAGGCCGTCGAGCTGGCGCCGCTGATCGCCGGGGTCTGCGCCGGGGCCGAGCGCGGCGGGGCCAGAGTCGAGACGGTGCTGGAGCAGGGGCTGAGCGCCAACCTGCGCCCCAGCGCCTTCAAGCGGGCCCTGACCAACCTGGTGGACAACGCCGCCGCCCACGGCGAGGCCGTCCGCGTCACCCTGGAGCCGCGCCTGACCGGCGGGGTGCTGATCATGGTCGACGACGACGGCCCCGGCATCCCCGAGGACCGCTACGAAGAGGCCTTCAAGCCCTTCAACCGCCTCGACGAGTCGCGGAACCAGAACGAGAAGGGCGTCGGCCTGGGCCTGGCGCTCGCCCGCGACATGGCTCGCGGCCTCGGCGGCGACCTCGTCCTGGAGCGCTCGCCGATGGGCGGCCTGCGGGCGGTGATGCGGCTGCCGGGGTAGGGCGCGGACTTCCGGGGCCTCGCATGGTCCTTGCGCCATCGGGACCCTCTTCACCGAGCATCCCCGCGAAGGCGGGGACCCAAGCCGAATCCGCGGATCGCCCGCAGACGCGCCTCATCCTGAAAGTCAGCTTGGGTCCCCGCCTTCGCGGGGAAGGACGGATTGGGGAAGGGGGATCCGGCTGGGGGGCGCGACCGCTTCCGACGCAGCGGCGATGTAAGGATTACGGGCAATCCGTGAAATACACTCCATGATTGACTCATGGCGCGGCTTGTCGTTCGGATAACGCCGCTACGCGACGGAGTTGCGGTCATGAAAATCAAGGACATCCAGCAGCAGCTGGCGGCGCGCGGCTATACGCCCGGGCCGATCGACGGGGTGTGGGGACGGGCCACGGTGGCCGCCGTCCGCCGCTTCCAGCTCAAGCACGGGCTCGAGCCCGACGGGGTGGTCGGCCCCCTGACCCTGGCGGCCCTGTTCCAGGGCGCCCCGGCGGTCAACGCCCCGACGCCCCTGACCCTGGCCGATTTCGACGATCCGAGCCTGGTCTGGTTCCAGGAGGCCCGCCGGCTGATCGGCACCCGGGAGAAGCCCGGCCGGGGCGACAATCCCGAGATCATCGACTGGGCCTCCGACCAGGGCCTCAAGAGCATCTACACCGGCGACGACGTGCCCTGGTGCGGCCTCTTCGTCGGCCACTGCGTCTCGGCCACCCTCGACCGCGAGCCGACCCCGGCCGGCCTGCTGTCGGCCCGCGCCTGGGAGCGTTTCGGCATCCCCACCGCTCCGACGCCGGGCGCGGTGATGGTGTTCTGGCGCGACGGCCGTGGCAGCGGCAAGGGCCATGTCGGCTTCTACGCCGGCGAGGACGACGGGGCCTATCGCATCCTCGGCGGCAACCAGTCCGACAGCGTCTCCCTGGCCTGGCTGACCAAGGAACGCTTCGTCGCCGCCCGCTGGCCCGCCACCGTGCCGCCCCCCGTCGCCCGCGCGATCAAGGTGGCCCGCAACAGCAGCCTGTCGTGGAACGAGGCCTAGGGGGAGCGAGGCTTGAAGGAGAGGCTTAGGCAGGATCGACATTCACCGGCCTGAGCTCATTTTTCACCGAGCCTCCCCGCGAAGGCGGGGATCCAAGCTGAGGTTGCGGTCGATCCACGGCCGAGCCTCATCCTGAAATCCAGCTTGGATCCCGCCTTCGCGGGGATGCGCGGATTTGAGGGTCGCAAATAGCTGAATGTCGATCCGACCTAGGCCGCGACCAGCGGCTGGATCGCTTCCAGGTCGGCGCGGCGTTCGATCACCGTCCGCGACAGGTCGTGCTGGGCCTGCAGGTTCATCCAGAACCGCGCGTCCATGGAGAACACCCGCTCCAGCCGTAGGGCCGTGTCGGGGGTCACGGGCTGGGTCTCGCGGGTCAGGCGCTCGATCCGCGTGCGGTCCTTCAGCCCCATGGCCTTGGCCAGCGCGCCGGCCGTCAGGCCCATCGGCGCCATGAAGTCCTCGCGCAGAATCTCGCCGGGGTGCGGCAGCGGCGAGACGAAGTCGAGATCGAGGAAGGTGTCGCTCATCGCGGATCTCCGGTCGATCAGAGTGTAGCGTATTGCGCTACATCAAGCGAGCGGTTACCTGCACCCGGGCGTCTCTCAGAACCCCGCGCCGACCTTGCCCAGCTGCTCGGCCATCTGTTTCAGGCGCTTGTCGAGTTCGGCCATGGTGCGGTTCAGGGCGCCTTCGTCGTCGCGCCAGACCTGCAGGGTGCGGGCCCAGACGGCGGTCATGGCGGCCAGGCGCACCGGCGTGGCGTCGATGCTCGCCGCCTCGAGGATCGCCCGGGCGGTCTTGGGGAAGCGGGCGGCCGAGCGGGGCAGGCCTTCGGCCTTGGCGATGGCGATCAGGGCGTGGCGGTGCGGCTCCATGGCCTCGATGCGGGCCATGGCGGCGTCGAACAGGCGGTCGTGGGTTGCCGCGCCTTCACCGGCGTCGGCGTTCAGCGCCGCCTGGTCGAAGCGGCGCGACAGGTGGCTGAGCACCTTGGCCTTGCTGTCGGCCCGCGCATAGAGTTCGGCGAACGGCGCGCCGGCGGCGACGGCGATGTCGCGCAGGGCGATCTGCGGCCAGGGACGGTCGGCGGCCAGCGACAGGGCCGCGGCGGCCGCGCGGTCGAGCAGGTCTTCGGCGGGCGTGGTCATGATCAAAGAGATGGCCGCGTGAGGCGGGCATGGCAAGGGCGGGCCTTGCCCCGCGCGGCGCGGCGAGGGAAAGGAGCGGCCATGAGCCTTTCCCACTACCGCTGCGACTGGACCCACGACCACGCCGACGAGCCCGTCACCCTGTTCTACGAGGTCGACGAGGACGGCCGCGTGCTGCGCATGGTCGATGTCTTCCGCGACGGCCGCCGTGAGCGCGACAGCGTCGCGAACTATTTTGGCCCCGAGGCTGACAACCTCACCGACGGCGACTTCTACGAGAGCACCGAGAACCTGCGGGCCGGCTACGAGGCCGTCGAGGGCGACGAGCGGATGTCGCTGATCCAGATCGAGGCGGCCGCGTTCGAGGCCGCCTGGCGGCCGGACGCCTGAGGGGGTCTTTCTCAGCGCCCTTCCACCGTCATCCCGGAAAGCCCGCAGGGCTTATCCGGGACCCAGGGGACTGGGCACGGCGGCTGGTCTGGCCGCCATGAGCGTTGGCCGCCGCATTGCCGCCCGCCCCTGGGTCCCGGCTCTTCGCTTCGCGGAGTTTACCCTCGGGCGCGCCTCGCGCGACCCGGGGGGCCGGGATGACGGGCTTGGGGGGCTACCCCAGCAGCCACCGCAGCCCGCCGGCCGCGACGATGCCGATCGGCACCACGGCCAGCATCGGCAGGCGCAGGGCCGCGACGAAGGTGATCGCCAGGGCCAGCAGGTCGGCGGGGCGGGGCGAGACGAAGTGCGGGGCGATCACCGCGATCAGCACGCAGCCGGGCGCGGCCTCCATCACCGCCGTGGCGCGCGGCCCCAGCGTGCGGTTGCGCAGCACCAGATAGCCGCCGATCCGGGTCAGGTAGGTGACGCCGGCCATGGCCAGGATGGTCGCAAGGACGGGCAGGGAGATCATGCCGCCGCGCCTTCTTCTTCCGGCTGCTCGCCGCCGGCCCACAGCCAGGCGCTCAGCAGTCCCGCCAGGGCGCCGGCCGCCACGGTCCAGGCCCCCGGCGCCAGCAGGTGGCCGGTCGCGGCGACCGCCAGGCTGACCAGCCAGGGCCGGGCGGCCGAAAAGCTCTTCCACATGCCGCGCAGCAGCACGAGGAAGATCGCCGGAAAGGCCATGTCGAAGCCCAGGGTCTCGACGTTTCCCAGCACTGGCCCCACCATCGCGCCCAGGGCGGTGAAGGCGATCCAGGCCAGCCACATCGGCAGGGCCACGCCCATGTAGTGGGCCAGGCTGAAGGTCCCGCGCGCTTTCGCATCTGCCAGCGCCATCGCCCAGCTCTCGTCGCACATCAGGAACAGGGCCGGCAGCACCCGGCGCTTGGGGAGTTCCTTCAAAAAGGGCGTCAGCGCCGCGCCCATCAATAGGTGGCGGCTGTTGATCATCAGCGTCACGGCGGTGATCAGCAGCAGATGCGGCGGCGAGGTCCACAGGCCGATGGCCGCGAACTCCGAGCCGCCGGCGAAGTTGAGGCCCGTCATCAGCGGCGTCTCGGCGACGCTCAGCCCCTTCTGGGCGGCCTGGGCGCCCAGCACCAGGGCGAACGGTACGAAGCCGGCCGTCACCGGCAGCGAGGCGACGACGCCCCGCCGGAACTCGGGCCAGAGTTCAGAACGCAGTTCGGAGGGCCCGTCGCCAGGCATGGCGGCGGGAGCGCAGGTTTCGATTGTCATGGGCGACCGGGGGGAGGAGCGGTTGCGGGAAGGATTGGCAGCCTAGCGCAAACCTCGCGCAATCGGGTTGCGATCATGCTCTCATATGATCAATGATTGGCATCCAGGTGATGCTGATCGCCAAATGCTGGCAGCAGATTCCATGAAGCTCGACGACATCGACCGCCGCATCCTGCGCGAACTGCAGAAGGACGGCCGCATCCAGAACGCCGAGCTGGCCAAGCGCGTCGGCCTGTCGCCCTCGCCCTGCCTGCGGCGGGTGCGGATCCTCGAGGAGACGGGGATCATCGAGCGCTATGTGGCGGTGATCGACGCGGCCAAGGTGGGCCGGGGCCAGACCTTCTTCACCCGCATCTGGCTGAACTCGCAGAACGAGGACGCCGTCGAGCACTTCGTCGCCGAGATCGACAAGATGCCCGAGGTGGTCGAGTGCTACGTCATGCTCGGCGACTGCGACCTGCTGCTGCGGGTGGTCGCCGCCGACATCGCCGCCTATCGCCGCTTCCAGGCCGACCACCTGACCCGCATCCGCGGCGTGCTCAACGTCAAGACCGACATCCCGGCCCAGACCATGAAACAGACCTTCGCGGTGCCGCTGTAACTCACCTCTCCCGTCCCCGAGGTCGTCATCCCGGCCGAAGCGCGTAGCGCGTAGAGCCGGGACCCAGGGGCTAGCGACGTGACGGCGGCGGCTGAAGGCGTCAGCCAAACCGCGATGCGCCGGCCCCTGGGTCCCGGATAAGCCCTGCGGGCTTTCCGGGATGACGAGGTTTGGGGTGGGAGAAGGGGTAGCTACTCAGCCGCCTCCGCCAGCTCCGTAGCCGGACGATACTTGTCCAGCCAGTGCGCATAGGGCGCGGGCAGGGTTGCCCAGGTCGGGCGCGGAACGCCCAGTTCCTGGGCCAGCTCGTAGGCGTAGTGCGGATTGGCCAGGTGGGCGCGGCCGATCATCACCAGGTCCATCTGCTCCTCGGCGACCAGGCGCTCGGCCAGGCGCGGGGCGTCCAGGCCCCAGGACGAGGCCACCGGCAGGCCGGCCTCCTCGCGCACCCGCCGGGCGATCGGCCCCAGGAACGGCGTGCCCCACGGGATATTGGTGTTGGGAATGGTGAAGCCGACGCTGACGTTCAACAAGTCGAGGCCCCCGGCCTTCATCCGGCGGGTCAGGTCGATCGACTCGACCAGGGTCTCCTCGTCGTGGCCGTCATATTCCAGCACGCCGAAGCGGGCGGTAAGCGGCAGGTTTTCCGGCCACTCGGCGCGGACGGCCGCCAGGGTCTCTTCCATGAACCGGCCGCGCGCCTTGGCGTCACCACCGTACTGGTCGGTGCGGTGGTTGGAGTGACGCGAGAAGAAGCTCTGGGCCAGATAGCCGTGGGCGAAGTGCAGCTCCAGCCACTCGAAACCGGCCTCGCGGGCGCGGCGGGCGGCGGCGGCGAAGTCGGCCTTGACCCGCTCGATGTCGGCCAGGGTCATCTCGCGCGGAACCTTGGGCAGGCCCTGGCCATAGGCGATGGCCGACGGGGCGATCGTCTGCCAGCCGCGCGGATCGCCGCCCTCGATGTGATCATCGCCCTCCCACGGACGGTTGGCGCTGGCCTTGCGGCCGGCGTGGGCGATCTGGATGCCGGGCACGGCGCCCGCCGCCTTGATGGCCGCGGCGATCTTGGCGAGACCCTCGGCCTGCTCGTCGCTCCAGATGCCGGTGCAGCCGGGCGAGATGCGGCCCTCGGGCGACACCGCCGTCGCCTCGACGATCACCAGCCCCGCCCCGCCGCGCGCCAGGCCCGCATAGTGCGGCAGGTGCCAGTCGGTCGTGACGCCGTCCTCGGCGCTGTACTGGCACATCGGCGGGATGGCGATGCGGTTGCGAAGGGCGGCGTCCTTCAGGCGGAAGGGCGTGAACAGGGCGGACATGAAGGGCGTGCTCTTTCGGCGGGGAGGAAGGGCGCAGATGAGGGCGCGGGCGGGGCGGCTCAAGGGCGATGGTGGAAAAGCAGCTGTGCCTTGGGGGCACAGGTCTTCCCCTTTCCCCTTTCCCCTTCTCCCGTCATTCCCGCCCTTGTGGCGGGAACCCCTCTGTTAGCCGCAAGGGCGGGAGGGGCGGACCGCTAGCGGTCCGCCTGCGCTTCACGTGTCAGCGGAACCAGGGGTTCCCGCCACAAGGGCGGGAATGACGGGAAGAAAAGGGAGGGCGCTGAACTCCGCACCGCTTTCGCCAGGCCGTCCATCCACCGTCACACCGAAGTGCAGTTGTCTCGGCTGCTGAATTCCTACTCGGTCAATCCGCCTGATCGGGCGGGGTCCTACGACCGAGCGCACCATTCGGCTTCTTGCCAGGTGGCGGCCTCCGGCCCTCGTCGCGCCCCCAGATGAGTTGCACGAAATCAACCGGCGCGTTTTCCGGATTGGCGGCGTGCTGAGAAACAATCGCGCGGATGATACGCAGTCGTTCATATTCCAAATGCCAGCGACGGATAATGCGTGCGAGAATGCACAGCGTCGCGATTGCAGTTGCCAGGACGTGCAAAGGGCCTAAATCAGAGGTCATAAGCGCGTTCATCGCAGTTCCTCGGTTGGGCAACCGCGAAGTTGAAATTGCCCGTGTGGGCACAACGAGTGAGCTGAGCTCCAGTTCCATCACTTACTATTGTGTTGCCAGAATGCCGGCCCCAGCTCCAAGCTAGCTCAGCTTAGTTGTGCCTGACGCAGGCGGCATGTCCCCGCGTGAAGACGCAGGCTCCATGGCGAAGCTCATGGTTGGCTGGATCGCAGAACGAAAAAGGCGGCCTCCTCGCGGGGGCCGCCTTCCGATCTTTCCGGATGGGGAGGGGCGCTTTACGCCACCTTCACCCGGGCGGCGCTTTCCGGCAGGTCCTGGCCGAAGGCGCGCTGGTAGAACTCGGCGACGGTCGGGCGTTCCAGCTCGTCGCACTTGTTGAGGAAGGTCAGGCGGAAGGCCAGGCCGATGTCGCCGTCGAAGATCTCGGCGTTCTGGGCCCAGGTGATCACCGTGCGCGGGCTCATGACCGTCGAGATGTCGCCGTTCATGAAGGCGTTGCGGGTCATGTCGGCGACGCGGACCATGGCCGCCAGGGTGCGCTTGCCCTCGGCGTTGTCGTAGGACGGGTTCTTGGCCAGCACGATGGCCGCCTCGACGTCGTGCTCGAGGTAGTTCAGCGTGGTGACGATCGACCAGCGGTCCATCTGGCCTTGGTTGATCTGCTGGGTGCCGTGATAGAGCCCGGTAGTGTCGCCCAGACCGATCGTGTTCGTCGTCGAGAACAGACGGAAATACGGGTTGGCGCGGATCACCCGGTTCTGGTCGAGCAGGGTCAGCTTGCCGCCGGCCTCCAGCACGCGCTGGATGACGAACATCACGTCCGGACGGCCGGCGTCGTATTCGTCGAACACCAGGGCGATCGGGCGCTGCAGCGACCAGGGCAGGATCCCTTCGCGGAATTCGGTGACCTGCTTGCCGTCCTTCAGGACGATGGCGTCCTTGCCGACCAGATCGATCCGGCTGACGTGGCTGTCGAGGTTCACGCGCACCAGCGGCCAGTTCAGGCGCGCGGCGATCTGCTCGATGTGGGTCGACTTGCCGGTGCCGTGATAGCCCTGGACCATCACCCGGCGGTCCTTGGCGAAGCCCGCGCAGATGGCCTTGGTCGTCTGCGGATCGAAGCGGTAGGCGCTGTCGATCTCCGGCACGTGGCTGTCGCGATGGCTGAAGGCGGGAACCTTCATGTCGCTGTCCACGCCGAAGGCGTCGCGAAGCGTCACCCACTTGTCCGGGGCCAGGGTGATCAGGGGATCGGCGGCGTGGCTGTCGGTCAGTTCGGGCATGTTTTCCGATTAGCGCTTCGACCCCCGGGAGGGGAAGGGGGAAAAAGAACCCTTCTCCCCTTGCGGGAGAAGGTGTCGGCGATAGCCGACGGATGAGGGGTCTCTCAAACCCATCCGCTCCGCTTCTCCTCTCCCCGTTTCTCGGGGGAGGCGTAAACGCCGAACGCCGCGACGGCTTTGCAGCTGTCGCGGCGTCCAAGGTCGGTGCGACCCCTCACCCGACCCCCTGGCGGGGGCCACCCTCTCCCGCAAGGGGAGAGGGATCGGTGGAGGCCTTAGTGGTTGGCGATGATCACCGAGGCGATCAGGCCGGTGGCGACGGCGGCCAGGACGTACTGGTCGTTGACGCGCTGCCAGCGGTAGCCGCGCGGCGGCTGGCGCAGGCCGTGACGGCGGTAGTCCTTCACGTAGTAGCCGTCGCCGCGATAGTGGGCGTCCAGGCGCTGGCCCTTGGCCCAGCGGCGGGCTTCGCGGCGATCGTCGCGACGGTCGTCACGGCGTTCCTGGCGGGCCTGGTCCTTGCGGCCCTGCTCGTAGGCGCGCTGCTGCTGATAGCGGTCGTCGTGACGTGGCTGGGCCATGGCCGTACCCGACAGGGCGGTCCCGGCCAGCAGGGAGGCGGCGACGGCGGTAATGATGAGACGCTTCATGGCGTAGTCCTTTCGTTCGATGTCCCCACCTTAGACAGGTCGTTTTGGACTGGTGATGAACGGCGAAGATCAGGAACGGTTCATGTTTCATTCATGAAATATTGTAGCAATACCTGCGCTATTCGAGTTGCACCGATCGGCGATTTCGCGCGTTGAGGGCGCATGACCCTGAAGCTTCGCCTCAACCCCCGCCGCGACCTGCCCGTGCTGTTCAAGGCCGCCCGGCGCGAACTGGCCGCCACCGCCGCCCTGCTGGTGGCGGGCCTGGGCCTGCTGGCTTTCCTGAACATCGCCGACGAGGTGGTCGAGGGCGACACCCGCCGGCTCGACCTGCAGGTCCTGCAGTCCTTGCGCCTGCCCGGCCAGCCGCACCAGCTGATCGGCCCCGAATGGCTGCACACCGCCGCCGCCGACGTCACCGCCCTGGGCTCGGTGACCGTGCTGACCCTGCTGGTGATCCTGGCCCTGGCGGTCCTGGCCAGCCTGCGCCGCTGGGCCGAGGCGCTGGTGGTGCTGGTCGGGGCGGCCGGCGGGGTGGCGATCAGCCAGGGCCTCAAGCACCTGTTCCTGCGCGAGCGGCCCGACCTCGTCTACCGCGCCGTCGAGGCGGCCAATCCGAGCTTCCCCTCCGGCCACGCCATGCTGTCGGCGGTGGTGTTCCTGACCCTCGGGGCGCTGGCCGCGCGGTTTTCGCTGAAACGCCGGCTGAAGGCCCTGGCGCTCGGGGCGGCGGTGTTCTTCTCGGTGCTGGTGGGCCTCAGCCGGATCTATCTCGGCGTCCACTGGGCCAGCGACGTCCTGGCCGGCTGGTGCGTCGGCGCCGCCTGGGCCATGGCCTGCTGGCTGGCCGCGTGGGGGTGGTCCAGGTTCTTTCCTTCTCCCCTTGCGGGAGAAGGTGGCGGCGAAGCCGACGGATGAGGGGTCGAAAGACCTCTCCGCAACCTTCTGAGAGACCCCTCACCCGACCCCCGCCTTCGCGGGGGCCACCCTCTCCCGCAAGGGGAGAGGGAACAGGTTACGCCGCCGCCACGGCCCCGGTCTTGCGCCGCATGCGCCAGAAGCGGATCGTCCGCAGGGCGCTCTCGCGGGGCAGGGCGGCGTAGAGTTCGCCGTACGCCTTGGCCTTGCCCATCACCTCGTCCGACGGATCCAGGATCAGCAGGGCGAAGGTCAGGAACAGGGCGCGGTCGAAGTCGGCCGCCTTGCAGACCACGGCCAGGCCGTCGAGCTCCTTGCGCTCGAGGATCTTGCGGGCGGTGTGGAAGTCGATGTCGGCCATGTCCGACAGGGCGCCGAGGAACAGGGTGGTCTGCTTGGCGCGCAGCATGCCGGCCAGGGCCTGGGGCGTGACGCCGCCGCGGGCCTTGATCTTGGCGAACTCGGCCATGGCCGCGTCGTAGTCGGCCGGCAGGGCGCCGTCGCGGGTGGCCAGGCGGTTGCGGCCGGCGGCCAGGGCCGCTTCCAGCACCGCCGGGTCCAGCGCCTCGTTGCGGGCCATGATCCGGTCGCGCAGCCGGGCCTCGGCCACGAAGTACATCTCGTTGAGCAGGTCGACCGGCAGACTCTGGCGGTCGATCACCGCCTCGTGCAGGGCCGGATTGGCCTGGGCGCGGTCGACCACGGTCTCGTGCGCCGCGCGCGACAGTTCCGCGCCCTCGTTGCGGATCAGCACGCCCAGGGTGTCGTCGTCGCCGCGCGCCACGATGGCGTCGGAGACGGCGCTCGACACGCGGGCCCGGCTGGAGATCGCCCGCAGGTGCTCCTGGCCCTGCGTCTGGGCCACGTGCAGCAGGTCGGCGTCCGACAGCGTCGCGGCGCCCGACAGGATCGGGCTGGCGACGGCGATGCTGTCGCTGATCAGGTTGCGGGTCAGGGCCGGCGGCGGGCTGGCGGACTGGCCCAGGCGCTCGGCCAGCTCGACCCGGACGGCCTCCTCCATCTCGCCGGCCAGCTGGCCCATGACCTGGTCGAACAGGCCCATCTCGACGGCCCCGTGGTCGTCGGCGGTGAAGAACAGGTCGGTCACCCCGCGCAGCAGGTCGCGGCGGCGGGCGCTGGACGGCTCGTCGGCGAGGGCGATCAGGTCGTGCAGCCGCGATTGCAGCATCAGAGGTCGCTCTCCTCGGCGGTCTTTTTCTTCTTGGTCGGCGCGTCGCGGCCGGCCTCCTGGGCGGCCTCCGCCAGCCACGCGGCCGAGCCGTGGTCGGCCTCGCCATCATCGGCGGGCGCGGTGGCGACGGCGGCCGGGTCGACGGCCATCAGCACGGTGTTGGGCGGGCCGGGGGCCTCGATGCGGTCGGGCGTCAGGCCGAACATCCGCCCGACCGAATAGGTGCGCGGGGCCAGGCCGTCCGGGGCGCGGGCGTTGGCGGCGTAGGTGGTGGTCTGGGCCTGCGGCAGTGGCGTCTGGGCGGGCGGACCGCCGGCCAGCTCGCGCGGCGCGGCGGGGGCGATCGGGGCCGAGGCCACGGGCGGCGAATAGAGGCTGGTCGGCAGGGCGCCCTGCTGGGGCGCTTGCTGGACGGCCTGCGGAACGGGCGGGGCGTAGACCGGCGCGGGAACGGTCCGCTGCGGGACGGGCGCGGCGTTGGCGTAGCCGGCCCAGGCGGCGACCGGAGCCGGACGGCCGTTGGCGCGGGGGTCCTGGGCGTCGGGCGCCGGAGCGGCGGCCTTGCCGGCCCAGCTCAGGGTCGGACCGGTGTAGTCGGCGCGGGCGGCGGTCTCCACGCGCTGGCTGCGCGGCCCGTAGCGGCTTTCACGCGCGTCCTCTGCGCGCGCCGGAAGGGCGACGCTGGCGAGCAGCAGCAGGGACAGAACGAGGCGCATGCCGGTCCGGACGTGGGTATTGCAGTCTGCAACCCTTAGCCGACGCCGCTTAATCGCCGCCTAACGGCGAGGCTCCAGCGTCGGGCGTGCGACATTTTGGGTGGAGCGGTCCGGCGCCTCTTCCTCCGCCGCCATCCCTTTATGTCCCGTCATTCCCGCCCTTGTGGCGGGAAGCCTTGGTTCCGCTCGCAGGTGAAGCGCCAGCGACGTGCTGAGCACGTCGCCACTACCGCTCTTGCGGCTGACATAGGGCTTCCCGCCACAAGGGCGGGAATGACGGGAGTTATAGGTGGGGGAAGGGAGCGCTCTACCGCCCCCGCCACCACGCCAGCAGCCGCCGCTCGGCCACCGCCAGGGCCGCGTGCAGAGCAACGCCCAGCAGGGCCAGCACCGCCAGGGCCGCGAAGCCGCGCGCGGTCTGCAGGCGGTTGAAGCTTTCCAGCATCCGCCAGGCCAGGCCCTGGCTCGAGCCCGAGCCGGCCACGAACTCGGCCGCCACCGCGCCCACCAGGGCCAGGCCCGCCGCCACCTTGAGCCCCTCCAGGATCGCCGGCAGGGCCGAGGGCAGGCGCAGTCTCAGCAGCCGCTGCCAGGCGCTCGCGCCATAGAGGTCGAACAGCCGCGACAGGTCCGGATCGGCCGCCTTCAGGCCCGCCACGGCGCCCGAATAGATCGGGAAGAAGGCGATCACGGCGGCCAGCGCCGTCACCGCCCGGCCCGGATGGTCGATACCGGCCCAGATCGTCACCAGCGGCGCGATGGCGATCACCGGCGTCACCTGCAGGATGGCGGCCACGGGGCGGAACGCGTCCTCGACCACCGGCCGCAGGGCCGCGGCGAACGCGAGAGCAAGAGCGACGAGGGCGGCCAGCACGAGGCCAGCCAGCGCGGTGGAAAGCGTGCCCCAGGCGCTCAGCGCCAGCAGGGGACCGGCCTCGACCAGGGCCTTGGCGATCTCCGACGGGGCCGGCAGCAGGTAGGCCGGCACGTGCAGGAGGCGGCAGGCGCCTTCCCAGGCGGCCAGCAGGAAGGCGATGAACAGGACGGGGGCGAGGAGGCGGGTCATGGCGCGGACCCCCTCCGGCCCTCCGGGCCACCTCCCCCAGAGGGGGAGGATCCGGAGACGCCGGCGTCAAGATGCTCCCCCTCTGGGGGAGCTGTCGGCGAAGCCGACTGAGGGGGCCGCGCGAGCAGCGCGGAAACCGCCTCCACCGTCTCGCGAAACTGAGCGGTCGTCCGAAACCCCGCCGGCCTTGCCAGCGGTCCCTCGACCACGACCTCGCCCGCCACCACCCCCGGACCGCGCGTCAGCACCACCACGCGGCCGGCCATGTAGACGGCCTCCTCGACATTGTGGGTGACGAACACCACGGCCGGCGACAGGTCGGCGCACAGGGCCAGCACGTCGTCGGCCAGGGCGCGGCGGGTGATCTCGTCCAGGGCCGCGAACGGCTCGTCCAGCAGCAGCAGGCGCGGCCGGGTGACCAGCGCCCGGGCCAGCGAAGCCCGCATGGCCATGCCGCCCGACAGCTGGGCCGGCCGGGCGTCCTGCGCCCCGTCGAGGCCGACCTGCGCCAGGGCCTCGCGCGCTCTGCTCCGCGCCTCCCGCGCCGGAACGCCCGCCAGCTCCAGCGGCAGGGCCACATTGGCCGCCGCGCTCATCCACGGCGCCAGGGTCGGGGCCTGGAACACCACCGAGGTCTCGCCCTTGCCGGCCGCCCGGGCGACGCTCCCCCGCGTCGGGTTTTCAAGCCCCGCCAGCAACCGCAACGCGGTCGACTTCCCACACCCCGACGGCCCCACCAGCGCCACCACCTCGCCGGCGGAAAGCGCCAGGTCGACCGGCCCGAGGGCGCGACCGCGCGGGTAGTCGACTTCGACGGCTGAAAGAGAGGCGATCACGCTCACTTCTCCTCCCCCTCGATGGGGGAAGGGCAGGGGTGGGGGTGACTACGGCGGTCGATGGAAATCACGCCGCGTCCGGTCTGGCCGCCGCGCCACCCCCATCCCCGACCCTTCCCCCATCGAGGGGGAAGGGAGTCGCTCCGAGCCCCGCACATCACTTCGGCAGGAAGCCCAGGCTGTAGGCCTTCTTGTAGTCCAGGCCCTTGTCGTAGACCCCCTGGTCGGCCGCCACCTGGAAGAACTCGGCCCAGCGGGCGTCGGTCATGGCGCCGATCCCGTCCTTGGGCACGATGCCGTAGCTGCGCATCTTGTCCCGGGCCTGGTCGAGCAGGTCCTGGGTCATTTCGGGGTTGTCCTTGAGGATCAAGGCGTCACCCGGCTTGGCGTCGCCGTAGAGATAGCTCTTCCAGCCCGCCGCCAGGGCGTCGCTGATCGCCTGCACCTGGGCGGGCTTGGCCTGGATCATCGCGTCGCTCACCAGGGCGAAGCTGGCGTAGGCCGGGTAGCCGTCGTCGGCCAGCAGGAACACCGCCGGCTTTTCCCCGCCGGCCTTCTCGATCAGATAGGGCTCCGACGTCGCATAACCCTGCTGGATCAGGCTTTTGTCGGCCAGGAACGGGGCGACCGAGTAGTTGTACTTGCGCACCTGGGCGTCGGTGAAGCCGTGCTTGGCCTTCAGCCACACCCAGAAGGCCGTCACCGAGGCGTCCGACAGCAGGATCGGCTTGCCCTTCATGTCGGCGATGCTGGCGACGCCCGCTCCCGGATGGGCGATCAGCACCTGCGGATCCTTGTCCATGTAGGCGGCGACGGCTTTGACCGGCACGTTCTCCTTGGCCAGGTTCAGCACGATGAAGCTGTTGGAGCCGACGCCGATGTCCACCGCCCCGGTGGCCAAGAGCTGCGGCACGTTCACCCCCGGCCCGCCCTGGACGATGCTGACGTCCAGCCCGCGCTTGGTGAACTCCCCCGTCGCCACGGCCTGGTAGTAGCCGCCCAGCTCCGCCTGCGCCCGCCAGTCGGTGGCCAGCTTCAGCTTGGTCAGGCCGGGCGCGGCGTCCTTCCTGGCGGGCGAACAGGCGGCGGCGAGCGCGGCGAGGCCGGCTGCGGTCACGGCGCGGCGCGAAAAGGTCATGGCGGATCCCCCGGTACGATGCGGCGCGGAGGTTAGCGGGGGCTGTCCCGCAGGCAAAGCCTTTCAAAACGCCCCGTCATTCCCGCCCTTGTGGCGGGAACCCCTCTGTCAGCCGCAAGGGCAGGAGTGGCGACGTGCTCAGCACGTCGCTTGCGTCTCACGTGTCAGCGGTACCAGGGTTTCCCGCCACAAGGGCGGGAATGACGGGAGGAAAAGGGAGACGCCGTTGCGTGAAGCCTCGCCGCCGCCCGCCCCGCTCTAATCCCCCGCCTCCAGCCAGCGCCCGATCTTGGCGTACAGCACCTCGCGCTGCACGGGCTTGGCGATGTGGTCGACCATGCCGGCGGCGAAGCAGCGTTCCACCTGCTGGGGCAGGGCGTCGGCGCTCATGGCGATGATCGGGACCTTGCCTGCCGCGCCTTCCAGGCCGCGGATGGCCCGGGTGGCGGCCAGGCCGTCCATTTCGGGCATGTGGATGTCCATCAGGATGATGTCGAAATGGCCGCGCGCCGCCGCCGCCAGGGCCTGGCGGCCGTTCTCGGCGGTCTCGACATGGCAGCCGGCCAGGCGCAGCAAACCAACCCCGATCTCGCGGTTCATCGGATGGTCGTCGACCAGCAGGATCCGCGCCGCCCGGGGATCGCGGGCGGCCTCGGGCGGCGGCGCGGCCAGGGGCTCGGCCTCGGCGGCCGGCAGTTCGAACCAGAAGCACGAGCCGTGCCCCGGCGCGCTGTCGGCCCCGATCCGCCCGCCCATCAGCTCGACCAGCGACTTGCTGATCGCCAGCCCCAGCCCCGCGCCGCCGTAGGCCCGGGTCGCGCCGCTGTCGAGCTGCACGAACCGCTGGAAGAGGCGCGCCTGGTCCTCGATCGGCACGCCCACCCCGGTGTCGATCACCTCGAAGCGCAGGCGGTCCTCGACCTCGCCGGGCTCGATGACCAGCCGGGCGACGATCTTGCCGCGCTCGGTGAACTTCACGGCGTTGTTGAGCAGGTTCAGCAGCACCTGGCGCAGGCGCAGGGCGTCCAGGTCGTGCAGGCCCTCGACCGGATCGACGACGTCGATCTCGACGCTGAGGTTCTTGCCCTCGGCCTCCGACTGCACGATGCCGACCGCGTCGTGCAGCACCGCGCTGGCCGAGGCCGGCTGCAGCAGCAGCTCGACCTGGCCGGAATCCACCCGCGAGACGTCGAGGATGTCGCTGACCACGGTCAGCAGGGCCGCGCCGGCGGTGTCGATCATGCCCACCTGCCGCTGGGCGTCGGCCGGCAGGTCCTCGCGCCCGGCCAGCAGCTGGGCGAAGCCGAGGATGGAGTTCAGCGGCGTGCGGATCTCGTGGCTCATCGTGGCCAGGAACTCGGTCTTGGCCTCGGCGGCGGCCAGCGCCCGGGCCCGGGCCGAGCGGGTCAGCTGCTCGCGCCGCACCAGCAGGCGCCGCAGCCGCTCCTGCTGGGCCAAGGCCAGGCCCGCCGCCAGGGCGGTGACGAACACCACAGTGACGAAGCACTGGATCAGCCGGGTCATCTGCGGCGGGTTCCACGGCGCCAGCAGGTGGCCCTGCCAGATGTTCCACACCCCCAGCGGCAGGGAGACGACGGCGATGGTCAGGGCCGCCTCGGCCGCCCCGCGCGGACCCAGCCGGAAGGCGCACAGGATGGCGGCGGGGAACAGCACGAAAGGCAGGGGCGCGCGGGTGTCGTGGAACACCGCCGCCGTCAGCACCGCCATCAGCAGGAAGAGGCCCGCCCGTTCGCCGGCCGAGCGGTGGAAGGTGCGCCGGTGCTCGGAATCGATCAGCACCAGCACCGCCGGCACGATCAGCGCCATGCCCAGCGCCCCGCTGACGAACCAGTCGCGCCACACCCCCAGGAACGGCTGGCGCTCCAGCAGGCTCAGCAGCCCGGCGGCGACCCCGGCCGTGACCGCCACCACCGGGGCGATCACCGTCACCAGCAGGGCCAGCTGGCGCATGGTCCGCACCCTGGGCGGCCCGCCGAACGCCCGCCGCACGGCCTCGCGCGCGCCCCAGGCCTCGGCCAGGTTGACGAGGGTGAAGATCAGGGCCCGCTCCGGCGCGTCGCCCAGGGCCAGGCAGATGGCGATATGGGCGACCCCGACCACCCCCGTCAGGATCAGCCGCCGGGGCGGCCCCAGGGCCATCAGGCCGACGGCCAGCAGGGCGGTGCAGGGCCACAGGGCGGCGACGCCGTTGGGGCCGCGGGTCAGGGCGTCGCTGAACAGCTGGGTCGCGACGAAGGCGAGCGCCAGCACGACCAGCAGCGTCGTCTGTCGCCCCGTTTCCTGTAAGGCGGCGCTTCGCGTCATCCCGTTCCCGTTCCCCCGGACGGAAAACTTACGCCGAACGGCGGTTTCAGTTTCGGCAGCAATGCATTCTGTGACGCTATGCCGCAATCCATTTCAGTAGCGTCGACTACCCGACGGAGGGGTGGCGAGGCGCCGAAAGCGCCGCGCTGGAGTGGGGGCGCGCCCAGCCGGCCAGCTGGGCAGGGTGCTGCGGGTATGCCATCAAGGATTGACTATTGTGAGATGCAATCGCCAAGATTGAGGTACGAAAATCGGCTCGGGGGAGGCGATGACCAGCAAGGCGAACAAGCAGGCGCCCGCGGGGGGCGGCAAGGCCGAGCAGGTGCCTCAGAGCCAGATCCCGCGTCACGAAATTTTCGGCTGGCGCGACTTTCACGACCGCGTCGATCCATTCCTGGACGGGCGGTTTCTGTTTCGGGGACTCAGCAACGCGCGCTGGACCCTCAAGCCGTCCGTCGGGCGTCTCATCGAACGGCCGGGAGACTTGCCCGAGCGAACCTTCTTCGAGAGTTTCAAGCGCGCCTCCGTGCCCCTGCTTTCCGGTCGACCGGCCAGCGATTGGCAATGGCTGGCTCTGGCGCAACACTATGGCACGCCGACCCGTCTGCTGGATTGGTCCGAGACGCCCCTGGTCGCGCTCTACTTCGCGGTCTGGGAGAACGACGAACTGGACGGCGTGGTCCACGTCGTCCCCCGTCCGCCAGACAGGCCGCTGGACGCCTCCGTTGGTCCTTTTGAAGTAACCGAGACGGTCTTCTTCTACCCCGAGCACGTGTCGCCCCGCATCGTGGCCCAGCGGGGCTTGTTTACGGTCCATCCGGATCCCACACAGGTCTATTCGCCCGAGGGCGGCGAGCAGATCATCATCAATAAAGCGGCGAAGCCGGAGCTTCGGCGGAAGCTCGACGCGGTGGGCTTCCACCATGCATTCATCGAGGCCGACCTCGACGGTCTCTCGCGGCGTATCAGGGCGCTGCATCAATTCGAGCAAATCGTGTCGCTCGATCCGACGGCGCCGCTAGGCGATGCGTCTCAAGTGAAGCTCTCCGCCGAACTGAAGCCCAAAGGAAAGCGTAATCCCCTGGACCCCCAGAAGGGCCAATGGGGCGGCTCTTCTCAGGTTGGGCCTTGGCGGCTGAGCGCAACCGTCGAAGAAGCCAGGCCCAACTGGTTCGAGATCGTCCTGGAGGTGTCGTCGGTGAAGGCGAACTCCGTGCTCAAGGGCGACGTCGTCTTCCATCTGCATGATACATTCGACGAGCCGGTTCTGCGCGTCAGAGCACGCGGCGGTAAGGCGACCATTCCGCTCGGAGCGGTGGGGGCTTTCACGGTTGGCGCCGTCGTGACGAGTGACGGCACGGAGCTGGAACTCGATCTCGCCGAACTCGAGTCGGCGCCCATGACGTTCAGATTGAGGTGAGAGGGCCTGACCCGTCCCGCCCTTAAGCCGCCGCCGTCTCCCGGCCGATCCACTGGTTCAACGCCGTGATCAGCGCATCCCGCTGGATCGGCTTGGCGACGTGGTCGACCATGCCGGCCTGGCGGCAGCGTTCGATCTGGTGGGGCATGACGTCGGCCGAGAGGGCGATGATCGGGACGCGGGCGGCGGGGCCGTCGAGGGCCTTGATGGCGCGGGCGGCGGCCAGGCCGTCCATGCGCGGCATGTGGATGTCCATCAGTATGACGTCGAAGCCGCCGTCGGCGGCGATGCGCACGGCTTCGTCGCCGTCCTCGGCGGTCTGCACCGCGCAGCCGGCCAGGGTCAGCATGGCCGCGCCCAGTTCGCGGTTCATCGGATGGTCGTCGACCAGCAGCACCCGGGCGGCGGCCTCCTGCTCGACCCGGGCGGCGTCGGCGGCGCGCGCGGCGACGGCGGGGACGGTGAACCAGAAGGTCGCGCCCTGGCCCAGGGCGCTGTCGATGCCGATCTCGCCGCCCATGCGGGTGACCAGGGTCTTGCTGATCGCCAGGCCCAGGCCCGCCCCGCCGAACGCCCGGCTGATCGAGCCGTCGGCCTGGCTGAACCGCTGGAAGAGCCGGTCCTGCACCTCGGGCGCGATGCCGATGCCGGTGTCGGCGATGGTGAAGCGCAGGCGCTCGGCGCCGTCGGCGCCGCGCTCCAGAGCGACCGTGGCCCGCACCCCGCCGCTGGCGGTGAACTTCACGGCGTTGTTGAGCAGGTTCAGCAGCACCTGGCGCAGGCGGGCCGGATCCAGGGCGTAGTCGCCGGCCCCGTCCAGCTCGGCCTCGACCGACAGCGACAGGCCCTTGGACTGGGCCGACAGGGCGATGATCGAGGCGGCGTCGGCCAGCAGGGCGGCGGGGTCCACGGCCTCGGGCCTAAGCTCCACGCGGCCGGCCTCCAGCCGCGAGAAGTCCAGAATGTCGTCGACGATGGTGGCCAGCGAGCCGCCGGCCTGGGCGATCAGTTCGAGCTTGCGGCGGCCGGCGGGGGAGAGGCCGTCCTCGGTTTCCGCCAGCAGGCCCGCGAAGCCCAGCACGCTGTTCAGCGGGGTGCGGATCTCGTGGCTCATGGTCGCCAGGAAGTCGGTGCGGGCGCGGCCGGCGGCCTGGGCGCGGGCCCGGGCGGCGCGGGCGGCGGCGCTGCGGCGGGCCATCAGGGTCTTCAGCCGCGCCTCCTTGTAGAGCGACAGGGCCGCGGCCAGCGAGGTGAAGAACACCGTGGTCACGAAGGCCTGCACCATGCGGATGCGGTCGACCTCGTCCCAGCGCGGGGCGATCCGCGCCACGCCTTCGCTGCCGATGGTCAGGGGGGCGGTGACGGCGATGATCACCACGGCGCTCCAGGCGGCGCCCCGCGGGCCCAGCTGGAAGGCCGCCAGCATGGCCGCGGGAAAGATCAGGAACGGCATCGGCGTGCGGGTCTTCAGGAAGGCGAAGGCGGTGACCGCCGCCACCAGGCCGTACAGCGCCAGCCGCACCGGCAGCGGCCGGCGGAAGGCCAGGTCCGGCGTGCGGTCCAGGATGATCAGGGCGGCGGGCAGGGTGATGATCATGCCCATGCCGTTGGCCGAGGCCCAGCCGGCGAAGAAGCTGGCCAGGTTCGCCCCGACCAGCGGCGCGGTCAGGCTGGCCCCCACGGCCGCGGCGGTCAGGGTGATGGGCAGGATGGCCGCCACCAGCACCAGGGCGTGGCGGACGCTGCGGATCGAGGCCCGGGGGCCGCGCAGGCGGCGGATGACGACCACCGCGCCCAGGGTCTCGGCCATGTCGCAGGCGGCGTAGATGACGATGACCAGCCACGGGTCGCCGGCCAGGTGGTGGACCACGGCGTTGGTGGCCAGGGCTAGGCCCAGCATGATCCGCCGCTGCACCGGCCCCAGGTGCAGCAGGGCCGCCGCCAGTATGGCGTTCATCGGCCACAGCGAGGGCATGCCGTTGGAGTCGCGGGTCAGGAGGTCGCTGAACGCGAACGAGATCACGAACGCCGCGGCGAGTCCGGCCAGCCGCAGCCACGGCGCGGCGGCGCTCTCACGTCCTGGTTCGACTGTTGCGTCCAAGGCCCCGTATTCCCCCTCCGGCCGCGCGGGCGGCCGGGTATCCCCATCGATCACGCCGAACCGGAAAAAGGGTTAAGGCAGAACGCTTTTTCCGTATGCGGCCAAGTTCTGCGACGTTCCGTCGCGCTCCGGTTGCTCCGGCGCCCAACGCTCGCCCTCGCGGGCCGCTTTCGGCCCCTCGGCCAGGGCGCGCGACACGGCGGCCATCAGCTCCTCGCGGCGGATCGGCTTGGGCACGTGGCCGTCCATGCCGGCGGCGCGGCAGCGGGCCACCTGCTCGGGCAGGACGTCGGCGCTCAGCGCCAGGATCGGGGTGGCGGCGGCCGGTCCGTCGAAGGCGCGGATGGCGCGGGCGGCGGCCAGGCCGTCCATGCCCGGCATGTGCACGTCCATCAGGATCAGGTCGAAGCCGCCGCTGCGGGCGGCCTCCACGGCCTGGAAGCCGTCCTCGGCGGTGAACACCTGGCAGCCGGCCAGGGTCAGCAAGGCGTCGCCCAACTCGCGGTTCATCGGGTGGTCGTCGACCAGCAGCACGCGGGCGGCGGCCGGGGCGGGCAGGGCCTCGTCCACGGTCTCGGCGGCGGCGGCCGGCTCGGCGGTCAGGGCGATGTGGAAGGCCGCGCCGGCCCCAAGCGCGCTCTCCACCCAGATCGTCCCGCCCATCTGGCCGACCAGCGCCTTGCTGATCGCCAGGCCCAGGCCCGTGCCGCCATAGGCGCGGCTGATCGAGCTGTCGGCCTGGCTGAAACGCTGGAACAGGCGCGCCTGCACCTGCGGGGCGATGCCGATGCCGGTGTCGGTCACCGAAAACCGCAGGGCGCCGGTCTCGGGCCCCACCACCAGCCGGGCGGCGACCTGGCCCTGGGTCGTGAACTTCACGGCGTTGTTGAGCAGGTTCAGCAGCACCTGGCGCAGGCGGGTCTCGTCGAGGGCGAACAGCGCCTCGGGATCCTGCTCGTCCAGCGCCTCCACCGAGACGGTGACGGCCAGGCCCTTTGCCTGCGCCTCGGGGGCGATGATGGCGGCGGCGTCGCGCAGCAGGGCGGCGGGCGAGGTGGGCTCCAGCGCCAGTTCCAGGCGGCCGGCCTCGACCTTGGCGAAGTCCAGCAGGTCGCCGACGATCTCGGCCAGCGAGCGGCCGGCGCGGCCGACCAGATCCAGGCGCCGGCGGTTCTCGGGCGACAGGGCGGCGTCGTCGGCCACCAGGCCGGTGAAGCCGAGGATGCTGTTGAGCGGGGTGCGGATCTCGTGGCTGATCGTGGCCAGGAACTCCGACTTGGCGGCGTTGGCGGCCTGGGCGCGGGCCTGCGCGGCGCGGGCGGCGGCCTGGCGGCGCACCAGCAGGGCCGAAAGCCGCGCCTGGCGGCTGAGGGCCAGGGCGGCGGCCATGCTCACCGCATAGAGCACGACGTGGAATAGCAGCAGGTGGCGCATCGGCTCGGCGGCGGCCTTGGCGTCCAGCCCGACGATCGACAGCACCGCCGGAATGGCCGTGGCCAGGGCGATCATCACCGACAGGGCCGCCGCGCGCGGACCGCCTCGGAAGGCGGCCAGCACCACCGGCGCGAACACCAGCACCCGCAGCTGCGGCGGGCCGGTGAACACCAGCCAGGATATGACGCCGATCGCCGCCAGGCCGAAGGTCGGCTCCAGCCAGCCGCGCACCGGGAAGGCCTCGGCGTGGCGGCGGTCCATCAGGATCAGTATGGTCGGCAGGGCCACGGCCACGCCCAGCACGTTGCTGGTGGTCCAGCCGCTCCAGCCGGTCCAGAAGCCGCCGCCCTCGGCCAGCGAGGCCAGGCCGTTGACGCCGATCGAGGTCACGGCCGTGAACACCGCCGACACCAGGGTCAGCACCAGCAGGCCGCGCATCCCCCGCACCCGTCCGGGCAGGCGCAGCAGCCGCAGGGCCACGGCGGTGGCGGTGATCTGCACGGCGTCCAGCGCTGTCACCGCCACGGCGAAGGCCGACGACTTGCTGGTCAGCAGGCTGAGCACGAGGTGCAGCAGGGTGCAAACCACCAGCAGCCCGACGCCCCGGCGGCGGTCCAGCACCAGCAGCCCGGCGATCAGCACGGCGTTGGCCGTCCAGATGGTGGCGATTTCCTGGGCGGCGCCGGTCAGGAACAGGCTGTAGGCCATCGACGCCAGATAGGCGATCGTCAGCCCCACGGGCCGGCGCCAGCGGCGCAGAGCCCATCGGCGCGCATCGGCGCGATCGATCGCGATGTCGAGGCGGTCGGTCCCCACGATATTCCCCAGCGCGCCCGGGGCCGAAGAGGGGGCCAGGGGCGCGGTCTGGCCGTACAATGCGGACGAAACGTCGGTTTTTGGTTAAGTGCGCCGACGCGGGGGAGGTTGCGAGGCGTCGGAAGCGGCCCTTCCTTCCGTCGTCATCCCGGCCGAAGCGCAGCGTAGAGCCGGGACCCAGGGGGACTGGGCTCGGCGCTCAGGTTCGCCGCCCGCCCGCTCGCCGCGTCATTGCGCTTGGCCCCTGGGTCCCGGATAGCCTCTTCGAGGCTTCCGGGATGACGAGGAGAGGATGGCCCTAACCCCGCACGAACAGGTTCCGGATCCACTGCGAGCCGGCCTTGGCCGCCTGGCCCCAGTCCTCGTCGTCCTCGACCGCGTCTTGAGCATAACCCCAAGGGTTGAACACCTTCAGCCGGGCGACCTTGAAGGCGGCGACGTCGCGGGTGACCAGGGTCAGGCCGTGCTCCAGGGCGGTGGCGGCCAGCAGGGCGTCGCGCGGGTCGGCCAGGGGCACGCGCGAGCGGGTCCGCGCCACGGCGGCGTCGACGGGCAGGATGCGTCCCTCGAAGGCTGGCCCCACCTGCTCGTCCAGCCAGGTCCGCAGGGCCTTGCCGGCGATCTTGTCGCGCCGCTCGGCCTGGGCGACCTCGGCCTCCAGCTCCAGCAGGGTGATCGCCGAGATGAACAGGCCCGAGCGCGCCACGCCCGCGGCCCAGCGCGCCAGGCCCGGATCGGTGCGCCCGGCCCTGGCCCCGCGCAGTTCCAGCACGATCTCGGTGTCGAGCAGGTGCATCAGCCGCGTCCCGGTTTCGCGGGCGGCCGGCCCCAGGCGGCCGACGACCTGGCGGGCTTGGCCTCGCCCCCTGGCGACTTGGGCGTCACGGGCTCGTCCATGGCCAGCAGGTCGACGATGGTCTCGGCCTGGCCGGCCAGCTTGCGATAGGCCTCGACGCTCATCAGCACGTGGGTGGCCCGGCCCCGGTCGGTGACGAACACCGGCTCGATTCTCGCCGCGCGCTTGGCCGCGCTGACATCCTGATTGAGCTCGCGGCTGGTGACGACCTTCATGGCTTCAACCTGGAATGACAGGGCTGTCGTATAGGTACGTACCTACATAGTGGCGTTCGGGCAACGGATAATTCGCCAGCGAAAACAATCGAAAGCCGCGCGGCCGCGATCAACCTCCGACGCATTGCGCATTGGTCAGATCTCTGCGCGGCATGGGGCCCAAGGCAGAGGCGAAAAACCGGCTTGCCGCAAAGAACGATCCTAGGGGGAACGAACCGGTGTCAGACCTACTCGCGCAGACCATCGCCACGGCGACGGACCTGCTCAACGCCCACGGCCCGGCCACCAAGGCCGCCGCCAAGAGCTTCACGCCCACCGATTTCAGCGTGCACTTCTTCCTGCAGCTGGCCGTCATCGTGCTGGCCTGCCGCGTCGTCGGCTGGCTGGGCCAGAAGCTGCTCAAGCAGCCCCAGGTGGTCGGCGAGATGATCGCCGGCGTGGTGCTTGGCCCGTCGCTGCTGGGCCTGCTGTTCCCCGACTTCCAGCTGGCCCTGTTCCCCAAGGAGACCAAGAACGTCCTGTACGTCGGCGCCCAGCTGGGCGTGGGCCTCTACATGTTCATGGTCGGCACCAGCTTCCAGGCCGGCCACTTCAAGGCCAAGGCCAAGAGCGCGATGAGCGTGTCGTTCGCCGGCATCGCCGCGCCGTTCCTGATCGCCGCCGCCATCACCCCGTTCCTGCTGAAGGTTCCCGGCCTCTTCGCCCCGACCATCGGCCAGGGGCCGGCCACCCTGTTCATGGGCGCCTGCATCGCCCTGACCGCCTTCCCGATGCTGGCCCGAATCATCAACGAGCGGGGCCTGGCCAACACCTCGCTGGGCACCCTGTCGCTGACCGCCGGCGCCTTCGACGACGCCGTCTCCTGGTGCGTGCTGGCGGTGGTGCTGGCCACCTTCGGCGGCGGCCCGGGCGTGGCCCTGCTGGCCATCGGCGGCGGCCTGGCCTGGGTGGCCTTCGTCGTCCTGCTGGGTCCGAAGATCCTGGCCCCGCTGGGCCGCATCGTCGAGCGCGAGGGCGAGATGAGCACGGGCGTCCTGGCCCTGGTCATCCTGGCCTTCTGCATCTCGGCCTTCCTGATGGACGCCGTCGGCATCCACGCCATCTTCGGCGGCTTCATCCTCGGCGTCGTCATGCCGCGCGGCAAGCTGGTCGAGGAGCTGAAGAAGAAGGTCGAGCCGCTGGCCGTCGTGCTGCTGCTGCCGATGTTCTTCACCTATTCGGGCCTCAACACCCGGATGGACATGGTCAACTCGCCGACCCTGCTGCTGATCGCCCTGGGCATCCTGGCCGCCTCGATCCTGGCCAAGTGGGGCGCCTGCTACGTCGCCGCCCGCGCCACCGGCGAGAACCACGCCACGGCCATGGGCATCGGCGCCCTGATGAACTCGCGCGGCCTGATGGAGCTGATCATCATCAACATCGGCCTGCAGAAGGGCATCATCGGTCCGACCCTGTTCTCGATGCTGGTGCTGATGGCGATCGTCACCACGGTGATGGCCAGCCCGCTGTTCGAGGTCGTCTACGGCAAGAAGGCCCGCGAAAGCGGCGAGCTGGACGCCGTCGACGCCCGGGTGCCGAACGCGGCCTAGCCTTCCTGACCCTCTCTCTGTGAGAGAGGGAGGGGCCCGCGCCGCAAGGCGTGGGAGGGTGAGAGGTAACAAAGCCGGCCGGTCGGCGCGAGGCTAAACACACCTGCCTCCCTAGGCCTTGTGCCTAGGGCCCAGGGTTCCGCCGCCGAGATCTCGGGCCGTTCGCGGCCACGCTGGCGGCGCCCAGGCCGGGATCGCCGAACCTGGCCCGGCCATGGGTCCTCGCCACAGGGGCGAGGAAGGCGGATTTGAAGACAAGGGCCGTCTCGAAAGGGGCGGCCCTTTTTCGTGGGTAGGACGGCCAGCGGTGAACCCTCTCACCCTCCCACCGCTGCGCGGCGGGCCCCTCCCTCTCTCCATGAGAGAGGGAAAGTTACGCCGGCTCGAGCGGCCGGTCGAAACCGAAGCGGTTGATCTGCGAGATCAGGTCGCGGTGGCTGGGCAGGTCGTGGGTGGCGCGTTCGCCGAAGGCGCGGATGCGGGCGAACTGGCGGGCGGCCGACTGCACGTCGGGGAACTCGCCCCGGCCCGGCGACAGGTCGGTTTTGAAGCCCATGCCGTAGAGAATGTACTGGTAGTTGAAGAAGGCGAAGGTCTCGAGATCGAGGATGAAGTCGTAGCGGCTGGGCGGGCGGTGACGCCACTGCTCCAGCAGCTCGGCCAGCCGCTCGGGGATCGAGGCGGGGTCGGCGTTGTCGCGCCAGAACGGCTCGGTGCGCCGGCTCAGGCAATAGTGCAGCTTCAGGAAGGCGATGATGTTGTCGTAGCGGGCGGTCATCAGCTGGTTGAAGCGCCGGGCCGGGGCGTCGATCGGGCCGTTGTGCGGGAAAAGCTCGGCGATGATCGCCACCGCCGCCTCGATCAGCACCACGCCGGTCGATTCCAGCGGCTCCAGGAAGCCCGCCGACAGGCCCACGGCCACGCAGTTTTTCACCCACTGCCGCTCGCGATAGCCGGCCTCGAAGCTGATCGCCTTGGGGGTGATCTCGACGTCGCCGCCGATGTGGGCGCGCAGGATCGCCTCGGCGCGAGCATCGTCCATGTGGTCGCTGGAATAGACGCAGCCGACGCCGCGCGCGCCGGCCAGGCCGATGTCCCAGATCCAGCCGGCCTCGTGGGCCGTGGCGACGGTGAAGCTCTGGATCGGCGCGTCGGGCCGATCGTAGGCAACCCGGCAGGCCAGGGCGCGGTCGGTGAACAGCACCGGCCGGGTCGACTTGAACGGCGCCTTCAGGGCCTGGCCGATCAGCTCGGCCCGAAAGCCCGTGCAGTCGATATAGAGGTCGGCCTCCAGCCGGCCGTGCTCGGCGCAGGTGATGTGGTCGATGGCCCCGTCAGCGTCCAGCGCGACGTCGGTCAGCAGCCCCTCCAGCCGTTCCACGCCCAGCTCCCGGGCCCGGTCGGCCAGCACCTGGGCCAGCTTGGCGGCGTCGAAGTGGTAGGCGTAGTTCAGCGGCCCGGCGAAATTGCCCTCGTGCGGCCGCTTGGGCGCGCGCTGGGCGCCGGCCACCCGCGCCTGGATGGTCATGGCCTCGGCGAACGGCGGCCGCGTCGCCTCGTCCTGCAACAGCCAGTAGGGGGCCAGACTGGCCCCGTCGGCCGAAAACGGCGCCTCGAACGGGTGGAAATACTGGTGGCGTCGGCCGTCTTCCGGCGCGTGCCCCCAGTCGACGAAGCGGATGCCCTGCTTGAAGGTGGCCGAGGTCTCGCGGATGAACCGCGTCTCGTCGATCCCTAAGAACTGCAAGGTCGTGCGGATGGTGGGGAAGGTCGCCTCGCCCACGCCGATGATGCCGATGTCGGGCGACTCCAGCACCGTGATGCGCAGATGGTCCTGCTCGGCGATGCGCAGGCTCTTGGCCAGATAGGCGGCCGTCAGCCACCCGGCCGTCCCGCCGCCCACGATGAGGATGCTGCGCCCACGCTCCATGGGTCCGTGCATAGCGCGTTTGCGCGGCAGGGGCATCCGTTTCGGGGGAGGGGGCAGAGCTTGGCCCTTCGCCATTTAGATCCGAGTATCCCCGCGAAGGCGGGGACCCAAGCTGACTTTCGGGGTGTGGCGAGGCCGTGGATCACCCGCCGCCTCGGCTTGGATCCCCGCCTTCGCGGGGATGCTCGGAGTTTGGGGGGGGGGGGCGTAGGAGAAGGGTCCTGCTACCCCAACCGCAGCAACGCCGCCCCGTGCGGAGCCACCACCCGCTCCACCCGGCCCGACACGCGGCCCAGGTCCTCGCCGCTCCACAGATCCCGCGCGGTCACGGCCCCCGAAAGCCCCAGGTCCCGCAGCGGCAGGCCCACGGCCTTCGGCTTCTCGGTGGTGTTGAACAGCGCCAGGTAGCGGGCGTTCTGCGCCCCCTCCGGCCGCGCCGACCAGATCCGCATGCCGTCGGCGATGAAGTGCGGCTGGTTGCCGGTGCTGGCCTGGTTCACCGCCAGCACGGCGCGGTTCGTCAGCAGGCTGAGCGTCGGCGCATCCAGGTGGCGCAGGTCGCCGCCCATGATCAGGGGCGAGCGGGCGATGGCCCACAGGGTCATCAGGGTGCGCTGCTCGTCGGGCGTGAACTTGGTGTCGCGCTTGCCGAGCGCCAGCCGCCCCAGCGGCAGCATGTCGGCGTCGGGCCAGCCGCCGACGACGCGGTGCTCGTTCCAGTTCTCCAGCCGGGTGAACTGGGCCTCCAGCATGGACCACTCGTCCCAGAAGTCGTCCGAGATCCGCCACATCTGGGCGTAGCGGCGCACGTGGCCGGCCCGCGCCACCGGCGTCTCGCCCGGCGACAGCGACAGCACGATCGGCCGCCCGGTGGCCGCGATCGCCTTGTGCGCCGCCTCGATCTCGGGCGCATGGGCGTCATAGGGTCGGCTCATGTCGTCCATCTTGACGAAGTCGACGCCCCAGTCGGCCAGCAGCCGGAACACGCTGTCGTAATAGGCCTGGGCGCCGGGCTTGCTCATGTCGACGCCGTACATGTCCGGGTTCCAGGTGCAGATGCTGGAGGTGTCGGCGATGTCGGCGGCGCGGACCTTGGTCCCCAGGATCGGCAGGTTGGCCTTCACCGCCGCGCGGGGAATGCCGCGCATCAGGTGCACACCGAACTTCAGGCCCAGGGCGTGGACCTGGTCGGCCAGGGCCTTGAAGCCCTTGCCCCCGGCGCTGGACGGAAAGCGGTTGGGCGCGGGGATCAGCCGCCCGAAGCCGTCCATCGCCGGCTGGGGATTGCGGTTGTACTCGTAGCTGGCCGCCTCGGGCTCGTACCACTGGATGTCGACCGTGAAGACGTCGTAGCCGAACGGCAGCAGCTTGGCCGCCATGATCCTGGCCGTCTCCAGCGACTGGGCTTCGGTGATCGTCGTGGCGAAGCTGTTCCAGCTGTTCCAGCCCATGGGCGGCCGCGGCGCGAGCAGGGCGGGCGCCTTCTTGGGCTTGGCGGCCGGCTTGGTCGCGGCGGCCGAAGCGGTGGTCGAGGCCGCGCCGGCCATAAGTCCGGCGGCCAGCAGGCCGCGCCGGTGCATGTCCAGGGTCACTCGCATCCTCCCGTGTTTTTGCTCTTGTCAGACAATATGGCGGGTCTGGCAAGCGGGTGGAGCGGGATCGCACCCCAACCCGTAAAATCCCCGCGAAAGCGGGGGACCCAGGCTTTTTCCGCCACCCGCCGCGCTCGAAGATAAAACACCTGGGTCCCCGCTTTCGCGGGGATTTTACGGAAGGAGGGAGGGCCGCCGACTTGAGCCCCGCCACCCATCATGCTCTCTTGCCCACAATAGTCAGACAAATGCCCCAGGGAAGAACGCCATGGATCCGCACAAGCCGAGCCGCCGCGCCTTCCTGCTGGCCACCAGCGCCCTGGCGTTCGCCGCGACCGCCGCCGCCGCCAAGCCGGTCGAGCAAAGCCCCCGGATCGTCGCCACCCCCGTGCCGGCCCGGCACATCGTCCTGAAGGCCTCGTATCACCAGCGCGCCGCCGACGCGAACCGCGCCTACCTCCTGTCGCTGTCGCCCGACCGGCTGCTACACAACTTCCACCAGGGCGCGGGCCTGCCGGTGAAGGCCCCGGTCTATGGCGGCTGGGAGGCCCAGAGCATCGCCGGCCACACCCTGGGCCACTGGCTGACCGCGTGCTCGCTGCAGGTGGCCCACACCGGCGATCCGCAGCTGCGCGAGCGCCTGGCCTACACCGTTTCCGAACTGGCCCGCGTGCAGGCCGCCCACGGCGACGGCTATGTCGGCGGAACCACCCGCTGGGGCCAGTCCGACGCGGCGGCCGGCAAGCAGGTGTTCGAGGAACTGCGCCGGGGCGACATCCGGTCCTCGCGCTTCAGCCTCAACGACGGCTGGGTGCCGGTCTACACTTGGCACAAGGTGCATGCCGGCCTGCTCGACGCCCACCGCCTGGCCGCCACGCCGGGCGCCCTCGACGTCGCCACGGGCCTGGCCGGCTATTTCGCCACGATCATCGAGGGCCTGAGCGACGAGCAGGTGCAGAAGATCCTGGTTGCCGAGCACGGCGGCCTCAACGAGGCCTATGCCGAGACCTACGCCCTGACCGGCGACGCGCGCTGGCTGAAGGTCGCCCGCCGCCTGCGCCACAAGGCCGTGCTCGACCCGATCGCCGCCCAGCGCGACGAGCTGGCCGGCCTGCACGCCAACACCCAGATCCCCAAGGTCATCGGCCTGGCGCGTCTCTACGAGGTCGGCGGCGATCCGGCCGAGGCGACGGCGGCGCGGTTCTTCCACACGGCCGTCACCCGCGACCACAGCTATGTCATCGGCGGCAATTCCGACCGCGAGCACTTCGGCAAGCCGCGCCAGATCGCCCGCCACATGGCCGAGACCACCTGCGAGGCCTGCAACAGCTACAACATGCTGAAGCTGACCCGGCATCTGTGGAGCTGGAAGCCCGACGGCGCCCTATTCGACTATTACGAACGCACCCAGCTCAACCACATCCTGGCCCACCAGAACCCGGCCGACGGCCGCTTCGTCTATTTCATGCCGATGGCCGCCGGCGGCCGGCGCAGCTACTCCACCTATGAGGACAGCTTCTGGTGCTGCGTCGGCAGCGGCATGGAAAGCCACGCCAAGCACGCCGACAGCATCTGGTGGCGGTCTAGCGATCAGGGGGGCGATCAGGGGCGCGACACCCTGTGGCTGAACCTCTTCATCGCCTCGAAGCTCGACCTGGGCGAGGGCGACTTCGCCATCGATCTGGACACCCAGTATCCGAGGCAGGATCAGGTGCTGCTGACCATCGTCCGCGCCCCCAAGGGCGAGGGACAGGGCGAGCGCGAGATCGCCGTGCGCCTGCCGGCCTGGTGCGCCAAGCCGGTCGTATCGGTGAACGGCAAGCCCGCTGGACGGGCCGGCCGCGACGGCTACGCCCGCCTGTCGCGCCGCTGGAAGGCCGGCGACCGGATCGAGCTTTCCCTGCCGATGACGCTTCGGGCCGAGCCGACGCCGGACGACCCCAACCTCACAGCCTTCGTCTCCGGCCCGCTGGTGCTCGCCGCCGACGTGGGCCTGGCCGACCGGCCGTTCGAGAAGGCCGCGCCGGCCCTGGTCGGCGACGGGCCGCCCGAAACCCTGCTGCGCCAGGTGGGCAAGCTGCCTCACACCTATGCCGGCCGCACCGCCCCAGGCGAGGGGGAGGGCGAGGCCGTGGTGTTCGGCCCGTTCTTCAACCAGTACGCCAACCGCACGGCCGTCTATGCGCCGACCTTCACCAAGGCCCGCTGGGCGGCCGAGGGGCCGGCCTATCTGGCCGCCGAGAAGCAGCGCATCGACACCGTCGCCCGCACCGTCGACGCCGTCTATCTGGGCGAGCAGCAGCCCGAGGTCGACCACGCGGTGAAGGCCGGGGCCGGCGAGATCATCCAGCTCAACGGCCGCAGCGGCCGCCGCATCGCCCCCGGCGGCTGGCTGGAGATGACGCTCAAGCGCCGCTCCGGTCCGCTGACCCTGCAGCTCGTCTACTGGGGCCAGGACATCGGCCAGTCGGCCAAGGTGCTGGCCGACGGCGCCGAGGCCGGCCGCTTCGCGACCCCGACCGACCGCCGCGACGGCTTCTTCACCGCCGACGTCCCGCTGCCGGCGGGCGAGGGGCCGGCGAGGGTGCGGATCGAGGCGGGGGAGAGGCCGGTGACGATCTACGAGGTGAGGGTGCTGGCGGCGGAGGCGGCGGCTACGGCGTAGGGGTCAACTCGCGCCGCCTGCCCCCTAAACCGAGTATCCCCGCGAAGGCGGGGACCCAAGCTGACTTCCAGGATGGGGCGCAGCCGTGGATCATCCGCCGACCCCGCTTGGATCCCCGCCTTCGCGGGGATGCTCGGTGAAAAAGGACGCCCGAGGGCGGTCCCCGTTCCGGCGTTGGCGTGGCCTCCAACACCCGCCCCCCACAACGCGCTAAAGCCCGCGTTAATCCTCTGGCAAGATGGTGCGCGCAACCGACCAACCGGCAGGAGAGCCATGGCTTCGCGACACAACCGCCCCGCTCCCGCCCGGTCCGCCCCCTCCAAGGCCGCGCCCAAGCCCGTCTCGGCCGGCGCCCTGGCCCTGGGCCAGGAGGCCGCGCCCGCCGCCGCCTATGTCGGCTTCAAGGCGGCTCCAGTCGGCGACTCCGCCTCCAAGGAGGCCCTGGCCCGGCTGAAGCAGGCCACCCAGGGGCTGCGCGACCACGCCCAGAGCCGCCTGCTCGACCAGGCCATCCTGGCCGTGCGCCGCCACGACTACGCCAAGGCCGAGCAACTGGCCCAGAAGGCCCTGGCGCAAGACCAGGGGCTGGGCGTGGCCTGGCACGTGCTGGCCGTGGCCCGCGAGAAGCTGGGCGACTTCGCCGCCTCGATGCATTGCTACGAGGCCGCCCTGAAGCTGCTGCCCAACCAGGACGCCGTCGCCGCCGACGTCGGCCGCCTGGCCTATCGCATGGGCATGCCCGACATCGCCGCCAAGCTCTTCCGCCTGCACCTGGCCCACCAGCCGGGCGACGTGGCCGGCCTCAACAACCTGGCCAGCGCCCTGCGCGACCTCAACGCCGAGTCCGAGGCGATCGAGGTGCTGAAACCCGCCATCGGGGCCCATCCCGAGCAGCCGATCCTGTGGAACACCCTGGGCACGGTGATGTGCAGCCTGGGCGACGGCGCCACCGCCCTGACCTTCTTCGACGAGGCCATCCGGCTCGATCCCGCCTTCGCCAAGGCCTATCACAACCGCGCCTACGCCCGGCTCGACCTGGGCGACGCCGAAGGGGCGCTGGCTGACTGCGACCAGGCCATCGGCCACAGCGTCGCCCGCGAGGACGTCGCCACCATCCAGTTCGCCCGCTCGACCATCCTGCTGGCCCTGGGCCGCGTCGCCGAGGGCTGGGCCGCCTACGAGGCGCGCACCTCGCCCGACCTGCCCGACGCCCCGCGCTTCGTGCTGGAAGGCCGCCAGCTGGCCGCCGGCGAGCCCCTGGCCGGCAAGCGCCTGCTGGTCATGGCCGAGCAGGGCCTGGGCGACGAGGTGATGTTCGCCGGCCTGCTGCCCGACGTGCGCGAGGCCCTGGGCCCCGACGGCAAGCTCTCCCTCGTGGTCGAGCGCCGCCTCGTCCCGCTCTTCGCCCGCAGCTTCCCGGGCGCCGACGTCACCCGCCACCGCACCGTCGCCCTCGAAGGCCGCGTCTACCGCACCGCCCCCGAGATCGAGCGCTGGGACCAGTTCGACGCCTGGACGCCGATCGCCTCGCTGCTCCAGACCCTGCGCCCGAGCGCCGACAGCTTCCCCGCCCGCGAGCGCTTCCTGACCCCCGACCCCGACCGCGTCGCCCACTGGCGGGGCGTGCTGGCCGACCGGCCGGGCCTGAAGGTCGGCGTGCTGTGGAAGAGCCTCAAGCTCGACGGCGAGCGCGCCCGCCTGTTCTCGCCCTTCCGCCTGTGGGAGCCGGTGCTGCGCACCCCCGGCGTCAGCTTCGTCAACATCCAGTACGGCGACTGCGACGAGGAGATCCGCATCGCCCGCGAGGAGTTCGGCGTCGATCTGTGGACCCCGCCGGGCATCGACCTGAAGGAAGACCTCGACGACATCGCCGCCCTGACCAGCGCGCTCGACCTGACGGTCGGCTTCTCCAACGCCACCATCAACCTGGCCGGGGCCTGCGGCGCGCCGATCTGGATCGTCACCGCCGCCGCGGCCTGGACCCGCCTGGGCACCGACCGCTACCCCTGGTACCCGCAGGCCCGGGCCTTCGTGACCGAGAACCTCCAGACCTGGGCCGGGGTGATGGACGAGGTGGCGACCGCGCTCGCTGAGAAGGCCCTGGCCGAGAAGGCCGCACGATGATCGCCGCCGTCCTCCAGGCCCGGATGAGCTCCACCCGCCTGCCGGGCAAGGTGCTGGCCGACGTGGTCGGCGCCCCGATGATCCTGCGCCAGATCGAGCGCCTGCGCCGCATCCCATCGCTCGACCGCCTGATCGTCGCCACCTCCGACGACGCCAGCGACGACGTCCTGGCCGAGACGCTGGAGGCCGCCGGGATCGAGGCGTTCCGTGGCCCGCTCGACGACGTCCTGGCCCGCTTCGCCGGCGCCGTGGCGGGCCTGGCCGACGACGACCTCGTCCTGCGCCTGACCGCCGACTGCCCCCTGGCCGACCCCGCGCTGATCGAGCGCCTTCTGGTCCACCACCAGGCCGTCGGCGCCGACTACTCGGCCACCACCCACCCGGCGCGCACCTACCCCATCGGCCTCGACGCCGAACTGACCAGCGCCGGCCTCCTGCGCCTGGCCGCCCGTGAAGCCGTCGACCCCTACGAACGCGAACACGTCACCCCGTTCTTCTACCGCAACCCGCAGCGGTTCGTGCTCGACGGCGTGATGCAGGCGGTCGACGAAAGCGCGGTCCGCTGGACCGTCGACCTGCCCTCCGACCTGGCCTTCGTGCGCGAGGTCTACGGGGCGCTGTATGCGGGCAACCCGACGTTCACGTCGGACGCCGTGCGGGCGCTGGTGTCGGGGCGGGAGGATCTGCGGGCGTTGGGGGATTTGAGGCGGGGGTAGAGTAAGGCGTCTGGTGACTCATGAGGGACGTTGAGAGGGTCCGCTACTTACCGAGAGGATGGGTGGTTAATGAGGGCTCAAAGGTCCACCAAGTCTGCATGGGGACCTGCATAGTTGAGGTCCTGTATGGTGGGATCAGAAGTCATAACTTCTAATTCGAAGCAGCGGATAGGCAGTACTAACACGCGCCACGCTTGCGGAAGCGATGGCGCGTAACTAGTCGTTGGGCCATGTTGGGGGCGGCCAGATGGGGGGACCCGGTCTCTCAATCTCAAACGCGCCTTCTCGAATTGCCCGCCGAATTCTGGTCGTCGAGTGACATGGGCGTCAGGCAAGAAGGTTAGAGGGAATGGTTAAAGCTCGATCCAGGATCAAGGTGGCTAAAAATAATACTGTGAGAGAATCTCATATTAGAGACAGTTTGGCGACATGTTTGGAGAAAATCGAGCTTGGTCTAACGTTCGTAGATAAAGAAGCGAAGATACCCTCTTCGATTGGAACGACTGGATTTTTGGATTTACTCGCCATCGATCGTGGTGGGCGCTATGTCGTTGTCGAAGTGAAGCGGACAGATGCCGCTACGCGCGAAGCAGCGCACGAAATTCTTAAATACATCGAGGGTGTTAAGGCGCATCTTGGCCTTCGAGAGCACGAACTGAGGGTGATTGTCGCTTCTGTTGAGTGGCGCGAATTGATCGTTCCGTTCTCGTCATTTGTGCATCGCACCGACTGCCAAGTTGAGGGCTTCAGGTTGGATGTCGACGATGCGGGATCGGTGCTTTCTGCCCACCTAGTGGAGCCTCTTCCAATCCAATCCGATCGTGTGGTGGCTCCGTGGCACGAACTGCGCTTCTATAAGGACGAGGGCGCGTTGGCGACAGGTGTTGCGGCTCACGAGCGGTGCTGCGCTGCCAAAAACATCTCTTCTTATTTTCTAGTCATTCTCGACGCACCGGCAGGACACTCTGACGGCTACCCATCGATCAAACAGATTACGAACCGCGGCTTAATCGCCGAGATGGCGGCTAAGATGGGGGGGGCTGCGAAGGAGATCCCGGACGATCTGTATAAGTCCGCTATCTACTTCGTTATGCAGCAGCTCACTAGACAGGAGTATGTCGATAGGTTGCCTCCTGACGCGGAGGCTACGGCGGATACGCTGGAGTACATCGCGGAGATGGAGGAGGAAGAAGCCTTGCTGAGTCTGCACGAAGCGGTTCTGGACTTGAACCCTCGGCCCGACAGCTCATTCTTCGAAATTGGCTACCCTGCGAAGTTTCAAAGCAGATTGCTGGAGGAAGAGGGGTGGCGAGTACGAAAGATAATCCGCCACGGTGCGTTTGAACGTAACACCATCCTCGCGGATGAAACGATCCTTGAGGAAATCGCCGGGGCGCAAGGAAACGCTCAGCAGAGCATGAAGCTCGCGTTTCGGCCGAGTCAAAAGGCAGAGGTTGCCGAAGCGAGGCGACGCATTAATGCCTGCTTACGTGACAATGATCCCTGGCGAGCACAAATCAACTTTGTACTGGACGGGCTGGCAAATAGCAGTGAGGAGCGAGAGTGCTACTTGCAGGTTATGAACCCGTCGAGCGCGCTCACGACCGTTTATCTCGTTGCGAGCCGAGATAACGGCCCGATGTATGTGCCGACCTATCAACTTCGAGTTCCATCCGAAGATACCGAAAAAATATATTTCGGAGTTCTTCAGCATAATGGAAGTCGACCGTATTCTTTATCTCATGTCGTTAATGAGTTCTACGAAGGTGATAAATATCGCCTCCTATTTACGCTGCAATGGGGTGGCTATGAAGGGCGTGATGTTAAAATAGTTCGGAAGCTCGGGCTTCGCTATAAGACCTATCAATGTGAAATAGTCGGCGCTGAGCGAGCCTTCATGGAACTCGACAATCATGAGTGGGAGCCGTGTGACCCGATCAATCACCTCGATGCATATTACTCATTTCTCAGAGGCCAAGCAGAGCTCGTGCGTGAGGTGTGCAATTTTTACGCATCTCATTGGGACGGTCGAATGGTGGTTTATAATCGGGAAGATTAGTGCGGTCGCGAATGTGGCATAGTAAATTCGCCAAATATTTTAATTTGTGTTTTCGTTTATCTGCCGGACGCTTGTTACGCAATCGCCATAACAGTAGCGATGCCATTTTCTAAGTGGCTGACTTTGCTGGAGCCGGGGCGTTTCCACTCGGCTCCAGTCCCGGCTGCGCTCCATAGTCCACAACTGGCGCTTCTGTCCTCAAACCCCAAACCCCTTCGCCGCCAGCTTCCCCCGCGCCGTCTCCCGCTCCCCGGCCTCCCAGTCGGCCCGCAGCAGCCCCAGGCCCACCACGTTCAGCGCCACCCCGCCCTTGATCACGTGGGCGCGGTAGAGGGCTTCGCGCTGGAAGCCGAAGGTCATGTGGAGGCGCCAGACGGGTTCGTTGTCTTCGAGGACTTCGCACCAGAGCTTTTCCAGGCCCAGGTCGTTGAAGACGTGCTCGATGACCCAGTATTCGACGAAGCTGCCTACGCCCAGGCCACGCACGGCCGGGTCGGCGAGGTAGTAGGCCCAGGTGCAGCGGCGGTTGCGGGGGTCGATATCGACGACGTTGGCCAGGCCCACGGGCAGGCCGTCCAGCGCGATGATCCAGTAGCGGTGCGAGGGATCCTCGCCGATGCGGGCGAACCAGGCGGCGTGCTCGGCCGGGGTGATGGCGTGGTCGCTGTACATGTAGGGGGCGACGGAGGGCGAGTTGCGCCAAGCTAGCAGCCGGTCGTGATCCTGCGCCGCCACGGGGCGAAGCCTGACGTCGGGCATGTTCGAGCCTCCCCGGATGATCTCACCCCCTCTGGCTAGCGCCGCCCGGGGGTGAGCTCAAGGGTTCAGCATCGCCAGGAACCGCTCGGCCACCCGCGCCGCGCCCCGCCCGTCGCAGAC
>NZ_JBYCZS010000015.1:0-144112 GCF_057586355.1 Caulobacter sp. SRI_008
GACCGCCCCCGCCCGTCGGGGTGGATCCGAACCAGTCGCGAGCCGGGCCGATGGTCATCGACAACACGGCGATCGAGGCCTCGGCGCCGCGCGTCTCGGGCGGCCCGGCCAGCTCGGCCACGCCGCAGGGACAGCTCAGCGCCGACGAGCAGTTCGCGCTGCGAGCCGGAAACGACGCCCCGCCCAGCGCCCGCGCCTCCAGCCTTTCCGACCCGGCCGGCACCGTCGTGCAGGGCGCGATCATCCCGGCGGTGCTGGAGACGGCGCTGAACTCCGACCTGCCCGGCTACGCCCGCGCCATCGTCAGCCGCGACGTGCGCGGTTTCGACGGCTCGCGGGTGCTGATCCCGCGCGGCAGCCGGCTGATCGGCCAGTACAAGAGCGGCGTCGCCACCGGCCAGAGCCGGGCCTTCGTGGTCTGGACCCGCCTGATCCGCCCCGACGGCGTCTCGGTGCAGCTGGCCTCGCCCGTCACCGACGAGACCGGCCAGGCTGGGGTCGGCGGCAAGGTCGACCGCCACTTCGCCCAGCGGTTCGGCGCGGCGATCCTGCTGTCGGTGGTGTCCGGAGCGGCCTCGTCGCTCGGGAACGGCTCGTCGAGCACGGTGGTCATCGGCTCCAGCGGCGACGCGTCCAGCGCCGCCAGCCAGGCCCTGCAGACCGACGGCAAGATCTCGCCGACCATCCGCGTCGCCCAGGGAACGCCGGTGCAGGTATTCGTCGCCCGCGACCTGGAGTTCGGCCGGTGAACGCCCCGGCGGCCGCCCTTCCCCCGCAGGACGTCTATCTGCGCACCTACCTGGCGCCGTTCGCGCCGTGGCTGGAGCGCGCCGACGTCTCGGAGATCCTGGTCAACCGGCCGGGCGAGGTGTGGATCGAGACCGCCGGCGCGCGGAGCATGCAGCGCGTGCTCGTGCCCGCCATCGACGACCGGCTGCTGGAGCGGCTGGCGACCCAGGTGGCGCGCTGGACCTTCCAGGGCGTCAATCGCCAGAGCCCGCTGCTGGCCGCCACCCTGCCCGGCGGCGAGCGGTTGCAGATGGTCGGACCGCCCGCCACCCGCGCCGGCTGGGCCCTGGCCATCCGCCGCCACCGCCTGGCCGATCTCGACCTGGAGGCCTTCCGCAAGGGTCCGCTGCCGCCGCCCGCAGCGCCCGCCTCGCCCGAAGCCCTCGACGCCGCCGCCCGCCAGGAGCCGATCGAGTTCCTGCGCGAGGCCGTCGCCGCGCGGAAGACGATCCTGATCTCGGGCGGCACCTCGTCGGGCAAGACGACGTTCCTGAACGCCCTGCTGCGCACCGCCCCGGCCGAGGACCGCATCGTGCTGGTCGAGGACGCGCCGGAACTGGCCCTCTCCCAGCCCAACGCCCTTGGCCTGGTGGCCGTGAAGGGCGACGAGGGCGAGGCGCGGGTCGATGTCGACGACCTGCTGCAGGCCGCCCTGCGGCTGCGTCCCGACCGGATCATCCTGGGCGAGATGCGCGGCCGCGAGGCGGCGACGTTCCTGCGGGCGATCAACACCGGCCACCCGGGCTCGCTGAGCACGGTGCACGCCAGCACGCCGCGCGGCGCCCTGGAGCAGATCGCCCTCATGACGATGCAGGCGGGCCTGGCGCTCTCGCGGCGTGAGACCATCGACTATGTCTCGACCATGGTCGACGTCGTCGTGCAGCTGGGCCGAATCGGCGGCGAACGGCGGATTCTCGACATCCTCACGCTCAACTGCGGAGCGGAACGATGATCGGGTTTCCCGCCTCGGTCGCAAATACCACCCCCGCGCGACGTCGTGACGCGCATAGAGGCCCGCTTGCAGCCCCTCCCCCTATGACTCGGAGCCTTTTGGTGTGTCATAGTCCAGACGCGATGACCCCCGACGCCTCGATCACCGAGACCGCGACCGTCCTCCTGGTGGAAGACGACGACGTCCTCCGCCGCGAGATGGCCGGCTACCTCGGCGCCCAGGGCTACGCCGTGCGCCAGGCCTCGACGGTCGGCGCGGCGCGCGAGGTGCTGGACGCCCGCGCCGTCGACGTGGTCGTGCTCGACGTCAACCTGCCCGGCGAGGACGGTCTGTCGCTGTGCCGCCAGCTGGCGCGGGGCGATGGTCCGGCCATCCTGATGCTCAGCGCCATGGGCGAGCCGGTCGACCGGATCCTGGGCCTGGAGCTCGGCGCCGACGACTACGTGGTCAAGCCGATCCCGCCGCGCGAACTGCTGGCCCGGGTCAAGGCCCTGCTGCGCCGCCGCAGCGCCGCCGGCCCTCCGGGCAAGAACCCCAAGCGCAACACCTACGCCTTCGCCGGCTTCCGCCTGGACCTGTCGGCCCGCCAGCTGACCGCGCCGGGCGGCACGCTGCTGCTGCTGACGCGGGGCGAGCTGGCCATCCTGTCGCTGCTGCTCGACAACGCCCGCTCGGTGGTGTCGCGCGAGGACCTGCTGACCGTCATCCGCGGCGAGGCCGCCGAGACCGTCGGCCGCGGCGTGGACCTGCACATCAGCCGCCTGCGTCGCAAGATCGAGGCCCAGTGCGACCAGGAGCTGATCAAGACCTATCGCGGCGTCGGCTACGTGCTGGACGCCAAGGTGGTGGTCGAATGAAGTCACTGGTCGCTTCCTTGCGCCGTCCCAGCGCCCCGATCGCCCTGCAGATCGTCGCTCTGCTGCTGGCCAGCCTGGTCGTGGCGCAGCTGGCGACCCTGGCCCTGACCTTGCTTCTGCCGCCCAAGCCGCCGGCCCAGCACAGCCTGGCCGACATCGCGGCCGGCCTGAAGGGCGGACCGATCGACGCCAGCGAGACCCGTCCGCTGGTGCGCACGGTCGAGAAGGAACCGCCGTCGCTGTCGAGCCCCGGCTGGGTGGCCTCGGAGAAGTCGAGCGCCGATCTCGCCCGCCTGCTGAACGCCGATCCCGACGACGTGCGCCTGCTGTTCTACGCGCCGCCGCCCTTCGCCGGCGCGGGCGCGGCCAGCCGCAGGGCCGACGCCGCCGCCCTGCCCTTCACCGCCGTGCTCGGCTCCAGCGCCTATGCCCAGGGGCCCGCCCCCGGCGGCCGCATGGCCGGCCCCGGCGGCGGCATGATGGCCCAGCCGTCGGTCGGCCCGGGCTCGGTCGGCTTCCCGGTCAGCGCCGCCCAGAACAATCCCGCCATGTGGCGCGCCGCCCGCGCGGCCCTGGCCGGCGGCAACAGCGGCGCCCGCTCCGACTACCGCCCCGGCGGAACGCCTTCGCGCTATGGCCAGCAGCGCTTCCCCGGGACCAGCGCCGGCGGCGTTCCGCCCGGCGGGATCATCGGCGGCGGCGCTCCGCCGCGCGTCGGCCAGCGTCTGCAGCCGCGCTTCGCCACCGACCCGCTGTTCACCGCCCCGTTCCGCTCGTCGAGCTTCACGATCGGCGCCCCGCACGCGGTCGATCCGATCGAGGCCCTGCCGCCGCCGGACACCAGCGACGACGACGCGCCGGTGACCAGCCACACGGTCGCCGTCGCTCCGGCCCTGACCGCGCGCGCCAAGCCGGCCAGCGAGACGATCGGCGCCGCGCCGCGCCTGGCCTCGGCCGCGCCCGCCAAGCCCGTCGCCAAGCCGCAGCCGCAAGGCCGCCCCCTGGCCGCGCCGGTGGCCCGCGGCCTCTTCGGCCTGGCCCCCGCGCCCTATATCGAGGGCGACTTCGTGGCCGCCATGCGCGTCTCCGACGGCCGCTGGGTGACCCTGCAGCCCAAGCCCGAGGGCTTCCCCAACAGCTGGCAGCGCCGTGTGCTGCTGTGGTTCCTGGTCTCGTTCGCCATCGTCGGCCCGATCGGCTACGTCTTCGCCCGGCGCCTGGCCGCGCCGCTGGCCGGCTTCGCCGACGCCGCCGAGGCCCTGGGCCGCGACCCGTCCTCGCCGGTGCTGGCCGCCGACGGTCCGGCCGAGGTGGGCCGCGCCGCCCGCGCCTTCAACCAGATGCAGGCGCGCCTGACCCGGTTCATCAACGACCGCACGGCGATGATCGGAGCGATCTCGCACGACCTGCGCACGCCCCTGACCCGCATGCGCTTCCGGCTTGAGCGGGCCTCGCCGTCCCTGCGCCGCGAGATCGGCCAGGACATCGACCAGATGGAGGCCATGATCAACTCGGTGCTGGCCTTCATGCGCGAGAACGCCGAGGCCGGCGCCCGCCAGCATGTGGACCTGCGCTCGCTGCTCGAATGCGTGGTCGACGACGCCGAGGTCACCGGCGGCGACGTGGCCCTGGAGCCGGGCCAGACGCCGCAGGTCGAGATCGACGTGCTGGGCCTGCAGCGGGTGTTCACCAACCTCGTGGACAACGCCGTCAAGTACGGCGACAGCGCCCGGGTCAGCCTCTATGTCGACGGCGACGAGGCCGTGGCCGAGATCCGCGACAAGGGTCCGGGCATGAGCGAGGACGAGCTCAAGCGCGTCTTCACCCCCTTCTACCGCAGCGTCGCGGCCCGCACCTCGACCAAGCAGGGCGTGGGTCTTGGACTGGCCACCTCGCGCTCGACCGTCCGGGCTCATGGCGGCGACATCCGGCTGGAGAACGTCGAAGGCGGCCTGATGGCCCAGGTCCGCCTGCCGCTCGCCGCCCAGCGCGGCGGCTCGCAGACCGAACCGCCCCTGCCGATCGCCGCGGAGTGATCCTTCTCCCCTTGCGGGAGAAGGTGGCCTGCGAAGCAGGTCGGATGAGGGGTTTCTCAAACGTTGGACGCCTCGCCCGATCTGACCGCCGCACGCGGTTTTGAGTTCTGAGAGACCCCTCACCCGACCTCCTTCGGAGGCCACCCTCTCCCGCAAGGGGAGAGGGAACGGGTGGGCGATCTCACGCGCGATTGCGCTGAGTTGGTGAAGGAGAGCGGAGCGCCCGGGCGACGCCCGGAGGTGTGTAGACAGATACCGTTTCGACGAAGCCAAGGCGCTCCGCGCGGTCGTTTGGCTGCCGGCTTCCCGGGCGGCGGCGCTCTTAACGCCTTACCAGGACCATCCGCCGGGTTTCCCGTTTGGACGGCGACGAGGAGAGGGACGCTCTGTAATCCTCGCCCAAGCCGACGGCGGGCGGGCCTGGCCAGCGCCAGGTCCCCGGACGCGACGGATCTTCCCAATCCGTCCCAGTCCCGCTCGATCGCATCCCGCCGCCGCATGGTCGCTGGCCTTGCGCCCCTTCGGTGCGGCGAGACCCAGTGATTGTGCGGGTGGTTTGAGCGCGTCTGATCCAGAGCGGTGAGAAAGTTGCAAGGGGTTGGATTGGTTGGGGTCTTTGGCGAGGCCGCTGGGGATCCAGCTTCGTCTATCCCCGTCCGCGCCACCCAACCCGTAAAATCCCCGCGAAAGCGGGGACCCAGGCTTTTTCTGAAACGCGTGGCGCTCGACGATAAAACACCTGGGTCCCCGCTTTCGCGGGGATTTTACGGAGGGAGGGGATCGAGCACAGCGCCCAGTCTCGCCCCCCTCCACCACTTCGTGGTCCCCCTCCCCCGTTGCACGGGGGAGGAGCAGGTTCAGAACGCGTCCTTGCCGGCGTCGCCGCCGTTGGAGCGGCGGGGGGCGGTGGGGAGTTTGGCGCGGGCGGCTTCCAGGGAGTCGCCGACCAGGGCGAGGTTCTGGATGGCGGCCAGGCCCCACTGGGACGAGGCGTTGGTCGAGACGCGGGGGATCTCGACGATCGGCTCGATGACGGCCGGGCCTTCGATCCGGCGCTCGGTGGCCACCGCGCCAATGCCCAGGCCAGCATCGCCGCTGAAGAACTCCAGCCAGGCGCGTTCGGCCAGGGCCGGGTCTTTGCGCTGGAAGGCGGCGTAGGCGGTCAGGCGCGAATGGCCTTCCTTGAGGTTACGCCCCTTGGCCGGCGCGCCGGTCTTGGCCCGGAACTCGGCGTCCGAAGCGTTGTAGAACTGGCAGTAGTCGAGCCAGGCGTTCTTGTAGGCCGGGTCGTCGATCAGCTGGAACAGCTCGGAATGGACCTCGACCGCGCCGAACACGGCGTTGAGGTGCGAGACGCTGACCTTGTCGCCCGCGCCCAGGAAGCGGCCGGTCTTGAGGTCGAAGTCGGCGCCGCCAGCGAACCACTGCTGCTTGAAGCCGGCGATGCTGTCCATGCCGGCCAGCAGGCGGTCGCGCCAGCGCTTGTCGCCGGTGCGCTCCCACTCGGTGAGCCAGGCGGCGGCGAAGGCGCTCCAGCTGGTGCCGAAGCCCATGTCGACGACGCCCGGCGGATGCGAGGCGGGACCGCCCGGCAATTTCCGGCTGATATCGACGCGGCTGAGGGTCTCGTCGGCGCCGATCAGGTCGTGCATCAGGTCGCCGACCCGCTCGTCGGCGGTCAGGTAGTAGTAGTAGCGGCGATAGGCGGCGTTGGAGACGCGCGGCTGCTTGGAGCTGTCGGCCCAGTGCTGCACGCCATGGCGCGTGCCGAAGCCGCGATAGGGTCCGAGGTGGCAGACATCGACCTCACCGGTGTGGCGGGTCATGGCCTCGGCGAAGCGGAAGACGTCGGCGCGGCCCGAGCGCACGAACGACAGCCACAGCCACAGGTCCGGCGACAGCTCGGAATTGGCCCAGGCGAAGCCGCCGATGTCGTAGCGCCAGACGTGACGGTCGCTGTCATAGGTGTGCATGACGTCGCCGTGGTTCCAGAAGCCGTACCAGCGGCGCTGTTCGACGTCCTTCATGTAGAAGTCGAGCAGGCCGTCGTTCTGATCCTCGATGACGCGGCGGGTCGGGGTGGAGCGGTCAACCAGGCTCCAGTCGCCGAACACCTGCGCCGCCTTCAGCCGGGCCGGGGTGGCGACCAGGCGCGGGGCGGCGCGCAGGCGGCCGGCCATGGCCGCGAACTCATCCCGCGACGGGGTGGTCGGCAAAGCCCAGAGGGAGATCTCGTTGGTGCGGGCGATGCCCAGCGGGCGGCCCCAGCCCTTTTCGTAATCCTCGTAGGTGATCTCCAGGCCTTCGCGCTCGGCGGCGTGATCGGTCTGACCCAGGCCGTCGTGATAGAAGCGCAGGTCCATGGCCGGGGCGTCCGGCGACCACAGCCAGATGGTGAACTCGGCTGCTTCGGTATGAGCGTTACGGATGTCCAGGCGCGTGGGGCAGCGCTTCCAGAAGTCGGTCAGGGCGAAGGCGACGCCGCCGCTGGCCCCGCCGATATAGCCCAGGCCCGTGGCCCGGCCGCTGGTCACCGCGTCGATCCAGCCGTGGCCGGCCTTGGTGCGCTTGCGGATGGAGAAGCCGTCGGAATTGGGCTGGCTGAGCGTGAAGTCGCCCCAGGCCGGGATCAGGTCAAGGCGCTTGGAGACGGTCGGGGCCATGCCCTCCAGCCCCGGGGTCTTCTGGCCGGCCACCTGGGCGTCGCGCCAGGCCTTGCCGGGATCGCGGCGCAGGCCGGTCAGCGGCCGCACGCCCTCGCCCCAGACGCCGTCGCCCTCGCCCGAGAAGCGGACGTGACGGTCGTAGAGGGCGTCGGTCAGCGGGGCCGTGCCGACGAGGCCCAGGCCGCGCAGGAAGTCGCGGTTCTCGTCGCCGTCGAAGATGAAGCTGTGCATGATCCGCAGCGAGCGGGCGCCGGCATGGACGTAGAGGCGCAGGGTGAAGGGCAGCCAGGCGCGATCGCCCTGGCGGTGCTGGCCTTCAAGCTTCACGACGGCGCGGACCGGGCCTTTCTGTTCGACGGTCACGGCCGTGACCTCGCCCTCGAAGCGGGTCTGGGTGACGGGACCGTCGTCGAGGTCGGGCTTGTCCTGGGTCAGGGCCACCAGGCGCACGTCACGCAGGGTCTCGCGGCCGGCCACCGTGGCGCGGGCGATGACGTTGGGGCCCTTGCGGGGGATCAGCCAGGACTGCTCGCCGCTGACGATCTCGACCGCGTCGGCGGTCTCGCGCACGGAAACGCCCGAGGCGGGAGCGACCGGCTTGCCGGGCTGGACCTTGAGGGCGACGGCGCCGAGGCCGGCGCCGGCGGGGACGGCGTGGCCGGTCCACTTCAACGAACCGTCGGGCCAGTAGGCCAGCGGCCAGGTCTGGACGGGCACGGGCTGGCCGTCGGCGCCGGCGATGGTGAAGGTCGTCTTGGCCTTCTGGGCGCCTCGCGGCCACGGCAGGCCGAAGGTCTGGCCCTCGTGGGCGGCGGGCGGCGCACCGTCGAGCCAGCGGACGCCGTCAGCGTCCAGCGCGACGGGGGCTGGAGCGGCGGCCTGAGCGGCCTGGGCGGCGACGGGGACCATGGCCCCGGCCACGGCGGCCGTGCGCAGGAAATCGCGGCGGTTGAAAGGATCCATGGCGGTGCGCCCTCCCGTACCGGGGCGGTCGAGACGCCGCGCAGACGGAAGACTACCCGCCCATTCAACACCGGAACGAGCGCAGGTTTATTCTCACATAATGGATAGTCAATGCATTATTTGGAATATGCTGTTTGAGCCGCGAACCAGGGCGTGATGCGCTCCAGCGCCTCCTTCACCAGCGGCGTCGAGACCGCGAAGCTGAAGCGGATGAAATGTCGTCCCTCGACCGGGTCGAAATCGAGGCCGGGGGCCGTGGCCACGCCGGTCTCGCGCAGCAGGCGCTCGCAGAAGGCCAGGCTGTCGTTGGTCAGGTGGCCGATGTCGGCCCAGATGTAGAAGGCCCCGTCCGGCGGGGCGATGGCGGTCAGGCCCAGGGTCGGCAGGGCGTCGAGCAGCAGCTGGCGGTTGGCGCGATAGACGGCGACGTGGCCTTCCAGCTCGTCGCGGGCGTCCATGGCGGCCAAGCCCGCGTGCTGGCTGAGCGACGGCGCGGTCAGGAACAGGTTGCCGACGAAGGCGCGGGCGCGGGCCGTCAGATCGGCCGGCGCCACCAGCCAGCCGAGACGCCAGCCGACCATGCTGAAGTACTTGGAGAAGCTGTTGACGATCAGGGCCGTCGACTCGAATTCCAGCATCGAGTGGGTCGGGCCGACATAGCTGAGGCCATGATAGATCTCGTCGGAGACGATGCGGATCCCGCGCTCGCGGCAGACGTCCGCTATGGCCTTCAGCTCCTCCGGCGGGATGATGGTGCCGGTCGGGTTGGCGGGGCTGGCGATGATCACCCCGGCCGGAGCCGGATGCAGCGCCGCCAGGGCCTGGGCGGTCAGCTGGTAGCGGCTCTCGGGACCGCAGGCGATCTCGACCGGCGTCAGGTGCAGGGCCTTGAGGCTATTGCGGTAGGCGACATAGCCCGGCCGGGCCAGGGCGACGCGGTCGCCGGGCGAGAAGGCGCTGGACAGGGCCAGCACCAGGGCCGGCGAGGCGCCGCAGGTCAGGATGACCTGTTCGGCCTCGATGGCGACGCCGTAGGTCTCCTGGTAGTGGCGGGCGATGCGGGCCTTGAGCGCCGGGCTCTCCCAATAGCCCATGCCGTCGCTGTCGAGCACCTGGTGGGCGCGGGCGATGGCGGGCGCGGGCGCGCCGGTCGAGGGCTGGCCGAACTCCATGTGGATGACCGAAGCGCCCTCCCCCTTCAGCTGGTGCGCCAGGCGGCTGATGCCGATGGCGTGGAAGGGTTCGATCTCGGCGCGGGTCATCGGCAGGCGGTCCGTCGGAAAACAGAGGCCGACTGCTAGACGGGTTTTGCGGTTTGCGCCATCAACCGCGACAGTTGAAGGGGGATGACCGATGTCCAAGAGCACGCCCGCGACCCTGGCGCTTTCCAAGGCCGGCGTCGCCTTCGAGGTGGCGACCTACGACTATGACCCCAATGCCGAGCGCGTGGGCTTGCAGGCGGCCGAGGCCCTGGGCGTGGAGCCCGGCCAGGTGCTCAAGACCCTGATGGCCCAGGTGGACGGCAAGCCGGTCTGCGTGATCGTGCCGTCCGACCGCGAGGTCAGCATGAAGAAGCTGGCGGCGGCCTTCGGCGGCAAGGCGGCGGCCATGATGAAGCCGGCCGACGCCGAGCGCCTGACCGGCTTCAAGGTGGGCGGGGTCAGCCCGTTCGGCCAGCGCAAGAAGGTCCCCACCGCCATCGAGGACGAGGCCTTCGTGCTGGAGCGGGTGTTCATCAACGGCGGCCAGCGGGGCCTGCAGGTGCTGCTGGCCCCGGCCGACGCGATGGCGGCGGCGGGCGCGATCCGGGCGGCGCTGGTGGCTTAGCCCCTTCGTCGTCATCCCGGCCGGAGCGAAGCGCAGAGCCGGGACCCAGGGGCCGCCGCATCGCATCGGCCACTGGGAGGACGGCGAACCCAAGCGCGGAGCCCAGTCCCCTGGGTCCCGGATAAGCCCTGCGGGCTTTCCGGGATGACGGGCGTGGGGGACGTTAGAACCGGTACGTCAGCCCGATCTGGGCGACCGGGAAGTACTTGAAGTCCTTGGCGTCGTCGCGGACCTCGGCTTCTTCCTCGCGCAGGCGCTGCTGGAAGGTTGGGTCGTTGGAGAGCGTGCCGCCAGAGGCCGTCAGGTCGACCTTGGGGCTGTCGCTGAACGACACGCCGCCCAGCACGCGGAAGCCCCAGCCGCCCTCGTCGCTGAAGGTGTTGTCCCAGCCCAGGCCCAGGAATGGCTGGGCGTCGGACAGCTCGACGTCGCCGGTGATCGTGCCGATCTGGGCGGGGGTGAAGGTGACGCCGCCGATCTCGGTGTTGCGGGTCGGGGTTCCGGAGAGGTTCAGCTTGCGCTTGCCGAAATAGCTGCCGCCCGAGACGAAGAAGCCGCCCTGCATCGGGTGCCAGTCGAGGAACAGGCCGGCGGTCTTGGACTTGACCTTGCCGCTGTAGGCGACGTCGCCATAGGTCTCGTCGCGGTCGAAGTCGAGCCAGTCGCCGCCGCCGCGGACCACGAAGCTGTCGTTCAGGCGATACTGGGCCTCGAGCCCGATACCGGGCGTGCCGATGTTGCCGCCGACGGCGAAGTTTCCGCCGTCCTGGGCCAGGGCTTGAGAACCGGCGGCCGCCAGCAGCGCCGCGCCGACACCCGCCACGAAAAATCGAATCTTCATTTCAGGACGTCCCTTGAAGTCTTGCTCGGGCGGCAAACCCTTGAAAGACGGCAAGAGTTCCCAAGGCTCAGCCTGCGGCCGACTCCAGTCCTCTCGCCTCGCGCTCGTCGACGGCGCGGCGGACGGCCTCCAGGGCCTTGTCGACGACCGCGATCCCCGCGCCCTCGGCCACGCCCTCGACGGTGAGGATCCGCCGCCAGGCGCGCGCGCCCGGCAGGCCGTGGAACAGGCCCAGCATGTGGCGGGTGATCCCGGCCAGGCGCCAGCCCTCGGCCAGGCTGCGCTCGATATAGGGGCGGTAGCGCTCGACGGCCTCGAAGGGCGAGACGTCGGGAACGTCCAGGCCATAGACGCGGCGGTCGACTTCGCCCAGCAGGCCAGCTTCGTGATAGGCCGCGCGGCCCAGCATGACGCTGTCGACGTGCTGCAGGTGCTCCAGCGCCGCGTCGACACTGGGCACGCCGCCGTTGATGGCGATGAACAGGTCCGGGCGCTCGCGTTTGAGCCGATAGACCAGCGGATAGTCGAGCGGCGGGACGTCGCGGTTTTCCTTGGGCGACAGGCCCTGCAGCCAGGCCTTGCGGGCGTGGACGATGAAGCTGGTGACGCCGGCGGCGACGCACTTGTCCACCAGGGTGAACAGCGCCTCCTCCGGATCCTGGTCGTCGACGCCGATGCGGCACTTGACCGTCACCGGAACCTTCACCGCGTCGGCCATCGCGGCCATGCACTCGGCCACCAGGTCGGGCTCGCGCATCAGGCAGGCCCCGAACCGGCCGCTCTGCACACGGTCGGACGGGCAGCCGACGTTGAGATTGATCTCGTCGTAGCCGTAGTCCTCGCCGATGCGGGCGGCGGCGGCCAGGTCGGCGGGCTCGGACCCGCCCAGTTGCAGCGCCACCGGATGCTGGTCGCTCGAATAGCCCAGCAGCCGCTCGCGATCGCCGTGCAGCACCGCGCCGGTGGTGACCATCTCCGAATAGAGCAGCGCCTGCGACGACAGCACGCGATGCAGCGACCGGCAGTGGCGGTCGCTCCAATCCATCATGGGCGCAACGGAGAATTTCGTCATAAATACTTGATTTTATTAATAAAAATTACGAAGCATCGCGCCAGAGAAGGACTGGAGCGACTTCATCGATCTTTCAATGCCTTAGTGGAATCTCGCGTGCAAGAACACGGCGCAATTTCGCGCGCGTTCTGTGAGACCTCGACGAAACGCCTCAGAAACAAGGCGTGCTGAGCTTTTCGACGCCTTCAGTCCGAAGGCTGCATGATCCGACGCGATGGCGATGAGCATGGGCGACCTCGCCCCGCTATCCGCCCGATCGCCAAAGTCCGCCATTCGCCCCCCCTCCCCGGCCGATCCCTAAACCTGAAGAGCCGGCGGGCGCGTCTCGTGGCCTTCCTCCGGCACGGCGCCCCGGAGTTCATAGACGTAGGACTTGTCGCCCTTGCGGCTGATCCAGATGGTCTCGGGCGGCAGAGCGCCTTGCAGGGCCTTGTCGAGATCCCATGGCGCGCTGAGCACCAGGCCGTCCTCGTCGGTCACCGTCCAGCCGCGCTCGTGGGTCCAGGCGAGGCTCAAGGGCAGATCGACGCGGCGCCAGGCCCGGCGGCCGTCGCGGTCCTCCGCGGGAACGAAGCGATAGACCTGGCCGTCGAGACGGCGGCGAAACTCGAAGGCGAGGTCGGTCGTGGACATGGAACGGGCTCGTCGTGGTTCGGCCCCATCTGATCGCCGTCGCCGCGAAAGGACAAATGAGCATTGCTCATTGGACGCGACCGCCGTGCTGCTGAAGGCTTCCTGGGCTGTTGCGAAGGAGGTCGGGACCGTGGGGCGAGTGGCTATGGGATTGCTGGTCGACGAGACCGGGCGTGTTCTTCTGGGCCTGCGCGCACCGTCCAAGGCCGTCCTGCCCGCGCGCTGGGACGCCATCGGCGGCCGGGTCGAAGACGGCGAGACCGACGAGGCCGCCCTCGCCCGGGAACTGGAGGAGGAACTGGGCGTGCGTCCGTCCCGCCTGGTTCTGATCGCCTCCGGTCCACGTGAGACCGGAGGCCAGTCCTATCACCTATCGGTCTTCGCCGTGCCCGAATGGCTGGGAGGCAACCCGGCCAATCGATCAGAAGAACATGTGGCGCTGAACTGGTTCTCGGAGACGGCGCTGGCGCGGCTGCCGCACCTGGCGAGCCACGACCACCTGGCCTGGGCGCGGGCGGCGCGAGACGAACGGCGGCGCCCCGCGGAGACTGCGATCGAGGCCCACCGCGAGCGCGACCGCTGATCGTCGCCCATTGGGCGGTCCATCACGCCCTATGTCAGGCCTTGGCATGACGCCTGAGCCGATCGACCACTGCCGTCCGAGGCTTTATCGGAGAGGGTCGCACCGCTGGAGCCGTGAGGCCTAGAGCGGTGCGACCCTCTCCGTTCGCCCTGCTATTTCGCGCTCGGGATCTTGGCCAGGTCGGCGTCGATGGCCGCCAGCTTGGCGTCGGTCAGCTGTTCGGCCGCATAGGTCTGCAGGCCCTTCAGAGTCAGGCCGCGCGCCATGCCGATGCGGGCGTCGCTGACCAGCGCGGGGACGTGCTTTTCGAGCACGGCCTTGGTGGTCGGATTGTCGAGCAGGACGCCCAGGGCCGTCTGGCCGGTGCTGAACGTCGGCTTGGCGGCCTCGGCGGACGCAGGCGCGGCCGCCGGTTGGGCGAGGACCGCGGCGCCGGGCGCGGCCAGGGCCAGGGAAAGGACGGCGAGAGCGATACGCATGTGTTTCTCCAAGTGTGAACCAGTGTTCCGTTGTCCGGGCCGGGACGCTCGCAGGAGCGCCCGCCCGCCTCGCTAGCCGCGTCGGATGCAGCGAAAGCCCATGTGCGAGGTCGAGGTGTCTTCCGGCTGCGCCAGGCGGGCGGCCGGTCGATAGCGTTGGCAGTAGTTGGGGGCGCACAGATGCGATCCACCCTTGGCTACGCGCCGCGCCTGGGCGCCGACCCTGGCCTTGCCGCAGCAGGCGCCCTCCCCGCCCGGCGCGTCGTAGCGTTCGGCGGTCAGCTCCCAGACATTGCCGGTCATGTCGAAGAGGCCGTAGCCGTTCGGCGGAAAGAACCGGACCGGCGAGGTTCGCTCCAGGCCGGCCGGAGCCAGATTCCGGTGTGGGAAGGTCCCCAACCAGATCTTGGCGAGCATTCGGCCGTCGGGAGCCAGCGCGTCGCCCCAGGCATAGGCCTTGCCCTCCAGCCCGCCGCGGGCGGCGTATTCCCACTCCGCTTCGCTCGGCAGCGCCTTGCCCGCCCAGTCGGCATAGGCCAGCGCGTCGCCGAAGGCGACATGGACCACGGGATGGTCGGCCTTGCCGACCAGGTCGCTGCCCGGCCCCAGCGGCGCGCGCCAGTTGGCGCCGTGCACGAACGACCACCAGTGCTCGACCGCGTCTTCCGGCGGCGGCGCGTCCGGCGGGGTGAACACCAGCGAACCGGCGACGGCATTGCGCGGCTCCAGGCCCGGATAGTCCGCCGGATCGGGCGCGCGCTCGGCGAAGGTGACGTAGCCCGTGGCGCGCACGAAACGGCCGAACTGGGCGTTGGTCACCGGCGTTTCGTCGATCCAGAAGTCGTCGATCTGGGCGGTGCGGACCGGCGCCTCCTCGGGATAGAAATCGTTCGATCCCATGGCGAAGACGCCGCCGCGCACCTGCCGCATGCCGGCCGGCGCGGTCGAACGCGTACGGCCGAGCGCGGCGCTACTTCTGGACAATATCGACCTGCACGATGTCGCCGCCGGTATAGGCGTAGCCCGGCGCGGCGTCGGCGGGATAGGCCCCGACCGGCGAGCCCCGGTCCAGCCCGACGTCGAAGGTCTCGTCGATGGTGAACAGGTTCGGCGCCGTCAGGCCCAGCTGGCCTTCCGCCTGGACCTGGCCGTCGACGCCCAGCGTGACCTTCGCGCCCCGGGCGAAACCGGGGCCGGCATAGGCCAGGTCGATGTCCAGCCTGTGCTCGCCCGGCGGCAAGGGGGTGGGCGTGCGCAGTTCCAGGGTCTGCAGGTCGTAGGCCTTGTAGCGGAAGACGGCGTGATGCTCGGCGTCGAGATAGAGCGACCAGCCCGCCGAATTACCGCCCACGGCGGCCACCACGCCCTGGGCCGTCGGCGTCGCGCGCAGCTTGGCCGAGATCCCCCACGAGCGGTTGGCGACCTTTGGCAGGGCCGTTTCCGGAACGCCCAACGCGCCCGGATAATAGGTCGCCCGCTTCAGGCTCGCGGCCGGATCGGGCAAGCCGCGGTTGAAGATCTTGGCCCCGGCGATCGGCAGGACCTGGTTGGCCTGGGCCTCGCGCTGGAAGAGCTGCTTGAGCTCCTCCAGCTTGGCCGGCTGCTTGGCCGCCAGGTCGGTCGACTGCGAGAAGTCGGCGCGCAGGTCGTAGAGCTCCCATTTGTCCTGGGCGGGATCGCTGTCGACCAGCGAGAGCTGCCAGGGCGGCGCGCCGTGATTGGCCGAGGCGAACCAGCCGTCGTGATAGATGGCCCGCCGGCCGAAGACCTCGAAATACTGTGTGTCGTGCCGCTCGGGCGCGGCGGGCGCATCGAAGCTGTAGCGCAGGCTGACGCCGTCGATACGCTTCTGGGCCACGCCGTTGACGGTGTCCGGCGCCGCAATGCCGACGATGTCGAGCAGGGTCGGGGCGATGTCGTTGACGTGGCCGAACTGGGTGCGCAGCCCGCCCTTGTCCTTGATGCCGGCCGGCCAACTGATGACCAGCGGATTGCGAACCCCGCCCAGGTGGGCGGCCATGGTCTTGCCCCACGGAAACGGGGCGTTGGTCGCCCAGGCCCAGGCGGCGTTGACGTGACTGTAGGCCTTTTCCGTACCGATCTCTTCCAGCTTGGTCCCGCCCGGAGGATCAGGGAACCCGATCAGTTGCCGCAGATAGCTGTTGCTGCCCCGCAGGCCGCCCTCGAGGCTGGCGCCGTTGTCGCCGACGACATAGACCACGACCGTGTTGTCGTACTGGCCGCTGTCCTTGAGGGCCTGCACCACCTTGCCGACCTGGGCGTCGGTGTGGGCCAGGAAGGCGGCGTAGGATTCCATCAGCCGGGCCGAGACCTTCTTCTGCTCGGGCGTGAGGCTGTCCCAGGCCGGCAGCTCGGCGGGGCGCGGGGTCAGCTTGGCGTCCTTGGGAATGACGCCCAGGCGTTTCTCACGAGCGAAGATGTCTTCGCGCAGCTTGTCCCAGCCGCCGTCGAACTTGCCGCGATAGCGCTCGATCCAGTCCTGCGGGACCTGGATCGGCGCATGGATGCCGCCGGTGGCCAGGTAGAGGAAGAACGGCTTGTCGGGCGCCACCGAATGCTGGCCGCGCAGCCAGTCGATGCTGTGCTGGGCGAGGTCTTCGCTGAGGTGATAGCCGGGTCCCGGCGGCCGCAGCACAGGCTTGGTTCCCTCGAACAGGGTCGGCTCGAACTGGGACGTCTCGCCGCCGATGAAGCCATAGAAGGTCTCGAAGCCTTCGCCCGTGGGCCAGCGGTCGAAGGGACCGGCCGGCGTCAGCTCCCAGTCCGGGGTCTGGTGCCACTTGCCGAAGGCGGCGGTGCTGTAGCCGTTCTCGCGCAGCACCTCGGCGACCGTGGCGGTGTCCTTGCCGTGATAGCCGCTGTAGCCAGGTCGGCTGTCGGCCAGGTTCATCACCGCGCCGATGCCCGTGGCGTGCGGGTTGCGTCCCGTCAGCAGCGAGGCCCGGGTCGGCGAGCAGATGGCCGTGGTGTGGAAGCGGTTGTAGCGCAGGCCGTCGCGCGCCAGGGCGTCGAGGGCGGGCGTCTGCGCCGGGCCGCCGAAGGTCGAGGCCGCGCCGAAGCCGACGTCGTCGAGCAGCACCAGCAGAATGTTCGGCGCGCCCTTGGGGGCCGCCTTCTGGACGATGGCGACGGGCGGCGCGCCAGGTTGGGCGGCCGGCGTGGTCTGGGCCAGGGCCGGGCCGAAGGCGGCGAGCGCCAGGACGACGGCCGAGGCCGAGACGAGGAAACGGCGCGAGGGGGTCATGGCGATCAGGCCCTCTCGATCTGAACATGCGGCTTGGTGTTGGGATAGATCAGCTCCACCGGCGGCTCGCCCTCGCCGGGCTTCTTCATGCCGTAGCCGTTGACCGGTTGGGAGCGGTTGATCCAGGCGGTGTAGTAGAGGTGATCCGAACGCGGATCATCGGTATTGGGGTGCAGCAGGATCGTCAGGCCCAGGCTGTTGAGCTGCAGCCACGGCAGGATCACGTGCAGCAGGTCGTTGGTGAAGCCGAAATAGAACGACGGCGTCACGTGCGGACCGCGAGGCGTAAGGTTCCAGTCGCCCAGCTCGACCAGGAACCGCTCGGACACCCAGCGACGCAGCAGGGCCGCCTTCTCCGAGGTGTCCTCGTCGAAATAGACGTGGGCGTGATAGCTCTTGATGTCGGTATAGGCGCGCGGCTGCAGAGGCAGCGGGGTCTCGCCTGGACGGACCGAGACCGGCTGCGGCGTCGTCTGCTTCCAGGTGTCGTAACCCCAGGGGCTCTTGCCGCCAGCCGGGGCGCGCGGCTGGCGGGCCGGCGGCGGAACCGACGAGGCCTCCTGTGAGGCCTCCTGCGCCCTGCCAACGCCAGGCGCGGCGGCGGCCGCCGCGACCAGTCCGCCGGTCAGCAGGAGATCGCGTCGCTGGATGTCCTGTGCATCCTGCACGGCGCTGCGGGCGGACGGGGAAGGATCGCTCATCGGGAACTCGCACGGAAGAAGCTTGGCTGGTCTCCATCCAGAAGCCTTGAGCGTGCGATCGCAATCCAGATCGTCTTGGTAGGAATACAGCAAAGCTGTAAGGCGCGGCTCATGCCTTGGGGTACTGACGCCCCCTCTGGCGATTGAACCGGGCCGTGGCGGAGATCGCCAAGACGGTGTCGCGAGGCTAGCGCTTCCGGGACATGATGGACGAGGCGCTCTTGTTGAAACCGAGCTTCTCGTAGAACGGCGCCAGGCGGTCGGGGCAGTAGAGCTCGAAGCTTCTGACGCCGGCCAGCAGCGGGTGGTGGACGATCTTCTCGACGATCTCGCTACCGAGGCCGCGGCTCCGATGGTCGTCGGAGACGATGACGTCGTAGATCATCGCCTTGAACGTGAAGTCGGTGAGCACGCGGGCGAAGCCGACGATCGCCCCGCCTTCGGCATAGCGAACGATGACGATGTCGGAGTGCGAGATCATCTTCACGACGTCGTCGAACTGGCGCGTTTGCGTCCACCATTCCTGGACATACAGCGCGTAGAGTTCCTCGAAGCGATCTTCCGGAACGTGCTCGGACCACAGCTGCGCCACTCGCGCTTCCCACCTTGCATCGATCGGAACAGCCGACGCCCCATCCCCTGTCACAGACCGAGGAAAGCGCGGAAACCGGCTTAGAAAAACTCTCTCGATATAATTCCCATCATTTTTGTAGGATTACAAGGAAGGCCCGCCGAGCGCCTTCGCAAAGCGCGCCGGAATGACCGCCACCCCGCCCTCCTCCGCCAAGCGACGAACCCGGTCGCCCACGGCCGCCGCCGCCGCGCCGCCGCCGGACGAGACCATGCCGGCCATGCTGCGCCCGATGCTGTTCTCGGGGTCGGCCCTGATGCTCGACCTGTTGGGCGTCTACGGCCGGGCGCTGGATCTGGACGCGGAGTCGATCTGGATCATCCTGCACGTCACCCAGCGATCGATGGGCTCGTTCCTGCTCAATCCCGACACGGCCAAGGCCTGGCATCGGGCGTCGGTGGTCTCCGACACCGTCCGCGAGGGGATCAGCCGCCGGGCCGTGGCCGAGGAAACCGGCCTGCCGCGCGAGACCGTGCGCCGCAAGGCGGCCAACCTGGTCGCCCAGGGGATACTGATCGAGGACGCCTTCGGCCGCCTGCGCATCCGCAGCGAGGGCTGGACCACAGAAGGGCTGGAGGACGTCGCCCGCCAGGTCGACGAGGCCGTGGAGCGCTATCGCGCCCGCTGCGAGACGATCGCCAGCCTGGTCCGCTGAGACCTCAATCGGCCATCAGTTTCTCTACGCCCGACCCAAATCGGGTCGACTTTAGGAAAAGGGCCTGGCGCAGCCAAACGTTCTGGTTTGTCGGCCGCTTTCACCAAAGCCTATCAGAATAGTCGTGTTTAGTTTGGCTGAGAGGGAACCCTCCGGCCGAGGGGGATTCATGACCGTTCGCCGACAAAGACCGACCTACGCCCAACTCGCCGCCGCCAGCCTGCTCGGCATGGCCCTGGCCGGCGCCGCCCACGCCGCGGAACCCGCCGCGCCCGCGACGCCGGACGCCGCCGATGCGGACTCCGCGGTCGAGCAGCTGGTCGTCACCGCCCGTCGCCGCGAGGAGAAGCTGCAGGACGCGCCGATCACCGTCTCGGCCGTTTCGGGCCGTGTGCTGCAGAGCGAGCGCATCGACCGCGTCGCCGACTACGCGGCCAAGATCGCCAACTTCCAGGCCGTGCAGCAGAACACCCGGGTCTCGACCCTGACCATCCGGGGCGTCGGCGGCAACGCCAATAGCGACGGCTCCGAGGCCGGCGTCGGCCTGATCGTCGACAACGTGTTCTTCACGCACCCGGGCTTCTCGTGGCTCGACTTCGTCGACCTGGATCACATCGAGCTGGCGCGAGGACCGCAGGGCACGCTGCTGGGCAAGAACACCACCCTGGGCGCGCTGATCGTCACCACCAAGGCCCCGTCGTTCACGCCCGAAGCCTCGATCAGCGCCACCGCCGCCAGCAACGAGCGCTACCAGGTCCGCGCCAACATCTCCGGCCCGCTCAGCCAGACCCTGGCCGGACGCCTGACCGCCTATGGCGACACCGGCGGCGGCTGGATCACCAACAAGTCGGATGGCGCCAAGTATCTCGACAACCATCGCTGGGCCCTGCGCGGCCAGCTGCTGTTCGAGCCCAACGCCGTGTTCAGCGACCGCCTGATCGCCGAGCACTACGACACCAAGGAATACAACAACTACTATCCGGCCGTCGCCGACCCCACGACCTATGTCAACGGCACGGCGCGCAACGGCTGGGCGACCAAGCTGAAGACGGCCTTCGGCTACACGCCGTCCTACGACACCGAGGACTCCAACCTGGACAACCAGGAACGCCTGGTCGCCAAGACCGACGGCCTGTCGAACCAGGCGACCTTCAAGGTCGACGACTACACCCTGACCTCGGTCAGCGCCTGGCGGAAGCTCTATTTCCGCCCCTACAACGACAGCGACTACACCCCCTACCCGATCCTGCGGGCCGGCTATGACGTCGATGTCGAGCAGTTCTCGCAGGAACTGCGCCTGGCCTCGCCTGTGGGCGAGCACTTCGACTGGCAGGCGGGCGTCTACCTGCTGCGCCAGGAGCTGACCAGCAACTACCGCACCCAGCTGCTGTCGTCGGCGACGGCCTTCCTGCTGTCGCCGCTGCTGCCGTCGGCGATCCTCAACGGCGTCGAGGCCGACCAGGTCGGCAAGAGCAAGACCACCAGCGCGGCGCTGTTCGGCCAGGGCACGTGGCGGTTCACCGACCGCGCCAGCCTGACGGCCGGCCTGCGCTACACCCACGAAGACAAGGACGCCTCCAACAACGTCTATTCGTTCGGCGGGACCGCCCTGACCGGCGCGCTGGCGCCTTATGCGGCCTATCGCACGGCGGTGACGGGCACAGCCTACTATGTCGATGGCCACGACAAGGACGGCTCGCTGTCCTGGCTGATCAACCCGTCTTACAAGCTCTCCGACACCGTGCTGGTCTACGCCACCGCCAGCTACGCCGAGAAGTCCGGCGCGGCCAATCTCGGCGCCAAGGCCAACGACCGCGTCATCATCGATCCGGAGAAGTCGACCGACTTCGAGCTGGGCGTGAAGACCACCCTGGCCGGCGGCCGGGCGACGCTGAACGTCAACGTCTATCGCAACGACATCGACGACTATCAGGCCACCCTCATCGACTCCACCGGCTCGGCCGCGCGGTCCTACCTGGCCAATGTCGGCAAGGTGCGGCTGCAGGGCGTGGAGGTCGAGGGCGCGGCCCAGGTGAACGACCACCTGAACCTCTCCTTCAGCACCGCCTATGGCGAGGCCGTCTACGTCTCCTACGAGGACGCCCCGCCGCCGGCCGAATGGACCTATGCCGGCGCGCCGGCCTCGGTGGACCTGTCGGGCAAGCAGGTTCCGACCGCGCCCAACTGGACCGGTCAATTCAGCGCCCGCTGGGAGCAGCCGGTCGGAAGCTTCGTCGGCTTCGCCTACGCCAACGAGGTCTGGCGCAGCCGCACCTCGCTGCACCCGCTGTCGTCCTACGGCCGCCAGCCCGGCTACGGCCTGACCAATGTGGGCCTGGGCCTGCGCTCGGCCAACGACCGCTGGAGCGTCACCGTCTGGTCGCGCAACCTCTTCGACAAGAAGTACGCGATCGCCTACGGCTCGGCCACGACCGTCACGCCCTACATCGCCATCCTCGGCGAGCCGCGCACGGTGGGCGTCACCCTCACCGCCAAGCCGTTCTGAGGGCCGGGAGCATGAGCGCCCGCCGCCAGATCAAGCTCGGGGCCTTCCTGATGGGGGTCGGCCACCACCTGGCGGCGTGGCGTCATCCCGACGTCCGCCCCGCCGACCTCGTCGATTTCGAGCACTACCGCCGCCTGACCCTGGCGGCCGAGGCGGCGGGGTTCGACGCGGTGTTCTTCGCCGACAACGTCGCCTTCCCCGCCGGTCCGCCCGAGCTTCTGGCCCGGGCGCCGACGCCCTACTATTTCGAGCCGCTGGCCCTGCTTTCGGCCCTGGCGCCGCTGACCACGCGGATCGGACTGATCGCGACGGTCTCGGCCACCTACCTGCCGCCCTATCACCTGGCGCGGAAGTTCGCCTCGATCGACCACATCAGCGGCGGCCGCGTCGGCTGGAACCTGGTCACCTCCGGCAGCGACGCCGAGGCCCGCAACTTCGGTCTCGACCACCAGCTGGCCCACGCCGAGCGCTACGCCCGGGCAGAGGAATATGTCGAGGTGGTCAAGGGCCTGTGGGACAGCTGGGACGACGACGCCTGGCTGTTCGACAAGGACGCCCAGCGGGCCTTCGATCCGGCCAAGGTGCGACCCCTGAACCATGTGGGCCGCCATTTCTCGGTCCAGGGACCGCTGCAGTCGAGCCGGCCCGTGCAGGGCTGGCCGGTGATCGTGCAGGCCGGATCGTCGGGCGACGGCCAGGCCCTGGCGGCGCGCACGGCCGAGGTGGTGTTCACCGCCCAGCAGACCCTGGAAGAGGCGCGCGCCTTCACGCAAGGGCTGAAGGCCCAGGCCGCCGGCTTAGGTCGCAGCCCCGACGACATCCTGGTTATGCCTGGGATCATGCCCTTCGTCGCCGAGACGGAAAGCCAGGCCCGCGCCCAATACGAGGCTCTGCAGAATCTCGTCGATCCGCGCATCGGCATCGGCCTGCTGTCGGCCATGGCCGGCGCCGACCTGTCAAGCCTGCCGCTGGACGAGCCCCTGCCCGACCTGCCGGTGACCGAAGGCTGGCAGAGCCGCCAGAAGCTGTTCGTCGACCTGTCGCGGCGCGAAAACCTGACCCTGCGCCAGCTGGCCGGCCGCGTGGCCGCCGCCCGCGGCCACAAGGTGGTCGTCGGCGATCCGCGCCAGGTGGCCGACCAGCTCCAGGCCTGGTTCGAAGGCGGGGCCGCCGACGGCTTCAACATCCTGCCGCCGACCCTGCCGGGCGACCTGACCGCGTTCATCGAACTGGTCGTGCCCGAGCTGCGCCGCCGGGGCCTGTTCCGCGACGCCTATGACGGCTCGACCCTGCGCGAGCACCTGGGCCTTCGCCGGCCGGTCCGCGCGCCGGACGCCGCGCCCGCGCCTGCTCTCTCCCCCGACCTGCAAACGACCTGACGCGCCGGAGACCGCCGTGACCGACACCCCTTCGCCTCAGGATCGCCCGCTGGGCTGGCTGCGCCTTTCGATCTTCGCCAGCCTGATCATTCCGCTGGCCGGCGCGGGCCTGCCGCTGGCCGTCTACCTGCCGCCCTACTACGCCCAGGAGCTGGGCCTGGGCCTGACCACGGTCGGGGCGGTGTTCATGCTGACCCAGGTGTGGGGCGCGGCGCTGGACCCGGTCGTCGGGGCGCTGTCGGACCGCACCCGCACGCGCATCGGCCGGCGAAAGCCCTGGGTGCTGGGCGCCGCGCCGCTGTTCCTGGTCTCGACGTTGGCCGTCTTTACGCCTGGCCTGTTCGGCGTCGAGCGGCCGGGGCCGGTGTGGCTGGCGGCCTGGCTCGCCGTCTTCTACCTGGCCTGGGCGGCGATCCTGATCCCGGTCACGGCCTGGGCCGGCGAGCTCTCCAGCCAGTATCACGGCCGCAGCAAGGTCCAGACCTTCGTGCAGGTGGCCATCGCGCTTGGCCTGCTGCTGGTGTTGATCCTGCCGGCGATCCTCGACCGCCTCGCCGGACCCGGCCAGGCCGCCGACGGCGGGCGCAAGGTCGCGGCCATGGCGGGCTTCATCCTGGTCAGCTTCACGCTGTCGGCGGCCGCCGTGCTGGTCTTCGTCAAGGAGCCGCCCGCCCCGCCGCGGGTCGAGCACCGCAAGGTCCGCGTCGGCCAGGCCCTGGCGGCGATCTTCGGCGACCGCCTGCTGCTGAAGATCCTGACCTCGGACTTCGCCGTCACCCTGGGCCAGCTGATCCGCAGCTCGCTCTTCGTGTTCTTCGTCTCGGCCTATATGGGCCGGCCGGACCTGGCGGCGGGCCTCTTCCTGCTGCAGTTCTTCTTTGGCGTCTTCGCCGGTCCGATCTGGCTGGCCATCGGCTATCGCCTGGGCAAGCACAAAACCGCCATCGCTGGCGAGCTGGTGCAGGTGGCGATCAACCTGGGCCTGCTGCTGGTGGTCCCGCAGGCCCTGCCGCTGCTGCTGGCCCTGACCATCGCCCAGGGCCTGGCCCAGAACTCCGGCAACCTGATGCTGCGGGCCATGGTCTCGGACGTCGCCGACAAGCAGCGCCTGGAGAGCGGCGAAGAGCGCACCGGCCTGCTGTTCTCGATCTTCACCCTGGCCTCCAAGTCGGCGACCGCCGTCGCCGTGGGCGTCGCCCTGCCGCTGGTGGCCCTGCTCGGCTTCAAGCCGGGCGTGGCCAACACCGCCGAGGCCTTGCTCGGTCTCAAGCTCGTCTTCGCGCTCGGTCCGGCCCTGGCGCACGCCGCCTCGGCCCTGCTGCTGGCCGGCTTCGATCTCGACGAGGCCCGCCACCGGCAGATCCGCGCCGCCCTCGACGACCAGGACGCCGAGCCCGCCCTTCTCCCCGTCGCGGCCGAATAGCCGCCTCCTCTTTCTCCTCCGAAAGGATCCCCCATGAGCGCCGACGGACACCTTCCCATCGAAACAGAGACCAGCGAAACACAGCTGGACATCCAGCGCGTCGGCGGCCGCATCGGCGCCGAGGTGCGCGGCCTGCGGCTGTCGGCCGACCTGTCGCGGGACGCGGTGCAGGCCATCGAGACGGCCCTGCTGAAGCACAAGGTGCTGTTCTTCCGCGACCAGCACCACCTGGACGACGCGGGCCAGGAGGCCTTCGCCATCCGCCTGGGCCAGCCCCAGGCCCACCCGACCGTGCCGGTGCGCGAGGGCACCAAGTACCTGCTGGAACTCGACTCCCAGCATGGCGGACGCGCCAACAGCTGGCACACCGACGTCACCTTCCTGCCGGCCTATCCCAAGGCCTCGATCCTGCGCCAGGTGGTCTCGCCGGAGTACGGCGGCGACACGGTGTGGGCCAACACCGCCGAGGCCTATGCCCGTCTGCCCGCGCCGCTGAAGGCCCTGGCCGACCAGCTGTGGGCCATCCACACCAACGCCTACGACTACGCCGCCGCCCGCCCCGACCTCAGCCGCGAGGCGCTGGAGAAGCATCGCGCGGTGTTCGCCTCGACGGTCTACGAGACCGAGCATCCGGTGGTGCGCGTCCATCCGCAGACCGGTGAGCGCACGCTGGTGCTGGGCCACTTCGTCAAGTCGCTGAAGGGCCTGTCGACCGCGGACTCCCGGCGACTGTTCGACAGCCTGCAGGAGCAGGTGATCCGGCTGGAGAACACGGTCCGCTGGCGCTGGCGCGCCGGCGACGTGGCCATCTGGGACAACCGCGCCACCCAGCACTACGCCGTCGACGACTATGGCGACCAGCACCGCGTCATGCGCCGCGTCACCCTGGCCGGCGACGTGCCCGTCTCGATCGACGGCGTGTCGAGCCGCCTGGTCGCCCCCGTCCCGCAAGCCGCCGCCTGAAGGAGCCCGCGATGAACGCCATCACCGATCCCAAGTCGTTCCAGGACGCCGCCAATGACGCGGGCCTGACCTTCACCCCCGCCGGGCCGCTGCTGGGCGCGGAGGTCTCGGGCCTGGACCTGCGACAGGACCTGACCCCCGCCGTGATCGACGCGATCCGCGCGGGCCTGACCCGCTTCAAGGTGCTGTTCTTCCGCGACCAGGACGTCAGCCACGACGACCACATCCGCTTCGGCCGCTATTTCGGCGACCTGGAAGGCCATCCGGTCACCGCCACCGTGCCGGGCTATCCCGAGATCCTGCACATCGAGGCCGCCGACGGCCTGAAGGTGACCGAGCAGATCCTTCCCTACGCCCGCGCGGCCAACAAGTGGCACACCGACGTCACCTTCCGCGAGAAGCCGTCCTTCGCCGGCATACTGCGGGCGCGCAAGCTGCCCGAATGGGGCGGCGACACCCTGTTCGCCGACACCGCCGCCGTCTATGCCGACCTGCCCCAGGACGTGAAGGACAGGATCGCGGGCCTCACCGCCGAGCACGACATCCTGCAGAGCTTCGGCTACCGGGTGACCGAGGAAAAGCGCCAGCAGTTGATCCGCGACTATCCGGCCAAGACCCACCCGGTGGTGCGCCACCATCCGGTGACCGGCGAGAAGCACCTGTTCGTCAATCACGTCTTCACGACGCGGATCCTGGGCCTTCCCGACGAGGAGGCGCGCAAGCTGCTGGCCTTCCTGGTCGAGCGGGTCAAGCAGCCGGAATACCAGGTGCGCTTCCGCTGGAGCCCGAACGCCATCGTGTTCTGGGACAACACAGCCACCCAGCACTACGCCACGCTCGACTACTGGCCGCACGAGCGGATCGTCGAACGCGTCACCGTGGTCGGCACGGACGCGCCGCACTGAGGCCCCGCGCCGGCGCCGCCTCCTGGCCGCGCCGGCGCTCGGCTATCAGCCCACCTGACTCCGCCTTGCAAATTTCCTAAATATTCAAACAACGCTCATCACATGCATTGAATATAATCGATGCCAATGTGATCAAAATTGAAATCTACCTCTCGCCCTGACTGAAATCGAACCGGGGCGATCGATGTTGTTTTCAGAAATTTCAAAACATGCGCGACGGGCGATACGGTCGCCGTTGTCACGCTTGTATTTCGGCGCGGCGACTTCGGTGCTGATCCATGTCGCGGCGCAAGCGGCGGAACCAGCCCCCGCCGCTGACAACCCGGCCGCCGACAGCGCCGTCGAGGTCGATCAGCTGATCGTCACAGGCTCGCGCGGCGTGGCCCGCACGGTGGCCGAAAGCCCCGCCCCGATCGACGTGATCTCCAGCGAGAAGCTGCAGCTGACCGGCCGCTCGGAATTCGGCGAGGCCCTGGGCAAGCTGCTGCCGTCGTTCAACTTCGCCAGCAATTCAGCAGGCATCAGCTCGATCGTCCGGCCGGTGACCAACCGGGGCCTCGGCCCGGCCTACACCCTGGTGCTGGTCAATGGAAAGCGCCGCCACAACGGCGCCCAGATCACCAACGGCTCGGGCGACAACAGCGGCGTCAATCCGGTCGATCTCGACCTCGTGCCGCTGAGCGCGGTGCGCAGCATCGAGGTGCTCAAGGACAGCGCCGCGGCCCAGTACGGCTCCGACGCCGTGGCCGGCGTCATCAACGTACAGCTCAAGCGCGGCGCCAAGGGCGGCCATGTCGGGATCACCGCCGGCAGCCTCTATGACGGCTACGGCGACCTGGAGACCTACAAGGCCGAGGCCGACTTCGGCCTGGCCCTGGGCGACAGGGGCTTCATCCACTTCAGCGCCGACGCCCGCAAGCGCGGCCTGGCGTGGTGGAACTTCGCGGCCAGCAACAAGACCATCTACGCGCCGGCCTCCAACGCCAAGAACGCGACCTGGAGCGGCGACGGCGCCCACAACGGCGACCCGGAGATCAAGGCCTTCAACCTGGCCTACAACGCCGAATACGAGCTGGGCGAGGAGACGGTCCTCTATTCATTCGCCACCTATGGCGAGCGCGACACCGTCATCGGCAACAACTTCCGCCGGCCCAACGAGACGGCCAGCTTCACCTGGTTTTCGCCCGACGGCTATTATCCGCTCAACAACACCGCCGAATACGACTTCCAGGTCGTGGCGGGCGGGCGCGGCGTGACCGCCGGCTGGCGCTGGGACGCCAGCACCTCCTACGGCAAGAACCGGGTGCGCCAGTATAGCGACTACACGATCAACCCGTCGCTGGGCCGCGCCTCGCCGACCCGCTTCGACAACCTGGCGACCTACCAGTTCGAGCAGTGGACCCAGAACCTCGACGTCACCCGCGGCTTCGACCTCGGCCTGGCCAAGCCGGTGCAGGTGTCGTGGGGCGCGGAGTACCGCACCGACAGGTTCTCGACCTTCGCCGGCGATCCGCTCGGCTACGCCAACGGCGGCTACGTGATCCAGGCCGGCGACCAGGAGGGCGATCCCAATGTCGGCAAGCTGGCGGCGATCGGGGCGCAGGCCGCCATCACCCTGCGCCCGCAGGACGAAGCCCGGCTGACCCGCAACGTCGTCGCCGGCTATCTGGATCTTGGGATCTATCCGGCCGAGACCTGGTACGTCGGGGCGGCCGTCCGGGCCGAGCACAATGACGACAGCTCCGGCGACACGGTCGGCGGCAAGCTGAACTCGCGCTGGGACGTGACGGAGCGGTTCGCCATTCGCGGCACGGTCGGCAGCGGGTTCCGCGCGCCGTCGCTGAGCCAGCTGGGCTACGCCCAGACCGACAACCGCACCGCCCTGATCAACAACGTGCTGGTGCCCAGCCTCTCGTACCTGGCCCGCAACGGCTCGACCCTGGCCAAGGCCCTGGGCGCGAGCGACCTCAAGCCCGAGAAGTCGTGGAACCTGGGCCTCGGCGCGGTCTGGCGGCCGCTGGACGACGTCAGCGTCACCATCGACGGCTACCGCGTGGTGGTCGAGGACCGGATCATCCGCACCAGCCTGCTCTACGGCCCGACGGTGCGCGCGGCCCTGGTCGCCAACGGCTTCTCCGGCACCGAATACGTCGCCTACTTCACCAACGCCGTCGACACCACGACGACGGGCGTCGACATCGTCGCCGAGACCAAGCACGACCTTGGCCGCTGGGGCGGGCTGAACCTCAGCGCCGCGTTCAACTACAACAAGACCAAGCTCGACCGCATCGCCGCGACGCCTTCGGCCGTCGGGACGCTGGACAGCGGCTTCTACTATTTCGGCCGCGACCGGCAGGGCGAACTGACGGTCGGCAACCCGCAGACCAAGTGGGTGCTGAGCGGCCGCTGGGCCCTGGGCAAGCTGGGCGTCAACCTGCAGACCGCCCGCTATGGCGGCGTCACCTGGCAGCGGTCGCAGGATCCGGCCCAGGACGTGAAGTACGGCGCCAAGTGGATCACCGATCTGGACGTCGGCTTCGCCGTCACCGAGCAGTTGCGGGTGTCAGTCGGGGCGGTGAACCTGTTCGATGTGCGGCCCGACGCCAACGGCCCCGGCGACGCCAAGACCGGGGTGGCCAGCTCGGTCTACGGCCCCTCGCCGTTCGCGCCGAGCGGCGGGTTCTACTACGGCAAGATCGCGTACGACTTCTGATGACGACGCGCCCTTCCTTCCTCTCGCGCCGGAGCCTGCTGGCGTCCGGCCTGGCCGGCGCCGCCGTCTCGGCCTGCGGCGGACGCACGCCCGACGAGGTGCTGGTGCTCGGCGACCAGGCCAACCTGACCCGCGCCAGGGTCGAGGCGGCCGGGCTGTTGCAGAACCGGCCCTACGCCTTCCGCTGGGCCAATTTCGTCGGCGCCGCGCCGCTGTTCGAGGCGGTGATGGCCGGGGCGGTCGACACCGCGCCGGCCGGCGACACCCCGGTGCTGGCCGCCGCGGCCGCCGGCGTGCCGATCAAGCTGGTGGCGGCCGTCCGCTCGTCGGGCCGCAGCATCGCGCTGCTGGTTCCGCCGGGCTCGCCGATCCGCAGGCTGCCCGACCTGCGCGGGGCCGAGGTGATCGTCTCGTCGGCGCGCGGCAGCATCGCCCACTATCTGCTGCTGGGCGCGCTGCGCGAGGCGGGCCTGTCGATCGGCGACGTGAAGGTGGGCTTCATGCTGCCGGGCGAGGCCCAGGCCGCCTTCGAGGCCGGCCGCATCCAGGTCTGGGCGACCTTCGGCCTCTATCAGGCCCTGGCCGAGCATAACGGAGCGCGGGTGCTGCGCGACGGGACCGGGATCAACACGGGCCTCAGCTTCGTGACCGCCTCGACCAAGGCCCTGGCCTCGGACTTCAAGCGTGGGGCCATCGCCGACGCCCTGCGGCAGTTCCAATCCGCCTACGCCTGGGCCAACGCCAACAAGGTCGCCTATGCCGAGGTCTATTCCAAGACCACCAGCGCCCCGCTCGCCGTCGCTAGGCTGCTGGTCGAACGCGAGACCCCCGTGCTGGCGCCGGTCACCGCCGCCGACATCGCCGACCTCCAGCGGGTCGGCGACACCTTCTTCGCGGCCAGCCTCCTGCCGCGCGCCGTCGATGCGGCCAGGCTGGCGGACGGATCCTTGCTGGGTCCTGCCTAGTCGGCGAAGAAGCGATTGGGCGGGCGTTTCAGGCCCAGGTTCTCGCGCAGGGTCGCGCCCTCGTATTCGGTGCGGAAGATCCCCCGCCGCTGCAGTTCAGGCACCACCTGGTCGACGAAGTCGTCCAGGCCTTCGGGCAGGTAGGGGAACATGATGTTGAAGCCGTCGGATCCCTCCTCTTCCAGCCACTGCTGCATCTCGTCGGCGATGGTCTGGGCTGTGCCCACGAAGGCGGGCCCGCCGTAGCTGCCCATGCGCGCGGCCAGCTGACGGATGGTGAGGTGCTCGCGCGCGGCCAGTTCGATCACCCGCTCACGGGCGCTGTGGCTGGCGTTGGTCGGCGGGATTTCGGGCAGAGGCCCGTCCGGATCATAGCTCGAGACATCGTGGCCGAGCATGCTGTTGAGCGTGCCGATGCCGCTGTCGTAGTGCACCAGGCTGTCGAGCAGGGCGCGCTTGGCCCTGGCCTCCTCGACCGTCTCGCCCACCACCACGAAGGCCGCCGGCAGGATCTTCAGGCTGTCAGGATCGCGGCCGACAAGGGCCATGCGCCGCTTGATGTCGGCGTAGAAGGCCTTGGCGTTCTCAAGATTGGCGCCGGCCGCGAAGATCACCTCGGCGGTCTCGGCGGCCAGTTGGCGACCCGCTTCCGAGGCCCCGGCCTGGATGATCACCGGCCAGCCCTGGACCGGGCGGGCGATGTTGAGCGGGCCGCGAACCGAGAGACTGGGCCCCTTGTGGTCGAGCACGTGCATGCGGGTCGGATCGAAATAGAGGCCCGCCTCGACGTCGCGGACGAAGGCGTCGTCGGCGAAGCTGTCCCACAGGCCGGTGACGACGTCGTAGAACTCCCGCGCCCGGGCGTAGCGGGCGTCGTGTTCCATGTCCTCCTCGAGTCCGAAATTGAGCGCCGCGTCGGGGTTGGAGGTGGTGACGATGTTCCAGCCCGCCCGGCCGCCGCTGATATGGTCGAGCGAGGCGAACCGGCGGGCGATGTGATACGGCGCGTCATAGGTCGTCGAGGCCGTGGCCATCAGGCCGATGTTTTCCGTAACCGCCGCCAGGGCCGACAGCAGGGTGAAGGGCTCGAACGAGGTCACCGTGTGGCTGCGCTTGAGCGCGTTGATCGGCATGTTCAGCACGGCCAGATGGTCGGCCATGAAGAAGGCGTCGAACTTGGCGCGCTCCAGCGTCTGGATGAAGCGCTTCATGGCCGGGAAGTTGAAGTTGGCGTCGGCGATGGCGCCCGGATAGCGCCAGGCGCCGGTGTGGATGCTGACCGGACGCATGAAGGCGCCCAGCTTCAGTTGCTTGCCCATATCTCATCCTCTGGCCGGCAGGCCGCCGCCGACGACGCAGATAGGCGCCCCTCGCCTGCCTGGCCACGAGTGACGCCTCCTATTCCGATCGAAAATCGGCCGCCGCCCGAAATCCCCGGCGCAGTTTTTCTTCAACATCCGCGAGAAATCCCAAACCACCATTGTTTCCATTGAACTTTCGACTCCGAGTTGACGCCTGAAAATCCCCCTGTTCAGCACTGCTCATTATTCCCGCCCACCCATCGCATCCTAGCATCGAGCTTCCACGAGGGCTCGAGCATGACCCAGCATCCCAACCGTCGCCTGTCGCTGTTCGAACCTCTGACGCTGGGCGGGCTGGTCCTGCCCAACCGCATCGTCATGGCGCCGCTGGGCCGGGCGCGGGGCACGCCGGCCTCGCGCGAACCGACCGGCCTGGTGGCCGAATATTACGTCCAGCGCGCCGCCGCCGGGCTGATCATCTCCGAGGCCACCCACATCTCGGCCGAGACGATCAGTCGTCGCGGGACCACCGCGATCCACACCGAAGGCCAGGTGGCGGCCTGGCGAAAGGTGACCGACGCCGTGCACGAGGCGGGCGGCCGCATCTTCCAGCAGCTCTTCCACCTCGGCCGCAAGGCCGATCCATCCCTGCTGCCGGCCGGAAGCTGGCCCGGCGCGCCGTCGGCGATCGCCGCCAAGGCCCAGTTCGCAACGACCGACGGTCCCGAGCCTTTCCCCATCCCCCGCGCGCTGCAGCGCGACGACATCGCCCGCCTTGTCGAGGCCTTCGGCGTCGCCGCCGCCAACGCCCGCCGGGCGGGCTTCGACGGGATCGAGATCCACGGCGCCAATGGCTACCTGATCGACCAGTTCCTGCGCGACGGCGCCAACCAGCGCTACGACCTCTACGGCGGCGACGTCGAGGGCCGGGCGCGCTTCCTGTTCGAGGTGGTCGAAGCGGCCGCCGCGCACTGGCCCGCCAACAGGATCGGCGTGCGCCTCTCGCCTCATCCGCACACGGACGGCACGGCCGATTCAGCGCCCAGGCGGCTGGTCCGCCATGTGGCCCAAGGCCTGGCCGCGCGCGGTCTGGCCTATATCCACCTCGTCGAACCTGTCGCCACGGCGCCGTCCGAGCGCATCGCCCCGACCGTGCGCGAGGCGTTCGGCGCGCCCCTCATCGTCTGCGGCGGCTATGATCGGGCCTCGGCGGAAGCGGCCGTCGCCGAGAACGAGGCTGACCTGGTCGCCTTCGGCGCGGGCTTCATTGCCAATCCCGACCTGGTCGAACGCCTGCGCCGGGATGCGCCCTGGAACGCGCCAGATCCCTCGACCTTCTACAGCGGCGGCGCGGCCGGCTATATCGACTATCCCGTTCTTCGCATCGCCGCGGCGACGGCGGGGTAGGCTCTAGCTGCTGGCCCGCTAGTGCAGGATCGCCCGCCACTCGCTGTGCGAGAGTTCAGGCCAAGCATAGGCCGTCGAATAGTAGGTCTTCAGGTTCTCGGCGAACGGCCAGTCCGAGCCGGCGACGAACCGGTCGGGTCCGATCCGGCGGATGAGCCTGGCCATCTTCGCCCGCTCGTCGCGGGTCGCCTGCGCCTTGAAGACCTGGGCGAGATCGAAACGCAGATTGCGGACGGAATTGGGGTCCTGCTCAAAGGCGTCGGCGAAGGCGCCCAGGGCGTCGAGGGTGACGGCGTCGACGCCGCCCCATCCGCCGGCGTGGGCGATGACGACGGGCGCGCCGCCCGCCGCGGGCAGCACCTGGTCCAGAAAGACGTGGACGTCCCGCGCGCCGTAGTCGGACGCCCGGGTGCGCATGTGGATCATGATCGTCCAGCCGTTGTCGGCCGCGGCCCGGAACACCGCCGCCAGCCTGGCGACATGGTCGGGGTTGCGAAGATCGACGTCGGAATTGGTCAGATGCAGCTTCAGCCCGGTCACGGCGCGATCGCCCTTCCAGCGCACGATCTCGGCCAGGGCGTCGGGCGCGGTGGGATTGACGCTGACGAAGGCGGCGAAACGGTCCGGACGCGCCCGGGCCAGGCCTACCGTGAAGTCGTTGGCCTCACGCACGACGCCAGGCGCATCCGGCACGGGGTCGGCCAGGGGGCTCTCGGCGAGATAGGCCGTCGACATCAGCCAGCCCTTCCTGATCCCGGCCTCGTCCATGGCCTTCAGGGCGTCGTCGGCCGTCAGCGGCGCGGTGAACTTCGGATCGCACGGGCTCTTGCGCATAGGACTGGCGCAATAGGCCGGCAGGATCCTCAGGATCGCCGGCGAATGCACGTGCATGTGGTGATCGACAGGGATCTGGGCATGCGCCGAGGCGAGCGGCGCCAGCGCCAACGCCAGGGCCAGCGCCGCCCCAGGAGGAATGGACATCATCAGGCTCTCGGCTCGTGAAAAAGGAGACGGGGCGCGAAACCAGGTTCCGCGCCCCTGCCCCGCCCCTACTGGCCGCCCTCGCCCAGGAGGGTCTTTCGCCAGAACATGATGCTGGTCCAGAAGTAGTAGTCCTCGTTCTCCTTCTTGCGGAAGACGTGGCCCTCGTTCTTGGCCAGCAGGTGCCAGGCCGAACCGCCCTGGGCGCGGACGGCGGCGATCATCTGGTCGGCCTCGGAGGCCGGCACACGCGGATCGGTGCCGCCCGTGGCCACCAACAGCGGGATGGTGATCTTGCTCACGCTGGTCAGCGGCGAGATCTTCATCAGCTGGGCGCGCTGGGCCGGATCGCGCTCGTCGCCGTACTCCACCCGGCGCAGGTCGCGGCGGTAGGACTGGGTGTTCTCCAGGAAGGTGACGAAGTTGGAGATCGCGACGTAGCAGTTGGCGCCCTTAAGGCGCGGGCTGTAGTGCGTGGCCGAGGCGTAGCACATGTAGCCGCCGTAGGAGACGCCGTTGACGGCGAAGCGGTCGGCGTCGAGCGCCGACTCCTTGCCCAGGGCGTCGAGGAAGGCCCCGACGTCCCTGACCGAGTCCTCGCGCTTGAACGGCCCGTTGTCGAGGTTGACGAACCGCTTGCCGTAGCCCGACGAGCCGCGGACGTTGGGGAAGAACAGCGCCACGCCCAGCTCGTTGAGCAGGTAGTTGTTGCCGCCCAGGAAGTCGGGCCGGGTCTGGCCTTCGGGGCCCCCGTGGATGTCGATAATCAGCGGCCGCTTGCCGGGAAATTTGGCCGGGTCGGGCTGGTAGAGGAAGCCCGAGACGGTCTCGCCGTCGAAGCTCTTGATCTCGACAAGGCGCGGTTCGACGTTCTTGGCGGGGTCGAGGCCGCCCGTCTCGCTGTGGGTCCACTGGGTGACCTTCAGCGACTTGGGATCGATCGAGAAGGCGTCGCCGGCCACGCGGGCGGCGGCCATGCTGAGGCCGATCTCGCCCCAGGGCGAAACCTGGATCGCCGGGCCGATGCTGTAGGGGATCACGCCGGCCGGCAGGCCGTCGACCTTGCGCACCGCCCCGCTCGCCAGGTCGAGCACCCGCACCCGCGAGACGCCCGCTTCGTTGATCGCATAGACCGCGAAGGCGCCGTCGGGCGACAGGGAGAAGTCGCTGACGTCCCAGCGCGTCTCCTTGCTGACGGCGACGAAGGCCCCGGTCTTGGGGTCCAGGCGGCCCAGGCGCAGGAAGTCGGAATTCAGGTCCGAGGTCAGCCAGACCGCGCCGTCATGGCCATAGCGCGGCTCGACGAAGGAGGCCTTGGCCTTGGGGTCGGTCAGCGGCTTCATCACGCCGCTGGCGAGGTCGAGTTCGAAGACCTGCGCCTCGTTGATCGACATGCGATTGAGGACGAGAGCCTTGGCGCCGTCGGCCGAGAAGTCGGCGATGTTCCAGCCGCCGCCGGAGACCTTGGCGACCAGACGATCGGTCTTGGGATCGCTGGGATCGACGACATAGAGGTCCATGTCCGCGCCGTTGCGGCGCGAGGAGGCGTAGCCAACCAGGCGGCCGTCGGGCGACCAGGAGCCGAACCAGTTGCGGCTCTTGCCGTCAGTCAGCAGGCGCGGACGGCCGTCCTTCAGCAGGTAGAGCTGGTAGAATTCGTCGCCGCCGCGATCCTTCTGGATCAGCAACCCCTCGCCCTTGGGCGACAGGGCGGCGGCCAGGATCGGCTCGGCCTCGAAGCTAAGCTGACGACGGTCGGCGTCGGGCCTGGCGACGCTGTGGACCTGATCGGAACCGCCGAAGCGGGTCTTGACCAGCATCGAGCGGTCGGCGGCGTTCCAGCCCAGGAAATTGGCGTGACGGGCCTGCAGATAGGGCGTGGTGGCCGCCACCAGCTCCTGCGGGATGGCCGGCGGACCGTCGGCGACGATCGCGGAAGGCATTGGGGCCAAGGACGGGGGAACAGTCTGGGCCATGACGGCCCCGCCGCTCGCCAGGGACAGGGCGAGCGCCAGAGTGAGACGGGAGATCATTGGGGACACCAATCAGAAAGGAGGGGCGCCGCCGGCCCGGGGGACACAGCCGGCGGCGCGGAGCCGGTTCGGACCTAGAAGCGCATCCGCGCGCCGAGGGTCACGTACCGACCGATCACGTCGTAGTAGGGCGAGTAGAGCGAACCGATCGGCGGATCCTTGTCGAACAGGTTCGTGGCGTTGGCGTAGAGCTCGACGTCGTGGCCGCGGTACTGCGGCAGCTTCGCCTGCACGCCCAGATCGAAGTAGGTGTAGGCCTTGATGTGGCCGTTCACGATGTCGACCGTGTTGTTGTAGTTGCCCGGCGAGAGGTAGCGGGCCCGCAGGTTGCCGCTGAAGATCCGGCCCGAGTAGTCGACGCTGCTGACGACGCGGAATTCCGGCACGCCCAGACCGAACGAATAGCCCTGCGAGCGGACATATTCGATCTCGCTGACGCCGTCGTTGGTCGTCATGCTGTGGACCCAGGTGGCCAGGGTCTTGAAGCGCAGGCGGCCTTCCAGGCTCGACAGAACGCGGTCGGCGTTCATCGAGTAGGAGATCTCCGCATCGATGCCGTCGGTCTTGTAGTTGGCCAGGTTGACGTAGGTCGAGACGATCCGGGTGATCGTGTTGCTGCTGTCGCGGGTGATCCGCGAGCACATGTCGGCGTTGCCGGCGGCGCAGCGGGTCACGATGTCCTGGGCGGAAATCGTGGTGATCACGTTGTCGATGTCGATGTTGTAGTAGTCGAGCGACACGTTGAAGCCCGGCAGCGCGGGCGGCGAATAGACGACGCCGGCCGTGAAGGTGTTGGCTGTTTCCGGCACGAGGTCGGGATTGCCGCCGCCGTTCGTCAGCACATAGACACTGGAACTGGTCAGCGGATCGACGATGGTGTTGTAGCCGGTGGTGCTGGTGGTGAAGAGCTCGGTCAGGTTGGCCGAACGGATGTCGCGGGACTCGGTGACCCGGCCGCGGAAGCCCGGGAAGAACTCGTTGGTCGCCCCCAGCTTCCAGGACCAGATCGAGCCGGTGGTGTTATAGTCGCTGACGCGGGCGGCGGCGTTGATCTCGAGCTTGTTGAACACCGGCACGTCGCGGACGACGGGCACCAGCACTTCGGCGAAGGCCTCCTTGACGTTGAAGCTGCCGGCCATGGCCGAGAAGCTGAAGGTCGTGAAGGCCTTGGCCGTGTCGAGCGCGCCGACCGAGCGATCGACCGACTCCTTGCGGGCCTCGGCGCCGACGGCGATCGAGACCGGACCGGCCGGCAGTTCGAAGGGCTCGCCGCGCAGGCTGAAGCCGCCGACGTCGAGCTTGCTGGTCTCGCGCATGCTGGGCGTGCCGGTGACATAGGCGATGGCCGCGGCCGAGGGCGAGCCTTCGCCGAACAGGTTGATCGGCACGCAGCTGGTGGTCGGATCGGTCAGGGCGATACGGCAGATCGCATTGCCCGTGCTCGGGTCGATCACCGAGTCCACGGCGTTGGCGTAGTTCTGGGTCAGCAGGAACCCGGGGGTGTCGATGTTGTTCTCGTTCTCCCCGTGGCTGTAGTAGGCGCTCCAGCGCCAGCCGTCCCCGAAGTTGCCGTCGAGGGCGATCGTCCCCTGGGTGGAGAGGCGCTCGAAATCGATCCGCGAATAGGACAGGTCGCTGTTGAAGCGGCCCATGGTGAACGAGGTCTGGCCCGCCGTGACCATCGCCGAGCGCACCTCGTCGGAGAGGAAGGCGTTGTCGATGCTGATGGTCAGGTTGCCGCGGTTGTGGTCGCCGAACCAGATGTAGTTGTTCCACATCCGCGAATGGCGCAGTTCGGCGGTGAGCTTGACGTTGTCGGTCAGGTCGTAGGTGACGCTGGCCAGGGCGCTGTAGCGGCGTTGCGGCGTGACCAGCGGGCTGAGGTCGTCGTTGGACGGGCCTTCGCCACCGACCGAGTTGGTGCCGATGACCGTGCCATAGTCGAAGTCGCGCAGGGAGCCGTCGGCGTTGAAGGCCTTGCCCTTCAGCACGCCCGACAGGATCAGGCCGCCATAGGCCGCGTTGGAGAAGCCGACGTCGGGAGCCAGCTTGTAGCGGCCGTCGCCGTTGGAGACGGTCGCCCAGCGGCCGACATTGGGACGGCTGGTCTTGGGCGTGACGCCCTCGTTGTTCAGGTACTCCCCGCCGATGACGAAGTGGCCGCGGCCGTCCGCGAAGCTCTTGCCGCCGGCCGCCTCGATGCGGACTTCCTCGGCGTCGTCATAGGACGAGATGCCGCCCTGCACGCCCATCTTGAAGCCGGTGAAGTTGCGATCGATCGCCAGGTTGACGACGCCGGCCACGGCGCCCGAGCCCCAGGCCGCCGAGGCGCCCCCGGTGACCACGTCGGCGCTCTTGAGCAGCACGGTGGGAACGACGTTCAGGTCGTTGTCGCCGGCGAAGCGGCGGCCGTCGATCAGCACCAGGGTGCGGCTGATGCCGAGGCCCCGCAGATCGACCGGCGCGTTGCCCGCGCCGGTGTTGGTGCCCGTGGTCTGCGCCGAGGTGGTGGCGCGGAACTGCGGCAGGTCGTTCAGGGCCGCGGCGACGTTGGGACGCGCGCCGACGCTGAGGTCTTCGGCCGAGACGTGCACGGTGGGCGTCGGCGCCTGGAAGCCGGCGCGATCGATGCGCGAGGCGGTGACGACGATTTCGCCGACGCTGCTGTCATCCTTGTCGGTGTTAGCGGCCTGGGCGTAGGCCGCGCCGTGCAGCGCGAGCGCCGCCGGCAGAATGCTCGCGCCAATCAACAGGGCGCGGCGGGTTTGACGTGAAATTGCCAAGTGAGATCCCCTCTCAAGTATGCAGTCGACAGTCGCCCGCGCCCCCGACGTCACACTTGAGTGGACGTTCCAGAGGCCGCGGCCCGCCACCGGCGCACCACGCGCCGCTCGCGAAACCGCAAGGCGTTCCTCTGCCCCCGCTGTCTTGTGGCCTGAGAGATTCGGAACGCGACGCGCCCTTGCTCCTTCGGCGAGGCGCCTCGTTCAGAGGCGACTGCTTTCCAGCTTCCTTGTGCTCCGCGGTCCTTTTGCCTGAGCGTTTCCGGGGCGGTTGCGCCTTCGGCGTCGGGTCGAACCTGATCTCTTCCGCAAGAGCCAAACCAGTACGAACGGTTCGGCGCGAGGCGTCAAAACGCCCTCATCCGGCATGAATTGCCCGCACACTCGGAAATGTCGGAATGATATTCCCAGAGCCCGAACAGCCTGCCTCCGCAAGTTCGCGGAGGCCTCCCGCGCTCAGGGGACGTGACAGGTCGGTGACAGCTTCGACGTCGCCGCGCGGAACCCAAGAAATGGGTGAAGCCCCGAGCCGACCGACCCGATCGCCGCAGTTATGGGCAGCAAGTGCTCAAGGCGTGACCAGATATCAGCGGCCGGCCGCCCCGCTCTTCCAGCGGGCCAGAAGTTCGGCGCGCCGGCCCTGGTCGAAATTGGCCAGCAGAGCGGGCCCGACGCGAATGGGACGCCCGCCCGCGGGAGGCGTCGCGCCCAGCCCTGGACGGATCGGGGTCAGGCGCACGTCGAGCAGAACCCGCTGCCCCGCGTCCGACATCAGATAGTCCAGGAACAGGCGCGCCGCGCCGGGATGCCGCGCGGTGCGGGTGATGAAGGCGACCCGCGAAATCGACAGGTGATAGTCTTCCGGAACGACATAGCCGACGTCGGCCTCGTGCTTGCGCACGTACCAGTCGGCATAGGACCCGTTCATGTCCAGGGCCAGCAGGTGCTCGCCGGACGCCACCCGATCCAACATCGGCCTGCCGGGCACGTAGGTGCGCACGCCGGTCGCGCCGATCGCATCGTACAGCGCCCAGGCGTCCGGATAGAACTGGGTGTTGCTCGACAGATAGAAGAACCCCATGCCGCTGCGCTCGGGATCGTACATCGCCACCTTGCCGCGCCAGCGCCCGGGGTCGGCGCGCAGGGAGGCCAGCAGGGCCGCGTGACTGCGCGGCGCCTCGCCGCCTTTCAGGAGCCGCTTGTTGTAGACGAAGACGATCGGCTCGCTGGTGACGCCAAAGCCCTGGTCACGCCACCGCGCCCAGGTGGGCAGGTTTCCGGCCTCGGGACTACGATAGGTCTGGGCGTAGCCATCGTTGATCAGCTTGACCTGGGTGTCCATCGCCGAGGTCCAGACGACGTCGGCGACAGGCTCGCCACGCCTGGCTTCCTCGATGACCCGGGCCTGCATGTCGCGCGAGGTCAACACGACGAACCTGAGCTTCACCTTTGGAAATCGGCGCTCGAAATCCTCGACCAGCCGCTGGTGCACGTCGTTGTTGATATAGACGACGACCTCGCCTTCCCGCTCGGCCCTGCGGACGTCCCAGCCGCTGGTGGCCTGCCCGGGCGCCCGCGGCGCGCATCCCGCCATGACCGAGACAAGGGCGATCACGCCGAGCACGGCGGCGGCGAAACGGGCTCCCTTGACCTGGACTGGCAATCGGCGTCGGATGGCCGCGCTCCTTCAATGTGAAGCCTGCCGCTACATCCCCGATGAAGATACTCGTTGTCGAGGATGATCTGCTCCTCCGCCGTTCGCTGATCGCCACGCTCGAAAGCGAAGGCCACGCGCCCGTCTGCGCCGAGACCGGCGCCGAGGCTCTGTCCCTGGCCGCGCGGTCCGACTTCGACGCCATGGTCCTCGACATCGGCCTGCCGGACATCGACGGCTTCGAGATCCTGGGCCGCCTGCGCCGTGAGGGCTTCTCCACGCCCATCGTCGTCCTGACGGCCAGGGACGCCGTGCAGGATCGCATCGCGGGCCTCGACATGGGGGCGGACGACTACGTGCTGAAGCCCTTCGACCCGTTCGAACTGGTGGCGCGGGTGCGCGCCGTCGTCCGGCGCAAGGGCGGCTACGCCACGCGCAACGTGAGCGTGGGCGCCCTGACCTGCGACTGGGAAGCCGGCGCGGCCTGGATCGGCGAGCGCCGCCTGGACCTGCGCCCCCGCGAATGGGCGGTGCTGCGCGCGCTGGCCACGCGGCCAGGCCGGGTCGTGGATCGGGCGCAATTGGCGACCGAGGTCTTTCCCGACGATCAGTCGGTGCAGCCCAACGCCCTCGACGTCCATGTCGGGCGCCTGCGACGCAAGCTGCTTCCGGACGGTCCCAGACTGCAGACCCTGCGCGGCGCCGGCTACCGGCTCGATCCGTGAAGCCGCGCCGCCCCAGCCTGATCGGGCGCCTGCTCATCGCCCAGGTCGCACCGCTGGCCTTGCTGGGCGCGGCCCTCGCCCTGGCGGGCGCCCTGGCCGCCATGCAGGTGGTCGAGAAGACCTCGGACCGCCTGCTCGCCGGATCCGTCGCCTCGATCGTCGCCCAGGTCGGAAGCCGGGATGGCCGGGCGCAGGTCGCCCTGCCGCCCTGGTCGCTGGGCCTCCTCGACAGCCCGGAACGCGACGCGGTGTTCTACGCCGTCCGGGAAGGTCCCCGCCTCGTCACCGGCTACGAAGACCTGCCGCGCCCGCCCGCGCCGGCGCCCAACGAAACCAGCTTCAGCTACGCGGAAATGCGCGGCTACAAGGTCCGCGTGGCGCAATCGACGGTCATGATCCCCGGGGTTCGCGACCCGGTGGTGGTGGCCGTGGCCCAGAGCCTGGACTCCCGCCACGCCAGCGTGCGCGAGCTGTTGTCCAACCTGATCGGCCTGCCGGTCCTGCTGGCGGCGGTCGCCGCCGTCCTGGTCGTGCCCGCGGTGCGCTGGGGCCTCGCGCCCCTGCGCCGCCTGGCCGAGGACCTGACGGCCAGAGCCCAGGCCTCGCGCCCCGATCTCGCGCCGGTCGATCCCGCCAGCGTCCCGGCCGAACTTTCGCCGGTCGTCGACGGCTTCAACCGCCTGATGGGCAGCCTGGAGCGCTTCACGCGCGCGCTTGAACGCTTCTCCGCGGATGCGTCGCACCAGTTGCGGACCCCGCTGTCGGTGATCATCGCCAATCTGGCCTTGCTGGAACGATCCGCCGCGACGCCGCGCGACAAGGCCCTGCTAGGCGACTCCCGGTCGGCGGCCGCCAACCTGCTGCGGGTGCTATCGCAGTTCCTGGCGCTGGCGCGATCGGAGGCCGCCGTCACCGAGGGGGAAGCCGACCTCACGGCCTTGCTGAACACGATCCGGATCGAGGCGGCCCAAGCCTTTCCCAATGTCGAGGTATTGGCCCGCGCGCCCATGAACGTTCCCCTAGTGCGTGGCAATCCCGTGCTGATCGGCGAGCTGCTGCGCAATTTGGTGTTCAACGCCTGCGCCTACGGCGCGGGCAAGGTCCGCATCCTCGTCCATACCGAGGGCAAGGCGCCGAGGCTGGTGATCTGGGACCATGGCCCCGGCGTCGATGCGGCGGAACTGCAGCGCCTGTTCATCCCCTTCAGCCGCGGCGCCGCGGGCCAGACGATGGTCGGCACGGGCCTGGGCCTTGCGATCACCGGATCGATCGCAAGCCGGCTGGCCATCGCGGTCGCGCTGCGTAGTCGCCGCCGGCGCCCTGGCCTGATCGCAGAACTGACGTTTCCGGTCCTTTAGGACGCAGGCTTTCATGCCGACACGCCAGATCCAGTTCACCGACGGTAAGGCCATGCTTTAACGAAACTCGTTTGTGCTGGCCACGGCGGACGGCCATGCCACGAGGCCTGCCTCAGCAAGGACGCCGCCGTCATGACCGGGATCGCCCTCCCCTCCCACCAAACCCGCCGCGCCATGCTCGGCCTGACCGCCGCCGGCCTGGTGGCGGCCTGCGCGCCGAAGGTCGCCAAACCCGCCGGCAAGCTCCTGGTCGGCGACCAGCGTGGCGGCTCGCGCCTGGTGCTGGCCGGCGCCGGCAAGTTGGACGACACGCCCTACCGCATCGAGTGGTCGCAGTTTCCCAACGCCGCCCCGCTGCTGGAGGCGTTGAACGCGGGCGCCATCGACACCGGCATAGGCGGCGACTCCGCCTTCATCTTCGCCATCGGATCGGACGCCAGGATCAAGGCGATCGGCGCCCAAATCAGCCAGGGCATGGGCCCCGCAATCGTCGTTCGCGGCGGCTCCGCCGTTCGGGACTTCAAGGACCTGGCGGGCAAGACGATCGCCACCCCGCGCGGCTCGATCAGCCACAACCACGTGCTGGGCATACTGGAGGCCAACGGCCTGCCCTATGACGCGGTGAAGTTCGCCTTCCTGTCGCCCAACGACGGTCGCGCCGCCTTCCAGGGCGGGTCGGTCGACGCCTGGGCGATCTGGGACCCGCATATCGCGCTGGCCGAAAGCCAGGGCGCCCGGATCCTGACGGGCAAGCAGGACGAGGACCCCGGCTACACCCTGATGTTCGGCCGCGACGGCGCCATCGCCGAGAAGCCCGACTATCTGCGCGACTACCGCGACCGACTCTACGAGGGCTGGACCTGGGCGGCGGCCAACCGAACCGCCTACGCCGAGGCGATGTACCGCGACACCGGCATGGATCCGGCGATCCTGAAGACCATGATCGGACGCACGCAGCGCCTGCCCGTGCAGATCGACGCGGCGCTGATCGCCACCGAGCAGCGCACGGCCGATCGCTATCTGCGGGCCGGCGTGATCGCCAAGAGGATCGAGGTCGCCAAAGGCTTCGACACCCTCGGTTGATTTCAATCCAGATTAATATTCCCGTCGGCTCGCGAGCCATATTTACCGCGCAAATCCTATTCTTCGCGCTCATGCAGCAGCAAACAAATAGTCGTTTGCACGGATCAACACCCCACTGCCATTGAAGCGTCGCGCCGCTCCCAACACCGGCGACCACAAAGCATCGCCTCGCCTTGAGAGAACTTGGCGGGTCTTCGATCGGGGGATCTCATGACGACCACTTCTGCTCGACGCGCCGGCGGCGCGCCGACGCTGAAAGCTTTGCTGCTGACGGCATCGGCCCTGCTCTCCAGCGCCGGCTTTGCGGGCCACGCGCTGGCCGCCGACGCGAGCGACGCGCCCACCAGCGGCGCCGCGACGCCCGACAACGCCGGCGCGGCCGAGGTCGACGCCCTGGTGGTCACGGCCCGCTATCGCAGCGAAGACGTCCAGACCGTGCCGATCCCGATCACGGCCCTCGGCGGCCAGCAGCTGGAAGCGCTGGGCGGGACCTTCAATCTCAAGCAGTTGATGAGCCAGCTGCCCAGCCTGAACATCCAGGGCTTCAGCGGTCGCAACCAGACCACCACCATCCGCGGCATCGGCACCAACGCCGGCGGCACCAACGACGGCCTCGAACAGGGCGTGGGCCTCTATATCGACGGCGTCTACCGCCCGCGCACCGGCACGGCGATCACCGACCTGGTCGATGTCGAAAGCATCCAGCTGCTGCGCGGCCCGCAGGGCACGCTGTTCGGCAAGAACACCGTCGCCGGGGCCATCGACATCCGCACCCGCGAACCGTCGTTCACGCCCGAATGGCGCGGCGAGGTCTCGGTCGGCAACTACAAGTACCTGCGGGCCTATGGCAGCTACAGCGGGCCGATCACCGACAACCTGGCCGTCCGCGTCAGCTACCTGCGCAACGAGCGCGAGGGCCTCTACTACAACACCGTCTACAAGAAGCGCTGGGACAACCTCGACAATAACGCCTACCGGCTGGACCTGCTGTACAAGCCCAACGACGACTTCAAGCTGCGGGTGACGGCCGACTACAGCATCCAGAAGGGCAATATGGGCTTCAACGTGGTGACGGCCGTGCTGCCCACCACCAAGGCCAATGGCTCGGTCGTGCGCGGCTTCTACGAGAAGGCCGCCTCGGTCGGCTACACGCCCCTGGCTATCGACCCGTTCGCCCGCCAGATCGACCTCGACAACTCCCAGTTCGACCGCATGCCCAGCTGGGGCGTGCAGTCGCGCGCCGACTGGCAGGTCGGCGGCTTCACCCTGAGCTCGATCTCGGCCTATCGCGACTGGCGCTGGATCCCCAACTACGACGGCGACCAGATCGGGGCCAACGTCTCGACCCAGGGCATCGTCGACACCGTCCAGACCCAGTTCAGCCAGGAACTGCGCCTGGTCTCGCCGGACGAACGCCGCCTGCAGTACACCGCCGGCCTCTACTACTTCTGGCAGGAGGCCGACGACTGGACGACCTCGGCCTACGGCCGCGACGCCGCCAAATGGCTGCTGGGCCCGACCTATCCGGACGAGGTGCTGAACGGTCTGGCCTCGGTGGCGCACGTCGTGCCGGCCACCCACAGCTACGCCGCCTACGGCCAGGCGACCTGGAAACTGCGCCCCGATCTGCGGCTGACCGCGGGCCTGCGCTACACCTACGAAGAAAAGACCGGCCTCTATGACGCCAAGATCGGCGGCTCGGCCGTCGCCATCGCCGACCTGCCCACGGCCTGGCAGGCTCTGGCGGTGACCGCCCGCGCCACCTACGCCCCAGTCAGCCGCTACGAGGCCGACTGGAACGGCGACAACGTCTCGGGCCTGCTCAGCGCCAGCTACGACCTCAGCGACGACGCCCACGCCTACGCCAGCTATTCGCGCGGCTACAAGTCGGCGGGCATCAACCTGGTGCGCCAGACCACGGGCGTGGACATCTTCGTCGCCCCCGAAAAGGTCGATGACTACGAGCTGGGCGTGAAGACCAGGCTGCTGGACCGCCGCCTGGAGCTGAACGCCAACCTGTTCTGGACCACCGACGAGAACTATCAGGCCAACTACGTAAACACGACGGTCAGCCCAGCCGTCACCTACATCGCCAACACCGGCACGCTTCGCTCGCGCGGGGTGGAGCTGGACGCCCGCGCCGCGCCGTTCAGCGGCCTGACCGCCACCCTGTCAGCGACCTACAACGAGGCCCGCTACCAGTCCTACAAGAACGCCTCGGCCCAGTACCTGACCTCGTACCAGGGGGTGAAGGACCTGTCGGGAGCCGAAGCCTCGGGCGCGCCGCGCTGGACGGTGGCCGCGACGCTTCGCTACGCCAAGCCGATCACCCTGCCGGGCGGCGACGGCGGCGAGGCCTATATCGGCGGCGACTACAGCCACCGCTCGCACTTCTTCGCGGCCGTCAACGACGACATCTTCAGCCTGGTGCCTGGCTACCAGGTGTTCGGGCTGAACGGCGGCGTGCGCTCGGACAAGGGCTGGGACGTCTCGATCTGGGCGCGCAACCTGTTCGACGAAGAGTACTTCAACACCCTGTCGGTCAACGCCACCTACGGCATCGTCCAGGGCACGCTGGGCGAGCCGCGCACCTTCGGCGCGACCCTGCGGATCAAGCGCTAGACGTCCGCATGAGCCCGGCCCGCACCTATACCGCCGCCCACTGGGGGATCTACGAGGTCGAGGCCGGGCTCGACGGCGCGCCCCCTCGCCTCTTTCCCCTGACCGGCGACAGCGATCCGTCGCTGATCGGCCTTGACCAGCTGGACCCGGCCACCCAGGCCCTGCGCATCGCCCGACCGGCGGTGCGCGAGAGCTGGCTGAACGGCGGACCGGGCTCGCGGCCGGACCTGCGAGGCCGGGAACGCTTCGTCGAGGTCGACTGGGACACCGCGCTGGATCTGGTGGCGAGAGAAGTCGGCGACGTGCGCGAGCGCTTCGGCAACGAAGCGATCTTCGGCGGTTCCTACGGCTGGTCCAGCGCTGGGCGGTTCCATCATGCCCAGAGCCAGGTGCACCGGTTCCTCAACCTGCTGGGCGGCTATGTGCGCAGCGTCGACAGCTACAGCCTGGGCGCGGGCCGGGCCCTGATGCCGCACATCGTCGCCTCGATGGACGAGTCGAACCTGTCCCACACCTCCTGGGACGTGCTGGCCGAGCATACGCAGCTGTTCGTGACCTTCGGCGGCGTGCCGCTGAAGAACACCCAGGTCTCGTCCGGCGGCTCGGGCCGCCACCGCACGCGCGACGGCCTGGCGGCCATGGCCAGGGCCGGGGCGCGCTTCGTCAACATCAGCCCGGTGCGCGACAACCTGGAGACCGGCGGTCCTGTCGAGTGGATCCCGATCCGCCCCAACACCGACACCGCCCTGATGCTGGCCCTGGCCTTCGTGATCCGCCAGGACCCGCGCTTCGACCGCGGCTTCATCGACCGCTGCACGGTCGGCTACGACCGCTTCGAGCCCTACCTGACAGGACAGCAGGACGGCGTCGCCAAGACCCCGGCCTGGGCCGAGGCGATCACCGGCGTGCCGGCCGCCCGCATCGTCGCCCTGGCCGACGAGATGCTGTCGGCCCGCACCATGGTCAACGTCGCCTGGGCCCTGCAACGCGCCGCCCATGGCGAGCAGCCGTTCTGGGCGCTGGTCACCCTGGCCTGCATGCTGGGCCAGGTCGGCCTGCCTGGCGGCGGCTACGGCCTGGGCTACGGCGCGATGAACACGCAGGGCAGCGCCCATGCGCGGCTGTCGGGTCCGGTGTTTTCCCAGGGTCAGAACGCGGTGCCGGCCTTCATCCCCGTGGCCCGCATCGCCGACATGCTGCTGCAGCCCGGCGCGCCCTTCACCTACAACGGCGTCACCCACGCCTATCCCGATATCCAGCTGCTGTACTGGGCCGGGGGCAACCCGTTCCACCACCACCAGGACCTGAACCGTCTGAGCCTGGCCTGGCGCAAGCCGCGCAGCATCATCGTCCACGAGCAGTACTGGACCCCCGCCGCCCGCTTCGCCGACATCGTGCTGCCGGCCACCACCTCGCTGGAGCGCAACGACATCGGCTTCGCCGGCCGCGAAGGCTATTTCATCGCCATGAAGAAGGCGGTCGAGCCGCAGGGCCAGGCGCGCGACGACTACGCGATCTTCGCCAACCTGGCCGGCCGTCTCGGGGTCGGCGAGGCCTATACCGAAGGGCTCGACGCCGAGGCCTGGCTGCGGCGGCTCTATGACGAGAACGCCGCGCGCGTGGCCAAGGCCGGCTTCGACCTGCCCGCCTTCGACGCCTTCTGGGACCAGGGGCTGATCGACCTTGCGCCGCACGACCGGCCGCTGGTCATGCACGAGGCCTTCCGCGCCGATCCGGAAACCCATCGGCTGGGCACGCCCTCGGGCAAGATCGAGATCTTCTCCGAGCGCATCGCCGGCTACGGCCTCGACGACTGCCCCGGGCATCCGGCCTGGTTCGAGCCGTTCGAGTGGCTGGGCCACCCCGAGGCCGCCCGCCATCCGCTGCACCTGCTGTCGGACCAACCAAAGCGGCGGCTGCACGGCCAGCTGGACCACAGCCCCTACAGCCGGGCCGGCAAGGTGGCCGGGCGCGAGCCGGTCTATCTCAACCCCGGCGACGCCGCCGCGCGGGGCATCGCCGACGGCGACCTGGTCGAACTCTTCAACGATCGCGGCCGCTGCCTGGCGGGAGCGATCGTCACCGACGACATCATGCCGGGCGTAGCCAGACTGGCGACGGGGGCCTGGTTCGATCCAGGCGCGGACCTCGAGCGCAACGGCAACCCCAATGTGCTGACCCTGGACCGAGGCTCTTCGGCCTTCGCTCAAGGCTGCGCGGCCCAGACCTGCCTGGTCGAGGTTCGACGGCATGAAGGGCCCGAGCCGGCGGTCGAGGTCTATGAACTGCCCGCGCTTGCGTCCCGCTAGGTCGTTCTGAAGCCTGAGAACGCGCTCGAAGGCGACCAGGGCCGCACGATCTCGAAGTGGCGAGGTCGATCCGGCCTAGTGCCGGGGCGGCTCGAGAAGCGTCAGCAGCACGATCCCGACCAGCGCCGTCAGGGCCAGCGGGGTCATGGCGGCGACGACCGAGCCGGCGCTGTCGCCCGCCTGCAGCAGCTGTCCGCCGACCAGGGGACCGACGACGGCGCCCATCCGCCCCCAGGCCACGGCGGCGCCCGATCCCCTGCCCCGCGCCGACGCCGGATAGTAGGAGGCGGCCGCGCCGTAGAGGGCGTAGTTGGCGCCCAGCACGAAGAAGCCGACCGCGCCGCTCAGGGCCAGCACCGCCGTAAGGCCGTCGGCCCGGGCCAGCAGCATCAGGCTCGCGGTCAGGCCGACATAGCCGGCGATCATTGGCCAGCGCAGGCCAAAGCGGTCGACCAGCCGTCCCAGGATCAGGGCGCCGACGACGCTGGCGAAGTTGAAGCAGGCCGAGGCCAGACTGGCCTGGGGCGCGAAGCCCTTGGCGATGACCAGGGTCGGCAGCCAGTTGAGCACCAGATAGAGGATCAGCAGGGTCGGAAAGAACACGGCCCACAGCAGCAGCGACGGCAAGGCCCGCCGCTCGCCGAACAGCGCCGCGCGGTTCACGACCATGTACGCGATGATCACCGTCGGCAGGGTCGCCAGCCACGGCGCCAGGCCGCGCAGCGATCCCAGGCCCGGAAGGCCGCCGAGCCACAGCAGGGCCAGATAGGACAGGCCATAGAGCGGGATCAGGCCCAGCCACGTCCAGGCCGCGCCGCCGGAGGACGACGACGCGGGCCGCGCGGTCTCCTTCATCAGCACCAGGATCAGCGGGGCCAGCAGCAGCGGCGCCAGACCGCCGATCAGGAAAAGGTGCCGCCAGTCGAGGCTCGGGTTCAGCCAGCTGACCAGGGCGACCAGCCCGCCGCCCAGTGGCATGCCGCAGAACATCATCGTGCCGGTCGAGCCGCGCTTGCCGGCCGGCGCCACCTCGGCGGCCAGGGCCATGATGTTGGGCAGGGCCGCGCCGAAGCCGAGCCCCGCGCCCAGCCGCGCGGCGAACAGCATCGAGAAGTCGTGGGCGAACATGGTCAGCAGGGTGAAGCCGCCGAAGCCCAGCACCGCGCCGATCAGCACGGCCTTGCGTCCCAGGCGGTCGGCCAGCCAGCCGCCGAGCACCGCGCCCAGCACCAAGCCGATATTGCTGGCGGCCAGGGCCTCGCCTAGCACGGCCTTGGCCAGGCCCAGTTCCGGTCCCAGCTTCGGCGCGGCCACGCCCATGGCCTGGATGTCGAAGCCTTCGAGCACGGCGACGAGGAAACACAGCAGGACGGTCAACGCCCCGCTTTCCATGGCCGGTCGGCGCACGGCCTCTGATCCCGTGGTCATCGTTTCCTCCCGGCCCTTGGCAGGCGCTTGGTCTTTATCACAACGTTTTCCGGACCCGTCAGGCGACCTTGAAGACGCCCAGCTCCACCCGGCGCGGCCGTCGCGCGCCGGCGCTGACGAAGACGCTTTCGGTCAGCCACAGATACGGCCCCGGCCCGACCTCGAAGATCGGCGTGGCGCGGAAATAGTAGAGCGACGGATCCACGTCCTCGCCGGCGGTCAGGCGGCGCACGACCTCGGCGTCGGCCCGGCGCACGCCGGTGTTGATGACGCCGATCGTCGCTCCGTCGCTCATCCGCACGGTGTAGCGGGCCTGCAGCAGGGTGACGCCGTCGGGACGAATGGTCTGCCAGTCGGCGCCGCCAGGCAGGATCTCACCCGACAGGCCCGGACCGGTCAGGCTGCCGCCAGTGATTGGGATCACTCGCCGCCGGCCGCCGCCGACATCGCCCAGCTCCTGGGCCGGCCCCACCTCGACGGCGAGGTCGAAGACATGCGCGAGCGCCGGCGGCGGGTTGGCGGCGACAGCCTGGGTCGCGCCGGCCAGGCCGGCGGCGGCGACGGCGAGACCCAGCCCGCGCCGGCTGATGGGCGGAGGGCTCATGCGGGGGTCCTTTCCAGGATCAGGGCCTTCAAGATCGCCTTCTGGATCTTGCCCGAGCCGGTGCGCGGCAGACTGTCGACGATGGTCGTGGCCTTGGGCAGCTTGTAGCGGGCCAGCCGAAGCTCCAGGTGCGCGACGACAGCGGCGTGGCTGACGACCGCGCCCGTCCTGGGCACGAGGATCAGGTGGCCCACCTCTCCCCAGCGGGGATCGGGCAGGCCCAGCACCGCGCATTCGGCGATGCCGGGATGGTCGGCCAGGGCCGCCTCGATCTCGGCCGGATAGACGTTCTCGCCGCCCGAGATGAACATGTCCTTCTTGCGATCGACCAGCCAGTGGAAGCCCTCGGCGTCGGCGCGGGCGATGTCGCCGGTGCGGAACCAGCCGTCGGCGGTGAAGGCCGCCGCGGTGTCGTCCGGACGCCGCCAGTAGCCGGAAAAGACGTTGTCGCCCTTGAGCAGCAACTCGCCGGGCTGGTCGTCCGGACAGTCTCGGCCGGCGGCGTCGACGATGCGGCTGCGCACGCCCGGCAGGGCCACGCCCACCGAGCCGGCGCGGGCGTCGATCTGGGCCGGATCGACCGGCATGCCGAACACCGTGCCGGTCTCGCTCATGCCGAAGCCGTCGACCACCGGCACGCCGATCGCCAGCCAGGCGCGGATGTCGGCGGCCGCGTGCGGCGCCCCGCCGGTGAAGATCGCGGTCAGGCCGGCCAGGCGGTCAGGGGCGAGATCGGGATGGTTGCGCAGGGCCTGAGCCATCTGCGGCACGCAGAAATAGTGGCTGACGGCGAGGTCCGGATCGGACAGCCGCGCCAGGGTGCGGGCCGGCTCGAAGCCGTCCGAGACCAGGATTGTCCCGCCGTGCAGCAAGGGCGGCCGCACCGTGGTGACCAGGCCCAGGACATGGAACATCGGCGCGTCGATCAGGAAGGCGCTCTGGTGCGTGACCTGCCCCAAGCGGCCGAAATTGACCGCCGTGTGGTCGAGGTTGCGCTCGGACAAAACGACGCCCTTGGGGCGGCCGGAGGTGCCCGAGGTGTAGAGGATCAGCGACGGCCGGTCGCGATCGAACGGCATGGCGGGCAGCGGCTCGGCGGCGGCGATCTCGGCGGCCAGGCGGTCGAGGGAGAGGCCCTCCAGTCCGACGCGGTCCAGCTCCTGGTCGCCGACCACCAGCCGGGGATCGGCGTCCTCGACCAGGGCCAGGATCTCGGCCGGGCTGAGCCGCCAGTTCAGAGGCGCGTAGACCGCGCCGATCCGGGCGCAGGCCAGGTGCAAAATCACCAACTCGACCCGGTTGCGGGCCAGACTGACGACCCGCTCGCCGAACGCCACGCCGCGCTCGACCAGCACGCGGGCGCAGGCGGCGACATCGGCGTCGAGCTGGGCGTAGGTCCAGCGCCGCCCGCTGGCCAGGTCGACGGCCGCGAGGCGGGTGGGCTGGAGCCTGGCCTGCAGGCCGACATGGTCGATGGGGCCGCTCATGGAACCCTCCCCTTTTCGCCGTTTCCTCCCTGCCCCGTCTCAGCTCTGCTTGGCCAGATCGTAGGCGCCAAGTCCGGGCTTGTAGCTCTTGTCGTCGATGAACTGCTTGATGCCCTCCTTGCGGCCGTCGTTGTCGAAGGAGTTGGCCGCCTCCTGGGCCCTGACTAGGTAGTCCTCGGCGTTGTCGTAGGTCATTTCCTTGACCCTGCGGACGGCGTCCTTGGTCGCCTTCAGCGCCACCGGGTTCTTCTTGAGCAGCACCTCGGCGAGCTCACGGACCCGCGCTTCGAGCTGGCTAAGCGGCACGCTTTCGTTGACCAGGCGCCACTGGGCGGCCTTGCGGCCGTCGATCAGCTCGCCGGTCAGGGCGTGGTACATCGCATCGCGCATCGGGATCAGGTCGACGACCACCTTGGTGGCCCCGCCGCCGGGCAGGATGCCCCAGTTGATCTCCGACAGGGCGAACTGGGCCTCGTCGGCGGCGATCGCCAGGTCGCAGGAATAGAGCGGACCATAGCCGCCGCCGAAGCACCAGCCGTTGACCATGGCGATGGTCGGCTTGTTGTACCAGCGCAGGCGCCGCCACCAGCCGTAGGACTCGCGCTGGGCCTGGCGCACCGCGCCCAGACCCTTGGCTTCGGTCTCGCGGAAATACTCCTTCAGGTCCATGCCCGCCGACCAGGCCGAGCCCTCGCCGGTCAGCACCACCACCCCGACGTCGTCGCGGTATTCGAGTTCGTCCAGCACCTCCATCATCCGACGGTTCAGGGTCGGGCTCATGCAGTTGCGCTTTTCGGGACGGTTGAACTTCACCCAGGCGATGCGGTTCTCGACCGTGAAGGTGGCGGTGTCGTTGACCTCGGTCATGACGGGATCCTTGAGAAGTTTGGACGACGCGCGGCGCGTCAGATCGGGAAGTGGCCGGGCTGGGTCTCGATGGTGATCCAGCGCAGGTCGGTGAAGGCCTCGATCCCGGCCTTGCCGCCGAACCGGCCGTAGCCGCTGGCCTTGACCCCGCCGAACGGCATCTGGGCCTCATCGTGCACGGTCGGACCGTTGACGTGGCAGATGCCGGACTTGATCTGGCGCGCCACGCGCAGGCCGCGGGCGGTGTCCCGGGTGAAGACCGCCGCCGACAGGCCGTACTCGGTGTCGTTAGCCAGTTCGATCGCGTGGGCTTCGTCGCGGGCGCGAGTGATCCCGACCACCGGACCGAAGCTCTCCTCGCGGAACAGCTTCATGTCGGGGGTGACCTTGTCGACCACCGTGGCCGGCATCAGCACGCCGTCGGCCGCGCCGCCGTTGACCCGCACCGCGCCGGCGCCGATCGCGTCGGCGACCAGGCCTTCGACATGGGCGACGGTCTTCAGATCCACCACCGCGCCCAGCGGCGTCTTGCCGGCGCGCGGGTCGCCGGCCGCCAGGGTGGCGACCTTGGCCTGGAACTTCTCGACGAAAGCGTCGGCCACGGTCTCGACGACGATGATCCGCTCGGTCGACATGCAGATCTGGCCCTGGTTCATGAAGGCCCCGAAGGCGGCGGCCTTGACCGCCTCGTCCAGGTCGGCGTCGTCCAGCACGATCAGCGGGGCCTTGCCGCCCAGCTCCAGCAAGGCCGGCTTCAGGTGTTCGGCGCAGCGCTTGGCGATGATCTTGCCGACCGCGGTAGAGCCGGTGAAGTTCACGCGCCGCACGGCCGGGTGGTCGATCAGGGCGCCGACGATCTCGCCGGCGTCGGCGGGCGCGTTGGTCACCACATTGACGACTCCTGGGGGCAACCCAGCATCGGCGAAGGCCTCAATGATCAGGCTGTGGGTGCGCGGACAGGTCTCCGAGGCCTTCAGCACCACGGTGTTGCCGCAGGCCAGGGGCGTGGCGATGGCCCGCACGCCCAGGATGATCGGGGCGTTCCAGGGGGCCACGCCCAGCACCACGCCTGCCGGCTCACGCACGGCCATGGAGATGCAGCCGGGCTTGTCGGACGGGATCACCTCGCCGGCGACCTGGGTGGTGAGCGCGGCGGCCTCGCGGACGATGCCGACGGCCAGCATCAGGTTGAACCGCGCCCAGCCCTCGGTGGCGCCGATCTCGCCCATCATCGCCTCGACGAAAGCGCCGGCCTTGGCTTCCAGCGCGTCGGCGGCCTTGGACAGCAGGGCGCGGCGGGCGTTGGGGCCCAGGGCGCTCCAGCCGGCGAAGGCGGCCTGGGCGGCGTCAGCGGCGGCTTGGGCTTGCGCCACGGTCATCGCCTCGGAGGTGCTGGCGACCGCGCCGGTCACCGGGTCGCGGCGTTCGAACGTCGTGCTCATGGTCATCCTTCCTTGGAAGCGGCGATAGCGGCGTCGCCCTGATCGGCGGCGTCGTCATTGAGGCGGAGCTTGGCCAGCAGGTGGCCCAGTTGCGCGCGCTCGGCGGGGTCGAGCGGCGCGAAGGCGGCGATGTCGTGCTCGCGGGTCACCGCCTCGACCTGGTGGCGCAGGGCCGCGCCGGCCGGGGTCAGGTGCAGGGCGTTGGTGCGGCGGTCGCGGCCGGGGCGGCGTTCGAGGACGCCCAGCGCTTCGAGTTCATCGACCGCCTTCATGGTGCTGGCCCGATTAACCCCGAGCGCGCGGCCCAGGGTGATCTGGTCGCAGCCCTCGTGCAGGGCGATGTAGACGACGGCGGTCGCCCGGGCCGGCGTCACGCCCAGCGGAGCCAGGCGCTCGGCCAGGGCCGCCATGGCGCGGACGTCGGCATAGTGGAGCTGGAGGCCCAGGCGTTCGCCCAGGGCGCCGAACGCCTCGATCTCTTCCACGCTTCGCTCCCTGGCGCGTTCGTTTGTTGATCAATTCGTATGCTTGGCAAACAGTATCGTCAACACCGAATTGGCCGGTCGCCGGCGCCCCTTACTCGGCCTTGGGCGCCTTGCACTGGAAGCTGCCGGCGTCCTGCAACGCCCCCTTGCCGTCATAGCGGGCGGCGGCCGGATAGGCGCAGATCGGGCGGGTCACGCCCGGGAAGGCCCGACCCTTGGCCACGAAGAGATCGGGGCCGGGCTTGCCCTCGGTCCAGGCCACCAGGGACGGCAGCGGATCGAAGTCGTCCAGGCCCGCTCCGCCGCCGCAATGCTCCATGCCCGGCACGACGAACAGCCGCGCGAAGTCGGCGGCGGGCCGGCCGGTGGCGCCCCGCATGTCCGACGACATCTTGCCGTACCAGGCTTCCAGCTGCGGGGCCGAGAAGATCGGATCCGAGCCGCCGGTGACCAGGATCAGCTTGCCGCCGCGCGCCTCGAAGGTGCGGAAGTCGGTGGCGTCGGCGTCGGTATAGGCCGCGGTGGCTGCCACGGCCTTCAGGAGCGGGGCGACGTCGTCGGTGGCGATCGGTCGCTGGAGCGCCGGGAAGGCGAAATAGTCGCTGAGGGAATTGGTCACCAGGTCGCGCAGCAGGGTGAAGGCGCCGCCGTTGGGCGTGGGCGCGCCGGTCTGCCAGATCCGCCAGCCCTGGCTGAACTGGCTGGCGTCGTAGGGCCAGCTGCCAACCACCGCCTTGCCGTCGCGGTCGCGGGGGCCGCGGAAGGCTTTCTCCACCGCCTCGGCCTTGTCGGCCTCCAGGCAGGCTTCGGTCGCCTTGCCCTTGCAGGTGATCTTGCGGATGTCGAAGCGGCAGGCGCCGAAGATCATGCCGTCCTTGGCGCCGTCGAGGTCGTCGCACTGGGCCAGGATCGCCTTTTGCAGCAGCGCGCCGTCGGCCGGGGTCAGCAGGCGCGAGGCGTCGGTCTGGCGGCGGGCGGCCGCGGCGGCGAAGACATTGGCCGAATAGGTCGACAGGATCGCCGCGCGGCTGAGCTCGAAGGCCGGATTGGCGGCGATGACGCCGTCGAACTCGGTGGGATAGCGCTGGGCGGCGATCAGGGCCTCGCGGCCGCCGTTCGAGCAGCCCATGAAGTAGCTCTTGGCCGGCGCGCGGCCGGTCAGCTCGCCGATCAGCAGCTTGGCGCCGGCCGTGACCTTGCCGATCGCGGCGTAGCCGTAGTCGAGCTTGGCCTGCTGGTCCTTGGCGAAGCGGGAGTCGGCGGGGTTGGCGGCCTGGTGGCCGCTGTCTGTCGAGACCACCGCGAAGCCGCGCGCCAGGGCCGGCGGCTCGCGGCTGCCGGAAGGCGTCGGCTCGCCGAGCGCGGTCATCACCACGCCGTTCATGCCGCCGCCGCCCTGGTAGAGGAAGCGCCCGTTCCAGTCGGCGGGCACGCGCAGCTCGATCTTGATGGCGTAGGGCTGGCCGTCGGCCCCGGTGCGGCGGGCGATGTCGGCGGAGACTAGGCAGTGCGCCGGCAGCGGCGGCCGGGCGGCGGGCGCGCCGCCGTTGGGCGACATCAGCACAGGCGGCGGGGCCGATCCTGCAGGGACCTCGCTGGCGCCGGTGACCACCAGGTCGCCGAACGCCCTGCCCTGCAACGCCGCGCAGGCCTGACCGAAGGCGGCGGGATCGGGCGCTGCGACGGCGCTGACGAGAAGAGCGGCGACAAACATGCTTGAACCTCGATAGTGCGATCAAAAAACGAGGCGGAGCCGAAGCCCCGCCTCAGTCGGGGACCTCTAGAAACGGGCGTCCAGGCTCAGGCCGACCAGCCGGAACGACTGCGGCGTCAGGATCTGGCCGTAGGAGCCGATCGAGCCGTCGGGGAAGTTGGCGTAACGGACGGTCGGCTCGTGGCTGTCGGTCAGGTTCCGCACGAAGATCGCCGCGGTCCAACCCTTGTCCGGATCGCGCACCCCGATGCGGCCGCCGACGGCCCAGTGGGCGTCGAAGGTGACGTTCGCGTCGGTCGAGGCCGCGTAGCGCACGGCCGACTTGTAGACGGTGTCGGCGGCGGCGAAGCCTTCGACGGTCCCGGCCACGGCATGACGGTATTCTCCCGACAGGGTGAACTTCCACTTGGGCGCATTGGCCATCTGCTCGCCGCCCAGGTCGCTGCCGTCCTGCGCCGTGAAGCCCTTGGGATAGGTGACGGGGTTGTAGATCACGCCGGTGTTGAGCGAGAGGCCGTGAACCGGCTGGCCGAACAGGTTCACCTCGACGCCCTTGGAGATCACCTTGCCGATGTTCTGCGGCGCGCAGGTCAGGCCGCCGCTCTGGTTGGGGGTGCAGAGCTGGCCCTGGTAGTCCTTGAGGTTCATGTAGAAGGCGCTGACGTCGGCCAGCAGCCGCCCACCCAGCAAGGCGCCCTTCAGCCCGGCCTCGTAGTTGGTCGGGATCTCCGGACGGATCAGGGCGGGCTGGTTGGTCGGGATGGTCGGATCCCCCACCGCCACCTGCGGGCCCTTGTAGCCGCGCGACACGGTCGCATAGGCCATGGTGTCCTTGTCGAACTGGTACTGCGGCCCGAGCTTCCAGGACCAGTTATCGATCGTCGTCTCGCGGCCGCCGCCCGTGCCGGAGTCGAGCGAAGCGTAGCCGACCTTCATCGTTTCGTGGGTGTAGCGCGCCCCGGCGATCAGCCGCAGCTTGTCGCCGACATGGTAGGTCGCCTGGCCGAAGGCGGCGGCCGAGCGGTCCTTGATGTCGAGGTCGTAGCCGAGAAGGTTGCTGATCGGGATGGTCAGGCCCGGAAAGGGCGTGACGTTGATCGCCATGGCGACGGGGTCGGTGTGGTTGGTCTGGCTCGAGTAGAACAGCCCGGCCGTATATTCGAACACCGCGCTGGACGGCGAGGCGATCCGGATCTCCTGGGTGAACAGCTCGCCGTCGCCGGTGCTGGGCCCCTGCCGGACCTTCAGCGGATTGACGTCCAGGCGGAAGATGTCGAGGAAGCCGGGACCGGCCTCGAGCTTCCGCAGGGCCGTGATCGAGGTCACGCTCGCCGCGCCCAGGTCGTAGTCCAGCTGCAGCGAGCCGCCGTAGGACTCGTTCCTGTTGATCAGCTTGCTGGTCGAGCAGTAGTCGCGATTGGCCTGGCTGGCGACGATGCCGCACTGCGCCAGCTCGGCGGTCAGGGCGGTGTTGGCCTTGTAGAGCACGAAGAAGTCCGTGCCGTCGTCGTCGGTCTTGCTGTAGTCGCCGATCAGGTTGACGGTCAGCTTGTCGCCGGGCTCCCACAGCAGTCGGCCGCGCAGGGCGTAGGCGGCGTGGTCGTCGAGGTCGCCGGTCAGCGTGTTGCGGTTGACGCCCTGGCGCTGGTTGACGCTGGCCGACACCCGCAGAGCCGCGGTCTCGGCCAGAGGAATGTTGAGCAGCCCCTGCACCACCTGCTGGCCGTATTTCGAGCCCGCCGTTCCGTCCTTGGACAACTCCGTGCGCACCCGCCCGCTGAACTGGCCGAACTGCGGGGCGTTGGTGGCGATGTTGATCACCCCGGCCGAGGTCGTCAGGCCAAACAGCGTGCCTTGCGGCCCTTTCAGCACCTCGACCCGGGCGATGTCGAACAGGTCGGAGATGTTGACGTTGCCCTGGCTGACCTGGTCGACGACGATGCCGACCGAGCCGACCGCGCCCGCCTGGAACGACTGGGTGCCGATGCCGCGGATCTGGCCGCCGCCCCCGACGCTCTGGCCGGGCGCCTGCTGCACTTCCAGCGACGGCGCGATCCGCGCCAGGTCGGAGACCTGGTTGACCTGCTGACGCTCCAGCTGGGCCGAGCCGGCGACGGTGATCGACAGCGGCACTTCCTGCAGGCGCTCTTCGCGCTTCTGGGCGGTGACCACGATCTCGGTCACCACGGCGTCCTGATCGGCGGCCGGCGCCGCCTGCGTCTGTGTCTGGGCCTGAGCGGCCGTAGCCAGCGCCAGGACGCTGGTGGTGACCATGACGGCGGCCAGTCGGTTTCTATCGAGCATAGCTTTCCCCCTCTTCGGCCAGCCGTTCGGCGGAGCCTCGGCTGACGGCTGCGTTTCCATCCCGGCGCGAGTGGTCCCACGCGCTCTTATTTTCACACTGTATGCCAATGATACCATCAAGCATTCATTGAATCTAATAACACTACATATTCAAATAATTGATGCCAAATTCGAGCATGATTATTCTATTTTAGAATCGACAACAGAGATTTATCGATTCCAGTTGTTGAGTGAGATTCGATTTTATTGATTTCACCTAATCGATGCGGGCGACCTCCGTCGCTTAGACGTCACAAAACGGGAGGCGCGCGCAGGCGCGTGACAGGCAAGATGAACCAGACGCTCGCGCGGACTCTGGCCGCGACCTTGGTCGCCACCACCCTGCTGACCAGCGCCGCCCAGGCCCAGCCGCCGGCGGCGCGCCCGCCCGGCATGCCGGCCCCAACGCCCAACGACAGACTGGTTTCCCCGGAAGTCGCCGCCGACCGGCGCGTGACCTTCCGCCTCTACGCGCCCGAGGCCCGCGCCGTCGCCGTGACCGGCGAGTTCCTGGCCTGGGGCGGGCCGCCGCTGACCCTGGCCAAGGGCGCCGACGGGGTCTGGACGGGCGTCAGCGACGCGCTTCCGTCCGGCGCCTATCGCTACGCCTTCCTGATGGACGGGGTGCAGGTGGTCGATCCGCGCAATCCGGCCACCTCGGCCTCGCTGACCCAGGCCAAGAGCCTGCTGGTCGTTTCGGACGACGATTTCGCCGCCGACCGGCCGGGCGTCCCGCACGGCGCGATCGCCCGCGTGCGCTATACCTCGCCAGCCCTGGGCGTCGAGCGCCAGATGCAGGTCTACACCCCGCCCGGCTACGGCCGCGACGGCAAGACCTATCCGGTGCTCTACCTGCTGCACGGGGGCGGCGACGCCGATGATTCCTGGCCCACGGTCGGCCGGGCCGGCTTCATCCTCGACAACCTGATCGCGGCGAAGAAGGCCCCGCCGATGATCGTCGTCATGCCCGCCGGCGCCGTGAAGCCGACCGGCCAGCCGATGACCTGGGACGCCGGCCAGGACCCGTTCACCGCCGACCTGCTGGGCGCGGTCATGCCCTATGTCGAGGCCAACTATCGGGTCTCCAAGGCGCCGGGCCAGACGGCTCTGGCCGGCCTGTCGATGGGCGGCATCCAGACCCTCAACATCGGCCTGACCCATACCGAGCGGTTCAACTGGATCGGGGTGTTCAGCTCGGGCTGGTTCCCCGGCGACCTGAAGGCGTTCGAGGACCACAACGGCGCCGACCTGGGCGCGAAGGCCGCCAGGCTGAAGCTGTTCTACTATTCCAACGGCGAGACCGACATCGCTCTGCCCCAGGCCAAAAAGGCGTTCGAGATGTTCGATCGCCACGGGGTGCGGGTGGAGACCCACGAATTTCCGGGCGGCCACGAATGGTCGGTGTGGCGGGCCAGCCTGCGTGACTTCGCGCAGAAGCTCTTCCGCTAGGGCCGGGAGGAAGACCAGCCAAGGATGCTCAGCGCCCTGAGCATCCTTGGCTTCGTTCGATGAATGTTCGGCCCCGCTCATGACTTGGGCCTTAGGCAAACGCCCGCCGCAGGGCGGAGATCTTGGCGGCCACGAACTGCTGGGCGACCGAGGTCGTCGGCGCGATGCCGTCGAAGCCGTGGAAGGCGCCGGGCACGACCAGAAGCTCGGTCGCCACGCCGGCGTCGATCAGGCGCCTGGCGTAATCCACGTCCTCGTCGACGAAGAGATCGATCGAGCCGACGCCGATGAAGGTCGGCGGCAGGCCGGCAAGACTGGCGGTCCTGGCGGGGACCGCCTTGGCCGGGACCCTGGCGCCGCCGGGCGCCTGACCCAGGAAGGACCGCCAGCCGAAGGCGTTGGCCTTGGCGTCCCAGCCGATCTTGCCGATCGCCCCTGGCGGCGTACGCGTGCTGCCGGTGCGGTCATCGAGCATGGGATAGATCAGCATCTGGAAGGCCAGCGGGATCTCGCCCCGATCACGGGCCGCGATGGCCAGCAGGGCCGCGTGGCCGCCGCCCGCGCTCTCGCCCATGACCGCGATCCTGGCCGGATCGATCCCGACCTCGGCGGCGTGGTCGCGCAGCCAGCGCAGGCCGGCGTAGTTGTCCTCAACCGAGGCGGCGTAGGTCGCCTCCGGCGCCAGCCGGTGCTCGACCGTGACGATCCCGTAGTCGAGCGCCGCGGCCAGGTCCTGCAGCTGGCGGACGCTGGACTCGGCGCTGCCGCCGACGAAGCCGCCGCCATGCATGTGGAGGATCGCCGGCCGCGTGGCGCCCGGCTTGGCGTTGATGACGAAGATCGTGACGTCGGGAGCCCCCGAGGGGCCCTTGATCGCCAGCCTCTGCACCGGCGGCGTGGCGGCCGCAGGCGCGCCGAAGCCCGACACGAACTTGCGCCAGGGGATCAGGGTCTCCGCGGCCGGCGGCGGGAACTTGGCGCTCATGGCCTGGATCTGGCGCGCGGCGGGCCGCAGTTCCGGATTGACGTAGGCCAGCAGATCCTCCGGCTCGCCGGCGAGCGCCGCCTTACCCGCCACAGCGGCCATGGCGGCGCCCGCGCCGAGGAGCCCCAGTCGCCGCCTGCTCAGACCCTGCATGTCAGTGACCGCGCTTGGCCTGCAGTTCGGCCAGATCCTTGTCGATCTTGGCCAGCTTCTCGGCCGTCAGGGTCGGTTCGAACTGGGCGATGTCACGCAGCTTCATGCCGTAGCCCATGGTCAGCTGCGGATTGGCCACGACCTCGGGGATGTTAGCGGTCAGCACGGCCTTGGCGTCGGGATCCTTGATCAGGTCGCCGACGAGGCTGTCGACGCTGAGCTTGGCCGCCGGCGCGGCGGCGGGCGCCGGAGTTTGGGCCAGGCTCGCGCCGGCGCCGCCGAGGGCGAGCGTCAGGCCGAGCAGGAAGGCGGTCGCGGACTTGGACATTGAATGTCTCCGATTGTTGAAATGTCGTGGGGCTGGCGCCGCCTTAAAGGCGCTCGCCATGACGGGGTCCTGCGGCGACGCCCCCTTGCGCGCCGCCGCAGCCGTAGCGCCGCCCGCATCGCGCCCGGACGGATCGACCGACGCGGGACCGCCTCACCCCGTCGACGCCCGACGGCTCATCGCCGCTCGCGGCGCCTGCACAAGGCGGTCCATACGCTGACTTCCCCCGGGCGCCGTGGCGCGGCGCTGCGTTCGCGGCGGGGACGAAGCCCGCCGCTTGGGGACGATCTAAGTTGGAGCGGGCGCCGTTAAATAGCGCTCACAATTGCCCAGCGCCCAACGGACCGGGCCATGGCCTCACGCTCGCATCAGGCGCCTGGGGCCGGGAATGAAGATCGCCCTGGCCCGCTCATGGCCCGCGCTCGCCAGCATCGCATCGCGCTCGGCGACGCCACGGACGATCGCCCAGCCGGCCTCGCGGATACCGCCGGTCAGGGCGGGGTCCGACGCCGGCGGCGCGGCGGCCTGGGCCCGCACGGTAAAGCCCGCGAAGCAGATGGCCAGCAGATGCAGGGGGCCGTTGTCGGCGATCTCGTAGAGCCGCCGCTGCAACGCGAACCAGGCCTGCGCCCTGACCGGCTCGGGCGCGGCCTCGACCAGGCCCCACAGCCGGCCCAGGTCGTCCATCTGCGCGTTCGAGCGGGTCCGCGCCGCCTGCTCGGTGGCCCAGGCGTTGAGGTGGAAGCAGACCTCGGCCTCGGGCATGGCGGCGTGGGCGGCCAGATAGCCGTGTACGGTGGTGATGATCGACGCAGGATCGGGCTGGCGCAGGCGTATGCCGCCGCCCCGTCCCTTGACGCTTTTCGCTACACCGGCGTCCTCGAGCAGGCGCACCGCCTCGGTCATCACGCCCGGACTGACGCCGTATCGCTCCGACAAGGTCCAGACCGTGCCGAGGGGCTCGCCGTCGCGGCAGGCTTCCGGGCGGATCTCCGCGCCGATGCGGGCCGCGACCCTGGCGGCGAGGTTCTGGCCAACGGTCGCGCCGGGGAAACTGGGCGCGCTGCCAGCCACGACAGCCAGGTCCAGGCCACGACGGATTCTGACGCTCTCGCGGGCCAGGTCGAAGGCGCGGTCGGCGTCACCGGCGCGCATCGCCACATTCAGCGCCCGGCTCAGGTCCTTGGGAGCGCTGGACATGCCGCCGCCGAAGCGTTCGAGGCAGGCCAGGGCCAAGCCGAGAAAGGGCGGGGCCGCGGCCTCACCTTGATCCGACGCCTGCGCCGCCGCGGCCAGGGCCAGGGGCTCGATCAGCGCCCGCGCCTCCCAGACCTCGTCGTCGCGAACCCCGGTCCACAGCAGATGATTGGCCATGGCCGCGGCGATGGCGGCCTGGTCGGGCGCCAGGACGATCAGCCCGCCGGAAGGGCCGCGCCGAGGCCGGCAAGACCCCCTCGCCTCCAGGATCCGCAACGCCTGGCGAAGCACGCGGACGGAGACGTCGAAATTGTCGGCCAGCGCCGTTTCCGGACCGCAGACCCGGCCGACCGGCCAGCCGGCCCGGTCCAGGGCGTCCTCAATGGCCATGGCCACCTGCGGCGCCAGGCGCGGGTCCTCGGCGCCGGTCAGCGCGCCGTATTGGGCCAGGATTTCGGGGGTGGCGCGGAATGGAGCGGGCGCGAGGTCGAACGCCAAGGTCGGCACGCCCGTCGCCATATATCGCCCCTCCCCGTAACCCTCGCGCCTTCAGGCGTCGTTGCGGATACTAGGTCGCTGCGGCGCGCAGGTTGTCAATCGCGGCGCAAAGCCTGGGCCGCCCACGCTTTCGGTTCCTAGGACTGGAGCATGATGCGGCCCGCGCGCCATACGCCGTCGGCGTCTCGCCGGGTGACAGCCGTCGCCTGCATTCCGGGCTGAGCGAACAGACGATCGTGGACCTCATAGGCGATCGGCTGGATCGCCGCCGGAACCTCGATGCGGCGAGCGCCGCCAGGATAGGTCACGTCCAGCTCCAAACCCGTATCGACCTTGCGGACAACCGTCACCGTCCCGTGGGTGATCGACGTCGCCGGCTGCGGCATGGCGTGCGTGCCCAGTTCAGGGCGGTAGCCGGGCTCGAACAGGCGCAGCTCCGTCGCTCGGCCCGCGTCGGGTCCGAGGTCGGCGTTGATGGTGGCGACGAAATCGCCGGCCTTGATCGTGTCCGGCGCGACCTTGCGCGCGGTGACCACCGTCCACCCCGGTGTCATCGCCACGACGACCTCCTTGCCTTCCTTGTCCCGCAGGGTGACGTCGGCGTCCGAATAGCTCACCAGGGCGCCGGCGCGGCCGATCGGATGCTCGACGGGCTGCGCATGCCCCGCTGTCGAGACCAGCAGGGAGACCACGGCCAGCGGACCGACCAGCGAGAACCCGTTCAACATGAAAACCTCCGTATGATGGACGTGCGCGTCAGTCCGCCGGACACCCGCGCATCAGGCGCTGGATGTTGCCGTGGGCCACGGCGGTTTCGACCTCCGGGGCGAGCGGCGCGAAGGCCGTGCGAGCGGCAGCCAGAAGTTCGGATATGCGTCCGTGGCGCTGGCTTTCGGTGATGTCCATGGCGAACAGGAAGCGGCCGGGAAAGCGCTCGATCACGGCCCGCCACGCGGGATCGAGCGCGCCCTCCGGCGTCAGGATCGAGAGCGCGAGGTTCGGATTGTCGCCGCGCGCCGGATCGAGCCGAATCGACAGGTCGGCGTAGAGATTGGGGTGCGCCGCCATCAGCCGTCCGATCAGGCCGGCGTCAGCGCCCCATCCGGCGTGGGCGAGGATCAGCGGCATGCCGGGATAGGCCGTGGCCATGGCCTCGACGGCGGCGATGGTCTCGGGCGTCTCCAGACTGACATGCGCCGACACCGGAACGCCTCGCGCGGCGGCCAGGGCGTAGATCGCCCGCCGCTCCGGCGCGGTGATCGAGGCCGCGTCGCTGGGATAGGGGTTGGGCGCGAACCGCGTCGGCAACTCGCCGAACCCGCAGATCGCCCCCTGCCCCTGCAACCGCCCAAGGACGGTCGCCATGTCGGGGCCAAGGCGCAGGCCGGCGGCCTGGGTGGTGCGCGCCACGCTGGCCGACGGGATCACATAGCCGCGATTGCGGGCCGCGACGCCCTCCAGCGCCTCGATGTCGGGATACATGATCACCACGCCCGCCAGACCGGCCTTTCGGAACAAGGCGATCTCCTCGTCCGGCGAGATCACCGTCAGCAGGTGCGAATGGGCGTCGATATAGGGGATCTGGTCCCGTGGCGCGGCGACGGCTCCGCTCGCCGCGAGAAGCATCGCCGCCGACAGAGCCCGCGCGGCCAGGCGCATGGTCGTGCTCACCACGCGGCCTGGGTCGCGTAGAAGCGGCGCCAGAAGTCGAGTTTAGCGGCGCTGGCGGCGACGGACGTCGCGCCCCACTGGTCGCCGAGCATCATCACCGAGCCGGCCTTGGCGTCGAACGACGCCCAGGTCGGAAGTCCCTCCCCGTTCGGATCACCGGTCTTGATGATGTTGGCCCAGTAGGACGACATCCGCTCGGCGATGGCCCGGTCCTCGGCCGTCCAGGGACGGTCGTTGGCGTCGAGATTGCCGAAGGCGTAGTTGATCTCCGAGCCGTGATAGGCGCCGCGCAGGTCGTGGCCGGCGCCAGGCGGCGCGTGGGTCCACCAGTAGGTGAAGATCGGCCGCGAGGTCCCCTTGGCGCGCTCGGCCGCCCAGAGATAGGTCGAGACGCGGTTGTTGTCGTAGGCGGCGGCGTTGCTGGCCAGGGCCGCCTCGTCGTCGGTGGTCGCCGGGTAGAGCCGAAGGAACGCATCAGCCATCGCCCCGTACTTGGCCCGCGCGGCCTGGACGTAGGCCGTCAGGGTGACGCTGACCTGCGGCGCGCCGGCCCTGGGCGGTCCCGACCGGGCGCGCAGGGCCGCGAAGGCCGTGACCGGAACCGCGCCGGTCTCGTCGCGATTGTTGCCGGTCACCACGACCACGTCGTTGAACGCGCCCTTGGCCAGGGCCGCCTCGTAGGTGGAGGGGATCACCCAGCCGTCGAGCACGGGCCGGAACAGCGGCGGCTTTCCGGTCGAGCCGGTCTCGACGGCGGCCTCGACCGCGTCGCTGCCCTCGATCAGGTCGCGCCAGGGCATGGCGCGAAGGGCCTCCACGGTGGTCGCGCCATGGGCCTGGGCGTAAGCCTGCCCGGCCTGTTCGGCCGCGGAACGGGAGCGATAGGACACCGACAGGAACCGCAGGTCCGGGTCGCGGGGGTAGCGCGAATGGCTCTGGGCGATGGCGCGCTTGAAGAGCCCCTTGGCCAGGGGCGACATGCTGAGGAAGCCGACCGAACCGGCGCCCGCCGATTGGCCGGCGATGGTCACCTGGTCGGGATCGCCGCCGAAGGCCGCGATGTTGCGCCTGACCCACTTGAGCAGCGCGATGTCGTCTAGCAGGCCGTAGTTGCCCGAGGCGCCATGCTCGACCTCGGCGCTGAGCGCGGGCGTGGCCAGGAAGCCCAGCGCCCCCAGCCGATAGTTGAAGGTGACGACGACGACGCCCTTACGGACCAGCCCCTCGCCATCGAACTCCGGGCTGGCGCCCGTGCCCGTGAGAAAGCCCCCGCCATAGATCCACACCAGCACCGGCCGCTTCTCGCCGGCCGATGCGGCGGTCCAGACATTGGCGGTCAGGCAGTCCTCGTCCATCGGGCCGGCCGGCGGCGGCCCGCCGCCTTGCGGCTGAGGACAGAGCGCGCCGAAGCGGTCGGCCTGGCGAACGCCCTCCCAGGCCGTCGGCGCGGCCGGCGGACGAAAGCGCAGGGGACCCACGGGCGCGGCGGCATAGGGCACGCCCTTGTAGACGGTGATCGTCGGATCGCGGCCAGGGACGCCGGCCAGGAGGCCGGTCTCGATCCGTAGGGGCGAGCGTGCGGTCTCCTCGCCGGCCCCAGGCGGGCGGGCCGACATCGCGGTCAGGGTTCCGCTGGCCAGCACGTGGCCTCGCATGGCCTCGGTCAGCGCCTCGAAGCTCAGGTTCGGATCGGCGGGCAGCGTCCGGTCCAGGGCGAACACCTGGAAGGGATAGGCCACCTTGGCCGCGCCGTGGGTGTGGGGGCCGACATAGGGCTGGTTCGCGCCATGGACGTTGACGCCGTAGATCGCGCCCGACGGCGGATCCATCAGGCCAGGGGCCAGGCTCGTCGTGCCGGCGGGGATGTTGAACAGGGTCAGATGGATGGACGTCGCCTTGCCGCCCTGCCCTTGCAGGACCACGACATAGGACCGCGTTCCGGCCGGCCCCGCCGACCAGTCCAGCCCCGGAAAGCGGTTGGCGCCGTACTGGGTGTTGTCGATCGGCAGGTCGCCGCCGTCGGCGAAGGCCGGCGAAGAAACGATCAACCGTGCACCCGCCGGCGCGGGGACAGCCGCCGTCAGCAGGGTCGGCGCGTGACCGATCGAGGGCGCGGGCGCTGTCTGCGCCCCAGCCGCCACCGGGGCCAGAAGCAGGAGCGCCATAAGGGCCGCAGCGCCGCGGAAGCCGTGCATCATGTCGTTCTCACACTATTCGGCCGTCCCCGAGATGAAGCGAGGCCGAAAAGAACCGAGACGGCGGCGCGGAGAAGAAGGCCGCCGCCTCGGCGCAGGATCCCTGGGGATGAAGGAACACCCAGGGGGGGACGCTAGAACTTCATCCGCGCACCGACCGTGACGTAGCGGCCGGTCGGGTCATCGCCGATGGCGAAGCCGCCGAACTGCCCCGGGATGGTGGCCGCGCCGAAGAAGGCGGTGGCCGGCGGGGTGGCGTTGAACAGGTTCTGGACGTTGAGGAAGTATTCGGCGTCGCCGAACGCGTCCTTGGGTCGGAACAGCAGGTTGACGTTGGTGGTAGCGAAGGCGTCGACGTGGTTGTCGGTCCAGACCTGGGTGGGATCGGCGCTGTGCTTCAGCTCGCTGCGCCACCGCTCCATGACGTCGATGGTCAGGGTGTCGGTGATGGCGTAGCGCAGGAAGCCGGTCAGGCGCAGCTTGGGGCTGGCCTGCAGGCCGTTGGTGCCGAAGGCGCTGCCGGCGGCGTCGATCGTCACCAGGGCGGGCGTGCGGTAGTAGATGTGCGGCTGGTAGCTGGCCAGGCCCCGCAGCGACAGCGAGCGACCGAAGAGTTCGGTCCCGTAGTTCGCCTCGAAGTCGACGCCCTTGCTCTCGATCTCGGCGATGTTGATCACCGTCGAGATCCACTGGGTGACCAGGTTGGCCGCCGTGGTGTTGGTGTAGCCCAGCGGGCGGACCTGCAGGGCGCAGTAGGGCGAGGAGCCGCCGCTGTCGTAGCAGGCCTTCTGGATGGTCGGGTTGAAGCCCTGGATGTTGGTGATCGCGTCGCTGATGCGGATCCAGTAGGCGTCCAACGCGAAGCTGAGGCGCGGCAGGACCTGCCAGACGACGCCAACCGTGCTGGTGTGGCCGATCTCGGCCTTCAGGTCGGGGTTGCCGGCCGAGAGACCCGGCACCGGCGAGGTGCCGGCGGTCAGGCCCGGGGTCAGGCCGGTCAGTTCGTCCTTGTTGGTCAGGACGTTGACCGAGGCCGGGGCGTAGAGGTCGTCGAGGGTCGGCGCGCGGATGTCGCGCGAGCGCGTGGCCCGCACCCGCAGGTCGTCGGTCAGGTGCCAGTCCAGACCCAGCTTCCAGGTCCAGTAGTTCCCGCTGCTGGCGTAGCTGGTGAAGCGGGCCGCGCCGTTGAGGTTCAGCGACTTGGCCAGGACGAAGCCGTCGAGCAGCGGCACGTCGATCTCGGCGGCGGCCTCCTTGACCTCGTCGCTGACCGGCGAGCGGGCGGCGAAGGTGTTCTGGTAGAGCACCGTCGAGCTCGTGCAGTTGTAGCGCAAGCCCGCGCAGTTGGCCCGGTCGGTGGGCAGGGCGTCGCTGGACGACTGATATTCCAGCCGCCGCCACTCGGCCGACAGGGCCATGTTCACCGGCCCCGCCCAGGTCGAGAACGGCGCGCCGCCGATCTCGGCCGAGAAGGCGTCCAGGCCCGTATCGGCGACCATGTGCGTACTGCCCATGATGTAGTCCATCGCCGCCTGGCTGGCCGAGGTGGGGCCAAAGACGTTCAGCGGCGCGCAGTTGGCGTAGGCGCTGTTGGTCAGCGAGGCGTAGCAGACCGGCTGGCCGGTCGTGGGGCTGATGACCGCGTCGAGGGCGGCGGCCAGGCGCTGGTTGTTGGGGTTGTTGTTGAGCGTCGTCTTCAGGCGCGCGCCGCCGTGGGTGTAGTTCAGGCCCCAGCTGTAGTCGCCGAGCTTGCCGTCCAGCCCGATGTTGACGGTCGTCTGGCGCTCCTCGGCGACCGGGTTCAGCCGCGGCGCCTGGGCGAACATGCGGTTGAAGGTGAAGGTCGACTGGCCAGCGGTCGCCAACTGGGTCTGGTAGGCCGAGGCGAGGAAGGCGTTCGTGCTGCTCATGGTCACGTTGCTGAGCAGCGGCGGGGTCAGGTACTGTTCGTTGCGCTTGTCGTTGAAGCTGACAGCCGCATAGGCGTGAACGTCGTCGGTCAGGTCGTAGTCGAAGCGCGCATAGGCCTGGTGGCTGCGCAGCGGCGCCTTCAGCGACGAGTCGTAATAGCCCCCTGCTCCGCCGATCTGGCAGCAGCTGGAACCCGTGATCGCGGTTCCGTTGACGAACGGGCTGAGCACCCCGTCGGCGGCGAAATACTGGTTGGCCAGGGCGCCGCTGGTGATCTTGCCGCCGAACGGGAAATTCAGCAGCCGCACGTCGCTGTAGAGCTGGTAGGGCGCGGCTGTCGTGCCGGCGCCGCTGATGCTCTGCTGGCGGAACCAGGGACGGTCCGAGCGGCGCAGCACGCCCTCGTCGTTGCGGTACTCGTAGCTGCCTTCGAAGTGGCCGCGGCCGTCGAGGATCTTGCGGCCGTAGGCGACGCCGAAGCTCTGCTGCTCGTCGTCGCCGTATTTGGAGACGCCCGCCTGGGCGGCCAACTTCAGGCCGTTGAACTTGGTGTCGGTGACGAAGTTGACGACGCCGGTCACCGCGTCCGAGCCATAGACGGCCGAGACGCCGCCGGTGACCGTGTCGACCCGCTGCAGCAGCATCTGCGGGATCATGTCGACATCGACGATGCCGTTGACCGAGGTCGGCGGCACGCGGTGGCCGTCGAGCAGGATCAGGTTGCGCACCGAGCCGAGGTTGCGGAGGTTCAACTGGTTGGCGGCCGCGTTGCCGCCCGCCCCGCCGCCGACGCCGGCGTTGGGGTTGCCGTACTGGTTGCGCGGGCTGGAGAAGACCGGCAGCTGGTTCAGGCCGTCGGCGATCGTGGTCGGCTGGACGCGCTGGATGTCCTCGGCCGGAACGACGGTGATCGGGGTCGGGCTGTTGTTGCCGTTGCGGATCACGCGCGAACCGGTGACCACCACCTCGGTGACGGCCGAAGCCTCTTCAATCGTGGATCCGGCGGCCTGGGCGGACTCGGCCGCCCGGTCGGGCTGGGGGCCGGCGGCGCTCCCGGCCTCGCGCAGGATGATCGTCGAGCCGTTGTCGCTGGCGATCTCCAGGTTGGCGCCGGCCAGCAGGGCCTTGAGGGCGGCGCGGGCGTCCTGGCGGCCCTTCACGGCCGGGGTCGAGATCCCCTTCAGGCGGCCGGCCGGCGCGACGATCTGAAGGCCCGCCTGGCGGGCGAAGATGGGAATGGCGTTGGCCGCGGGACCGGCCGGAACGTCGAAGGTGCGGTCCTGAGCCATGGCGCTGGTCGCGCAAAGCAGTACCGCCAAGGACGCGCCGCAGAACATGCGTGAAGTGGTGGTCATCGTTTCCCCCTGCGTGGGCTGTCGCCCGTTGTTTTGGGAAAAGATGCGCCGAGAGAGAATTTCCCCCTCCCCTGCCGCAATATTTTTTCAATCCCGCAATACTAACGGAGGATGTGGACGCCGTCCGCCGTGCTGACCGTGCGCGCGCCGAGCGACACCGCGACGTCGCGGGCGAAGCCGCCCGGGTCGCTTGAAGCATAGAGGCCGGTCAGGGTTTCGGCCGCCAAGGCCGGATCATCGACGATGATGCGCGTCGAGGAATACCGCGCGAACTCGCTGGCCGCCTGGGCCAGGGTCTCGCCGTTGAAGGACAGCAGGCCGTCCTGCCAGCTGAGACGGCGGGAGACCTCGTCGGCGTCCAGCCTGACGGGGTGCGGCGCCTCGCGACCGCCAAGATCGCCGTTGGGCACGACGGCGGCCGTGTTGGCGGCGACCAGGCGCGGCGCGGCCGCGCCCTTGCAGGTCATCTCGACATGGCCGCCCTGGACGAGGACCCGGACGGGCCCCTGCTCGTCCTTGCGCACCACGAAACTGCCCGACTGCCCGGCGAGGCTCACCTCGCCGGCCCGGACCAGGAAGGGCCGCTGCGGATCCGGCGCGACGTTGAACAGGGCCTCGCCCGACAGCAGCTGAACGTCGCGGCTCCGAGACGTATAGCGCACCTTGACCAGCGAGGCGGTGTTGAGGGTCACGTTCGAGCCGTCGGGAAGCGGCACGCGCCGCACCTCGCCCTTGGACGACTTCAGGACCAGTGGCGCGCTCCAGGACCGCGCTCCGACGAAGACGACGCCGGCGAACCCGGCGGCCAGCCCGCCGCCGATCAGGCGTCGGCGCAGCATGGCCGACCCACGCAGGCTGTAAGCGGCCTCGAGCGTGGGATAGGCGGAGTCCAGGCGGGCCATGACGGCGTTGGCGCGCGCGAAGGCGCCCTGGCGGCGGACATCGCCGTCCAGCCAGGCGTCGAGCGCCCCGCGCTCGTCGTCAGTCAAAGGGCCACGATCGAGGCGCGCCACCCAGGCGGCGGCGGCCTCGTCGATTTCCTGGCTAGTGTCTCGTCTGGTCACGCCTGAACCGGGAGCGGATGGTCTCCATGATAGATGCGCGAGAACCGATTTTCCCGCCACGGCTGTAAAGATTTATCAGCAGGGCGGCCGCACGGGCCACGTGCTTCTCCACCGCCTTCTCCGTCAATCCCAGCCGCGCGGCGACTTCCTTCTGCGAAAGCCCCTCGACCTTGCGCATGCGAAAGGCCTCGCGGCGCTTGCTCGGAAAGGTCTCCAGCGCCTCGTTGATCAGGCGCAGCTCTTCTCGGCCAGCGACCTGGCGCTCGGGCGAGAGTTCGTCGGTAAGGCTCGGAATATCCAGACTTTCCATCGCGCCGATGGGGATGACCTTGGCCCGCCGTGCCTGGCGCAGGATCAGCGACTGGGCGGTCTGGAAGAAATAGGCCTTCGGGTGATCGATGTGGGCCACCGACTTGAGCCCGGAGATCTTGGCGTAGCTCTCCTGGATCAGATCGTCGATGTCGGCCGGCGGCTGGCGACGCTTGAGCAGCCATCGGCGCAGCGCCGGCTCGTGAGGCAGGATGTTGCGCGACAGCCAGAGCGCGCGCTCCGGGTCGAAATAGGCGCGGGCTTCGGGCGCCAGGTCTTCTGCGGGCCTCTTCACGGGCGCCGTCCTCCCAAGTCGTTGGGGCCGACGCCGAAACGGCGGCCCGACGACGCGGCGCGAGGCCGCATCGTGACCGCCAGCATGACCAAAGCCAGGCCGCGGCGATCATTCAATCGACGACGGCGTGCATTGATTCCGGCGCGGTCGCGAAGCGGCTTTCAGGCGTCAGGCGCGCGGCCGAAGGGGCGGAAAGGTCATGCGGCTCAGGACCTTGTCGCGATCGATGAAGTGGTGCTTCAGCGCCGCGCCGATGTGCAGCACCAGCAGCGCGGCCATGGTGAAGCCCAGCACCTTGTGGCCGGCCATCGCCGCCCCGGCGAAGGCCTTCCCCTGCATGACCGGCAAGAACGGCGCCTCCCAGCCCAGCACGTTGATCGCATGGCGCTTGGGCGCGGCCGAGCTGACCCACCAGCCCAGGAACGGGATCAGCACCATCATGAAGTAGAAGGCCGTGTGCACGATCCCGGCGACGGGACGCTCCCAGGCCGCCTTGCCCGCCAGCATCGGCGGCGGCGGGCGATAGAGCCGCCAGGCCAGCCGGGCCATGCTGAGCAGCAGCACGCTGAAGCCGATCGACTTGTGCAGATTGAGCACGACGCGGTGCGCGCCGCCCTCGGAATTGGCCGAAACGACCGCCAGGATCAGATTGACCAGGATGAGCGCGGCCATCACCCAATGCAGAAACACGGCCACCCGTGAATAGCGTTCGAAAGAAACCTGTCCACTCACGCCCAACCTCCCAAAGCATGATCTTTGCGGGACGGTAACACGATGGTCAGGCGATGATTTACGGCGCGCGCAGAACCTATCACCAGCGCCGTGTTTCTATTTTTCGATCACGCCGCCTGTACTTCCCAACGAAGAAAGCCCGGCGCACAGCGCCGGGCGAAATCGTCGGGAGGTGGAAAGGAAAGACGCGCCTCTAGGCTTTCCTCTGCCTGAACAACCAGTCGCGAGCCGCCTGGATGTGGAAGAACTTGCGCGCCGACGCCATGTGGTCGACCCCCTCGAACGTCAGGAAGGTGATGTTGCCGCCCTTGCCCAGATAGCCGTCGATCTGGGAGGTCAGCGCCTGCTGCTTCTCGACCGGGAAGATCCGGGCGGGGTCCAGGCGTTCGGCCGGCCGGGTCACCTTGCCTCCCGCGTGCTCCCAGATCGGAACGCACTGCTCGTTCCAGGGCGTGGCTTTGCCGTCCTCCGTCCCGGTGATGATCAGCACGTTCTGCTTGGCCAGGGCGACGACGTCGCCGGGCCGCTGCTGGCCGGCGATGATCAGGCCCGCCGCGAAAGTCTGGGGGTGCTTGGCCATCAGCCACAGGGAGGTCATGGCCCCCATGGACCAGCCGGTGCAATAGACCCGCTTGGGATCGATCTTCAGCACCTTGTCCCTGCGGTCGTCGAGGTTGGGATTGCCGAAGTTCCAGGTGTTGCTCAGCAGCGACTGCACCAGCCTGTAGGTGTTCTCGACGTCGGCGGTGTGCTCCCAATAGTCGTTCATCGTCGTGCGCTCGTAGCGCGGCGTGATGACCACGCATTCATTCCGCGCCTGCTCCTCGGGCAGGCTCCAGATGCTGGCGATGCATTGCTCGGTCAGGGTCTGGGCGCAGGTTCCGTCATAACTGGTTCCCGAGTGGGTGACGGCCAGGACCAGCGGATAGGCCTTGTTCTCGCCGCCCTTCTCCAGAAACGACTTGGGCAGGTAGATGCTGTATTCCAGCCAGGCCGAGCGCGTGTCGTCCCACCACCAGTGGTTCTGTTCCCAGGCGTCGACGCCGCGGATGACGACGCTGTTGCCGCGAGCCCCGGCATTGCTCCAGGCGGTCTTGCTGGCGGGATAGAGGGCGCCGGCCGCTGTCCTGACGTCCTTGTCCTGCGTCAGAGCCGCCTTGTCGCTGTCGCCCGTCGGGAGGCTGAGGTCCGGGTCGCGCGCGAACTCCACGATGACATACGGGCCGGCCACGCTGGCGCGATCGGGACGCAGGGCCGGCGCGGCGTTGGTGTAGACGGCCACGGGGCTTCGCGCCGCGGCCTGCGCCGTCGTGGCGTTCTTGTCGACCGACTGGGGCATGCCCGCGAAGAAGCCCTTGGCCGCCGGAAAGACCGCCGCGCCGTAGGTGTCCAGGGCCAGGCTCGCGGGGTCGATCGCCACGTCGTACTCGACCGCGATCCCGTAGACCTTCTGACCACCGCCGGTGACCTCGCAGAGCGCCTGAATGGCCTGCAGCCCTGGGCCGGCGCTCTTACGCTTGCCTGGACCGCTCGCCGCCGAGGTCGCCGCCGTGAAGCCGTCGGCCTGGGCGCGGCTCTTGCGCACGCCCAGCCCGCCGGCCGACACCAGGGCCGCGCCCATCGATACCAAACTGCGCCGCGACAGGCCTTTCATGCGTCCCATTCCTCAAACCCTTCTCATTCTCGATCCTCGCGCCGGCCGGCAGGAGAACGCTGGTGGGCTCCCGGACCGGCGGGAGGTCCCGTGATCACTTTCTGGACTGGCTCGCATCGAGCTGCCGCAACCGGCCGACGACCTCGGCCGCGAGCGTTTCGGCTGAGCCGCGCGCGAAGGACGAATTCATGGCCTCGTAGGTGATTTTGTCATAGGCGGCCGCATCCGGCATGTACTTGGCCGCGCCGTTGACCATCGTCGTCACCAGCGTGTCGGCGAACGGCGACTGGGACCGGATCTGCCGCCCCGTCTCGCTGGAAAGCTCGACCTGGACCCCGGCGATGGCCACCGGACCCAGACGCAGGACGGTGAACGGCGCGCTCGTGGCGCCCGCCGGCGTGAAGGCGTAGGCCTTGCTGGGCTTGAGGTCCGCCAGCGCCTTGGGCCGCGCCTGGGCGGTGAGATCGACCGCGCCGGCGGCGACGTCGACAAGCGCCACATCGGCCGGCGGCGCCATGCGCTCGCTCGTGCGCACCACGTCCTGGGCCAGGCGCTCGCCCAGAAGATCGACCAGCAGATAGCCGCGCTCGCCGATATCGACGCTCGTCAGCCGGCCGTCCTTGTCGGGAACCGCGCGGACGGCCTTGAGGATCGGGGCCTGGTCGCCGGCGGCGCCGATCAGGAAGAAGCCGATCGTCCCCTCCCCGTACAGCGCCTCGACGCGCCGCATGGCCGCCCCGGCCAGGTCGCTGGTGACGGCCTTGCCGCCGCCGGAGACGATCGCCTGGTCCATGACCGACGGCTGCACGGCGTAGTTGGCCAGCAGCGCGATGGGATGGCGGGCCTCGTCTTCGATCCGCACCACGGAAAGGGTCTTGTCGGACGCGCCGGCGCTGTCGACGCCCAGCCAGAACCCCTCCGGCGTGTGCTGGTCGCGGTTGATGTTGATGTCGCTGACGCCCCGGCCCGCGCCCAGCCTGGCGGGCCTCAGGTGATTGGCCGCCAGGGCCGCCTGCCTCAGGGCGTCCTCGACGGCGGCCTTGAACAGGGCGTTCTTGCGCTGCTCGGCCTCGGACTCCAGTCCGGGGAACGGCCGACCGGCGGGCATGATGTGCGGCGCCGAGAAGGTGTGGCTGGCGACGATCAGGACGTTCGCCGGCGCCACGCCGCTCGCATCGGCCACCACGCCCTGCATCGCCGCGACCTCGTCGGCGAAGATCGAGGTCAGGTCGACCACCGCCAATGCGGCGCGACGGCCGCCGGCCTCGACCACCAGCACCCGGGCCTCCAGCGGGTCGCGCTGCGCCGAGAAGCCCTGCATCGGCAGCAGGTCCGGACCCAGCACGATCTCGGCCTTGCCGGCGCCGGCCCGCAGTTGCGCCATCGCCGGCGACGCGACGGCGGCGATCGCCAGCGTCAGCGCCATCACGGCCCCCATGGCCATCCCGGTCTTCGCACCCATCTGTCGTCTCCGTTCAGCGCCTTCATGTGTCGCCCGGCCGCGTGAACGGCCGGGCGTCGTCGATCACCAGCGGGTGCTCAGCGTCAGGCCGAAGGTCCGCGGATCACCGATCGTGGTCACCGGCAGGGTCGACTGCTTGACGGCGTAGTTGGAAATGTTGCGCACATAGGCGCTGAGGCTCCACGGGCCGTCGGCCGGGGTGTAGCTGGCGTTCAGCCCGCCCTGCGTATAGGCCGGCTGCCAGCCGTACTTCGAGGCGTCCTGCACCGGGTGCACCCAGTAGCCGCCGCTGTAGAAGACCTCGCCGCCCACGGCCAGCGAGGCCCCTGAGGCGAATTCGAAGCTGTGGCGATAGGTCAGGGTCCCGGCGAAGTTCGGCGAGTGCGGCTGCACCGCGCCGGCCACGTCGAAGAACAGCAGGGCGTCGGTGCCCTGGTCGTTGTAGCCGATCCAGCAACCGGCCGTGGTCGGCGCCCCGACGGTCGCGCAGGTCCCCTGGCTCTTGTCGAACTTGGCCTTCAGCCAGGTGGCGTTCAGGCCCACGGTGTCGACCCGCGTCAGGTTGAACCGCACCTGGGTCTCGAAGCCAATGGCGTGAGCGTCGAGGTTGAAGGTCGGCACGGTGCAGGACGGCCGCGCGTCGTTGGGCGTGCAGGCCGAACCGCCGGTTGACGGCACGAAGCCGTGGTAGGTGTCGATGTTCTGATAGCCGTCCTGCTTGTAGTAGAAGAGGTCGGCGTTGACCTGCAGGCGGTTGTCGAGGAAGCGGTTCTTCGAACCCAGCTCGAAGGCCGTGTTGACCTCGCTCTCGTAGGTATAGGGCTTGGACGTGGTGGTGTCGTAGCCGGTCAGGCCGCCGGGGCGATAGCCGGTCGAGACGGTCAGATAGGCCATCGAGGTCGGCGAGACGTCGAACTCGCCGCCCAGCCGATAGTCGAAATGATGCAGGTCGCGGGAATAGTTGGTGGCGATCCCGGCCGGCTTCAGCTCGCGGGTGTCGTAGCTCTGGCGACCGCCGATGATGACACGCAGACGTTCGCTCACCGGATAGGTCAGCTCGCCGAACAGGGCGTTGGTGGTCGTGGCCGCGATGGTCCCGCCGACGATGCCGGAGGGCACGTTGCCCGAGGTGTTGTTGTAGGTCCCGCGCCGGTAGTCGAAGTGGTAGTAGCCCAGGTTCCACAGGATCTCGGCCCCCGGCGCGTTGTGCAGGCGCGCCTCGGTCGAGAACTGATGGAACGGCGCGAACTGGTAGTACTGGTAGCAGGTGTGGTCGCCGCCCGTGATCCAGGGCGGACCGCCCGCGTAGCAGTCGGTCTCCTTGCCGGTCACCTTGGTGTAGGACGAGGTGACGTCGAACACGCCCCAGTCAGAGATCCGGTAGTCCAGATTGGCCGTCAGGGTCTGCTGCTTGATGTCGGCCTTGTTGTCCGACGAGGTGGTGTTGGTCGAGCTGTCGCCCATGTCCCAGGGATTGGAGGCGTCGTTGATGCTGTCGCCGCTGTAGGGCGCGACCTTGGACATCACATAGGGCTCGACGCCGGGACCTGTGCCGCCGATGTGGTCGTACTGGTAGGCGAGCTTCAGGGTCAGGTCGTCGGTGGGCTGCGCCAGGAACTTCAGGCGCACCGACTGGCCCACGGCGTTGGCGCCGATCGGCTTGAGATAGGCGTCGCGATGGATGGCGGCCGCCGAGATCCGCAGCGCGGCCTTGTCGCCCAGCGCCAGGTTCTGGGCCGCCTCGCCGCGCACCAGGCCGTAGTTGCCGACGCTCAGCGAGGCCGCGCCCGAGGCGTCGTTCAGGATCGGGTCCTTGGTGATGACATTGACCACGCCGCCGTCGGCGTTGGGGCCATAGCGGGTGCTCTGCGGCCCCGGCAGCACTTCCACACGATCGACGTCGAAGAAGCCGACGATCGAGGACTGCGACAGGATGCTGTAGACCCCGTCGAACTCGAGCGCGACCGAGCCCTGGGTGGTGCCCGACGGCATGTCGCCGCCCTGCCCCCGGATGTCGATCGAGAAGCCGCCGGGCTGGGCCGTGACCTGGACGCTGGGCGTCGAGGCGAAGACCTGCGAGACGTTGCTCGCGGCCTGCCGGCGCAGTTCGTCGCCGCCCACCACCTGCACCGCGGCCGAGACCTTCTGCATGTTCTGGGTCTGGCGCGCGGCGGTGACGATCACCTCGGCCAGCTCGGCGCCGCCTTCGACCGCGTCGCCGGTGGCGGAGGTCTGCTGGACCGGGGCGGCGGCGGGCCGGGCGGCTTCCCGCAGGATGATCACCGAGCCGTTGTCGGCGGCGATCTCGAGATTGGTCGCGGCCAGGAAGGTCTTCAGCGCCGCGCGGGCGTCCTGGCGGCCCTTCACCGCCGGGGTCGAGACGCCCTTCAGGCGGCCGGCGGGGGCGATGATCTGGACGCCCGCCTGACGCGCGAACAGCGGGATGGCGTCGGACGCCGGTCCGGCCGGCACGTCGAACGTCCGCTCCTGCGCCGCCGCGCCGGTCGCCGCCAGCATGACCGCCAGCGAGACCCCACAGAAAATGCTCGGATAGCGCTTCATCGTTTCCCCTCGTTCTTGGGCGCTTGCCCGTTTGTTTGAGGGTTAGATGCCTCAGGCGGCGAGTTCCCCCCGAACGCCGCCCGGAAATCTTCCGAAACCTGGGATCGGCGCGTCACAAGCGGTTGGCGGCGGACGGATCACGCCTCCCCGTCCGTCACCTTCGGCGACCATTTGGGGCGCAGCAGCACGACCGACGTCGTGGCCCCCAGCACCAGGAACACCACGATCACCAGCATCGGCAGCTGATAGCCGCCGCTGACGTGGAGGAGCCAGCCGGAGATGGCCGCCGCCGCGCCGCCGGACAGTCCCGCGGCGACGTGCTGGACGCCGACGATCATGCCGATGGCCGGCCGTGGAATGAGCGTGACCTTGGTGAGCGCGAGGTTGTTGGCGCTGGCGAGGCCAAGACACGACAGCGAGAAGATGTTCCAGAACAGGGCCGCGCCCAGGCTGTGGGCGTAGGCGCCGAACAACACCGTCGTCGCGCCGATGAAGCCGGCGACGATGAACACCTTGCGCGTCACCACTGGGTCTCCGCCCCGGTCGATGATGCGGTCGGCCGCCCAGCCCGCGACGACGGCGACGATCGCGATGCCGGCGAAGCTGAAGAAGGTGTAGAGCCCCGAATTGGTCAGCGACAACCCGCGCTGCTCGACCAGGTAGGACGGCATCCAGGTCATGCAGAAGAAGACGAAGTAGCTGTAGCAGAAGTTGACGATGATCCCGCCCCAGACCACCGGCGAGGTGATGATGCGCCCGAACGGCACCGAGGCGGCCCGCCGCCGGGCCTCGGCGCGCTGGTCCTTGCGCGGGAAGTCGTTCTGCACGCGCATCATCCAGGGGACGAGCCACACAAGGCCGCACGCCCCGGTGATGACGAACATCAGCCGCCAGTCCGAGGCCGTGATCAGCCAGGCGCCCATCGGCGCGCCGATGGCCGTTCCGACCTTGTTGCCGAACGAGAACACGCCCAGCGCCGCGCCGGTGTGGCGCTCGGGCACGTTGTGGCGGATCCAGCGGTAGCTGGCCGGCATCACGACCCCCTCGGCCGCCCCGACCAACGAGCGCATGATCACGATGCCCAGCAAGGCCGGCATGGCGCCGGTCGCCGCCGTGGCCAGACACCAGAGCGCGAAGCAGATGGCGTAGGGGATCTTCGCGCCATAGCGGTCGACCACCCAGCCCAGGGGCATCAGGGCGGCCGCATAGGCCCAGAAGAACGCCGCCCCGACCCAGCCGCGCCCGACGGACGTCATGCCGAAGTGGTGGACGAAGTCCTTGTTGGCCAGCGCCGCGGAAATGCTGGAGCGGTCGGCATAGGCGATCAGCACGCCGACCGAGAGCAGCAGCAGGATGCCCCAGTGCTTGGCGCGCGACGGCGCCTTTTCGCTCGGCGCGCTCAGGGAAACGGCCTCGGTCATCAGCGTTCGCCTTCGCGTGTGTCGATCAGCATCATCGCGCCGCCCGTATGCGAGATCGGGGCGTGATAGAGGCTGGTGACGATGTCGCCGCCCGCGGCCGCGCCGCGCATGGCAAGCCAGGTCATCAGCTCCAGCCCCTGGGCGCCGGCCAGATCGACGATCTCGTCATTGGTGAATTGGGTCAGGGCTTGCGGGTCGTGCTCGATCTTCTCGAGGGTCAGCCGGTCGAAGTCCTGGTTGATCTTGCCGCTGATGCCGAGCTCGTGGCTCAGCCCGCCGCTGCCGACCAGAAGGACCCTGCGATCGCCGGGGAAGGAGCGAATGGCCCGACCGATCGCTTGCCCCAGCTTGTAGCAGCGGGCGGGCGTCGGCAGCGGCGGCAGGACGCCGTTGATCATGATCGGGATCGTGGCGACGGGGATGTCGCCATGCCCCGCGCCGTCGGCCGGGAAAAGCAGGTCCAGGGCGGTGATGCCGGCGTGATCGAAGATCATCTCCTGGCAGGTGGCGACATCGAACTCGTCGGCCATCAGCGATCCGACGATGTGCCAGGCGAGTTCCGCGTCGCCGCGGAAGGTCCTCGGCTCGGGCGGCCCCCACCCCTCGTCGGCGTTGCTATAGTCGTGCGCCACCCCGATCGCGAAGGTCGGCATGTTGTCGAGGAAGAAGTTGAGGCCATGATCGTTGTAGAAGACGATCACGACGTCGGGCCTGGCCTCGTCCAGCCACGCATGGACCCTGCCGAAGCTGGCGAAGAACGGCGCGAACGGCACCTCGGCCTGCTTGTTGGCCGCGATCGCCCGGCCGATCATCGGCACGTGGCTGGTGCCCAATCCTCCGATGACGACGCCCATCAGCGGGCTCCCTGCGGCTTGGGAACCCTGTCGAGCTTGGCCAGGAAGTACATGTTTCCTCCCGCCGCGAACAACCGCTTCTTGTCCCTCGACCGCACCGCCGCGACTTCCTCGTCGTTGAGGCCGAACCGCGCGCAGTAGCCGTCCGGATCGGCGATGAAGGCGGCGCGGCTTTCCGCCGAATTGAGCGTGAAGCACATGCGGTTGAGCGCGTAGCCCTTCAGCGCGGCCTCGGGGTGGAACTTGCCGGGTTGGACATCTGTCATGGTCGATCTCGATTGGGTTGAAGGTCGCTCCGGGGTCGTCATCCGCCGCTGGCCCTGGAGGCGTTGACCATCTTGAGCGCGCCGTCGACGAAGCCGCCCGCCGCGCAGCCGCGCTTGGCCATGCTCGCCGTCACCGGATAGCTGTTGGAGGGATAGTCCTCGTCGGGCACGACGTAGTGGACCGGCCCGTAGCCCAGCGACACGAGCATGGTGCTGGCGGGCCGGGGGGCGCCCTGCTTCACCCTGGCCCAGAGCGGCGGCATCACGTTCGCGTCGCTGTGGACGATCGTGAAGTCGCCGAGCTGGATGGTTCCGAACCGCAGCGGCACCGGCGCGATGTCGGTGTCGGTGAACACGCATCGGGGCAGCTTCGAGTCCGGCGCATCGGAGCAGGCGCCCGGATTGTTGAGCGGGAACGTCGACTTGCCAGGACACATCAGGACTTCGAGCGAACCGGAGATCGTCAGCCTGTCCGAGGACTTGATCCTGAGCGCGGTCGCCACGACCTCCTCGCCCAGCACGGTCGCCACCGCGCCCTTGACCGCGTTCGGCTCGGGCGGGGTCAGCCCCGCCCCCTTGCGCCCGGGGTTCATGGCGATCCCCATCGGCGCGCCGACCGTGTACATCGCCACGACCTTGTCGCCGAAGCGCTGCTCGACATAGCGCTCGACCATGCCGACCATGTCGGCGCTGACCTTCGAGCGCTTGCCGCCGCCCAGCCCCGGCACGCCGGGTCCCGGGCCGTTGCTGACCATCAGGGCGATGGGCTCGCCTTGCAGGGTTTCGACCTTGAACACGCCGATCGAGGCGTCCGTGCTCTGGGTCCGGCCGCTTTCGGCCGCCCCCTCGGCGCCTGGGCCGCCTTCATTGCGCCCGGCCAGCCGGAAAACGCCGTTGGCGTAGCCCGCCCGCGCCGGCCGGCGGTTGGCGATCGCCTGCTGCACCGACGCGACGATTGCGTCGGTGGTCATGCGGGTGATCTTCTCGGATCCCGGCAGGATGATGCCGACGGGATTGTTGTCCATCCGCACCGTGTCGTGGGTGTGGGTGACGGCCAGCAGGATGTTCTCCGGCGGCGCGCCTGAGGCCTTGGCGATGCGCGCCATCGTGTCTTCGAAGATGTCGGGCGCGAACATCGGCAGGTCGCCGACCACCAGCACGGCGCGCTTGCCGCCCGAGTCCAGCACCACGGTCCTGACATGGAGCCGGCTCTCGATGGCTTCGAACGGCTTGGGCAGGTCTTCGACGGCGGGGGTGATGTCGATCCGCGCCGCCCCAGCCAGGAGCGCGCCGTTCGCGGGCGGGGCGGCCGTCGGCGGAGGGCTCGCCCCGGACTGGGCCGGCGCAATCGTCGGCGCGACGACGGCCGCGGCGATGGCCAGGGGCGCGATCAGCGTCGTCGCAAGCAACGCCAGGCGGGAGATTCTACGATCCATGGTCTCGTGCTTTCCAGGAGCTTGTTGCTGTCGCGACGATCAGAACTTGAGACGGACGCCCGTCGTGTAGTAGCGGCCGACCAGGTCGTCCGACTGCAGGTAGGCCCCGAACCGCCCGGCGTCGGCCGATGAGTTGATCGCGATCGGCGGAGACTTGTCGAAGAGGTTCTGGATATTGAAGAAGAACTCGGGCCTGGCGCCCTGGATCTCGGGCGTGAACGCGAGATTTAGGTTGGCCGTCCAGAAGGCCGAGATCTTGGGCTCGTCATAGACCAGCGTCTTGTCCGCGTTCCAGCCGAGGGCGCTGCGCCAGCGGGTCGACACCGTCGCCTTGAACTGGTCGGTCAGCGCATAGCTGGCGAAGCTGGTCACGCGCCATTTCGGAGAGGCGCCCAGGCCGCCGGCCGGGGCGTAGGCGTAGCCCGCCATGTCAACGACCCCGATGCTCGGCGTGTCCTGGCGCAAGACAGGCTGGTAGGTGGTCAGCACCCGAAGGGAGAGCGGGCGGCCCAAGAACTGGGTCGCGTAGCTCGACTCGAGGTCCACGCCCCTGGTGTAGATCTCCGCGGCGTTGACCGAGCGGGTGTAGAAGTAGGTGGCGTTGTTCGCCGTGCTGGTGTCGGCGTAGCCGTTGGGCCGGACGATCAGATCACAGAGCGAGGATGTTCCCCCGCTGGCGATGCAGAGCTTCTGCACGGTCACGTTCGCTCCGTTCAGGGCGGTGATCGCGTCCTTGATCTTGATGGCGTAGAAATCCACGGAGACGCTGGCGCCGGTCAGCCAGCCAGGCCGATAGACCACGCCCGCGGTCAGGGTGTTGCCGATCTCGGGCTTCAGATCCGGATTGCCGCCGCCCTGATTGGGCGCATTGGCCAGGGTCGCGCCGGTCAGTTGGTCGATCACCGTGGAGCGGCTGACCGTGCCGGGGCCGTAGAGGTTGTTGAGGTTGGGCGCCCTGAAATCGCGCGAACGGGTCGCGCGGATCGTCAGCTCGTCATTGATCCGCCAGACGCCGCCGACCTTCCAGGTCCATGCGCCGCCGAAGCTGTCGTAGTTAGCGTAGCGGCCGGCCAGATTGACGCTCAGGTCCTGCGCCAGCGGAGCGTCCTTCAGCAGCGGGACCTCGACCTCCAGCGCCGCCTCCTGGACGGTCTGATGCACCAGCGGCGTGACGCCGAAGGTGACCTGGTGAAGATTGGTCGTGCCCTGGGTGCAGTTGTAGAGGATGCCGGTGCAGTCGGCCTTGTCCTCTGGCGGCACCTCGCTGGTCGCCGACAGGCCGACGCGGCGCCATTCTCCCGACAGCGCGACGTTGACCGGCCCCGCCCAGGTCTCGAACGGCGAACCGGTGATGGATCCGGTGATGTCGGCGATCGTCCCCTTGGCCTTGCCGACGGTCCGGTCGGTCAGATACGCGACCGACTGCGCCGAGGCCGCGTTCGGGCCGAAGGGATTGAACGGCGCGCAGGCCGCGTCGTCGTTGGTGGTGATGGCGTCGGCGTTGATCCGGCAGACGATGTTCCCGCCGACCGAGACCGAGTCGAGCGCGGCCGCCAGGTGCTGCAGGTTTATGTTGCGTTCCGTGGTCCACTTCTGGGTCGACACGCCGTGCGCCGCGCCCAATTCCCAGATGTAGTTGCCGAGCTTTCCCCTGAGCCCGCCGTTCACGAAGTAGCTGCCCAGGTCGAAGACCTTGGTGTGCGGACCAAGCTGCGGGCCGAGTTGCTTGCTAAGGGTGAAGGTCGTCGTGGCCGTTCCATACTGGTAGGCGGCCGGCAGGAAGGGGTTCTGCGACCGCAGCGTGACATTGCTCATGGTGAGCGTGGTGTCGTTGTACGCGTTGCGGTTCTTCGCGCCGAACCCTTCCAGGTAGACGTGCAGCGTGTCGGTCAGGTCGTAGTCGAACCGCGCGAACGCCCGCTTGGCGCGCAGGGCCCCTTTCAGCGAGCTGTCGTTGTTGTAGGCGCCGTCGCCGCCGATCTGGAACCCCGAGGTGCCGGTGGCGGTCCCGTTCTGAAAGGCCGACAGGACCCCATTGGATGAGAAGGTCTGACCGGCCAACGGGCCCGACCGGATCAGGCCGCCGCTCGTCAGGGAGGCGTTGTGGACGTTCGAATAGAGCTTGAACGGGTTGGCCGCCGAGCCCGGCGTCGCGGTCGAACCGGCGACGCCGCCCTCGATCTGCCAGAGCTGCCCCAGATCGCGGCTGAACATGTCGAGAATGCCGGGATCGTCATTGTATTCGAGACTGGCTTCGACATGGCCGCGCCCGTCGAACAGGGTCGTTCCCGCGGCGACGCCGATGTCGGTCGTCCGATCGTCGCCGCGCGCCGAAACGCCGCGCTGGGCCTTGACCGACAGGCCGTTGAACTTGGAGTCGGTGACGAAGTTCACGACCCCCGATATGGCGTCGGAACCGTAGACCGCGGAGACGCCGCCGGTGACGACGTCGACCCGCTGCAGCAGCATCTGCGGGAACATGTCGATCGTCACCAGGCCCGTGTCGGTGCTGGGCTGGAGCCGCTTGCCGTCGAACAGGGTGAGCGTGCGATAGAGGCCCAGGCTGCGGATATTGGGGGCGTTGGCCGCGCCGTTGGGCCCGCCGTTGCCGCCGCCGGCGCCGCTGTTCTGGCCCATCGAGTTCTGGAACACCGGCAGCTGCTGCAGGGCGGCCGCGACGGACGTCGGGGTCGACGCCAGCAGCTGCTGGGTGCTGACGACCGTCAACGGCGTGGGACTGTTGTCGCCGTTGGTCGGGATACGCGAACCGGTGACGACCACTTCGCTCACGGTGGCGCTGGCGTCCGCCGTGGTCTGCGCATGCGCAGGCAACGCCAGAGCGGACACGCTGGCGCTAAGCAGCAAGCCCTTCGAAAGCCGATGGCTCATTGGCACGTTCACTCCCCTGTCGATTGTTTTATTTGTCCGCACTGTCACGCAGGCGGCTGCGTGCATGCATATTTGTTTTTGTCGTTATTATATAATTTTCACGCAGATTGCGGACATGGCGGATTGCTGTCGGGTCCGCGTGTCTCGCGACCCTGCCCGTGGCGCAGATAGAGGAAGGCGGCCCTTATCCGGGCCGGCGGTCGGCTTGCTGGAGGGCAAGCCTAGATGGTATTTAGATCGGCAATCCTGGCCCAAATCGCCGGTGGCCGCTGGATCGATGACGGACTATGACCCCGAGGGACGTGCATGATCGCTGCGCCTCGATCAGCTTCAGGCAGCTGAGGCTGTTCGCCGCCGTGGGACATCACGGCGGCATACAACGCGCCGCGCACGCCTTTGGCGTTTCCCAGCCCGCCGCGACCCAAGCCCTTTCGCAGCTTCAGGACAAGGTGGCGGCGACCCTGCTGGAACGCGGCCTGGGCGGCATGACCTTGACCCCGCTCGGCAGGCTGTTTCACGCCCGGGTCGATCGGATCTGCGCCCAACTGGACGAGGTGATCGCCGATCTTGATCCGGCCGACACCAAGGCCGTGGAGCATCGCCTGACCCCCGCCCAGGTGAGGACCCTGTCAGCCGTGCTCGAGACCGGATCTATCGAGCGGGCGGCGCTCGCCGGCGGCGTGACGCGGGAGGGGCTTCGTCGATCGGCCGGCGTCCTGGAAAAGCTGACCGGACCGCTTTTCGTCCGCACGTCGGACGGGACCCGCTTCACCCCGCGGGCCCAGGCGTTCGCCGAACGCCTTCGCGCCCTCCTGGACGATCTGGCGATCGGGGTCCGCGAACTGCACGCGCAGCAGACCAACGCCGAGAAATCCATCGTCGTCGGCGCCGCCCAGGCGTTCGGCAACCGCTTCCTGGCGCGCGTCCTGGCCGAACTGGCGACGCGGCACGCCGGCGCGCGCATTACGGTGCTTCGCGAGGGCCCTGTAGAATTGGTGGAAAGGCTGCGCGCGGGCGAGGTCGATCTCGTCGTCGGCGACATCGAGGCAATCGGACGCGACCAGATCAAGGAGCGGCTGGTCAGCACGCCCTATTTCGTGTTCGGACGGCCCGGACACCCCTTGAGCGGCTCGGAAACAGCCACGCTCGACCAGTTGATCGCCTATGACTGGGTCGGGGGAACGCCGGGGTCGGCGCGCGAGACCGCGCGCGAGACGCTGTTCGCCGGCATGTCCCCGCCTCAGGTCGCCTTCGCCGCCTCCGAGGGGGCCATCGTCGGCCACTTCGTCGCGGGCAGCGACCGGCTGGCGCTGATGACCGAGCACGAAAGCCGTTGCGGCGGCCTGGCGCTGGCGAAGATGCCGTTCTTTCCAGTCGAGGCAGGCCTCGGGATCGACGTCGTCAGCCGGGCGGATCGCGCCCCCACGCAACTGCATCTCGAACTGGTCGATCTGCTGCGGGCTCATTTGAATGTGGAGGCGCCCGAGTCGATCGGCGGCGCGTCGCGACGGGTCGCCTGATCCGAGATTTCGAAGCGTCGCTACCGAACTCGAGCTTCCGGCGCGTTAAATGCAGATTGATGAGCGCGGCTCAGCACCTCGTGGAGGAAAAGCCGCCAATCCGCTTGCCTCCCCTCGGCTAACCTCGATCGATCCGTGGCAACCGGCGGCCTTGCCGCCCGCTTAGTCGTTGTTGGCGCGCGGAGGAGCGGAGGATGGCATGGTCGCACAATCGGACACCGGCCTTTCGAGGCGCGGCCTGATGGCCGTCGGCGCGGCCTCGGCCGCCGTCGCCAGCGCTCCCGGCGCCACGGCCGCCCCGGCGCAGGACGCTCCGAGCCTGGCCACGGTCACGCTCGAGGTGAACGGCCGCAAGCAGAGCCTGAACCTCGACACCCGCACCACGCTTCTCGACGCCCTGCGCGAGCACCTGAAGCTGACCGGGACCAAGAAGGGCTGCGACCATGGCCAGTGCGGCGCCTGCACGGTCATCGTCGAGGGGCGGCGGATCAATGCCTGCCTGACCCTGGCGGTGATGCACGAGGGCGACGCGATCACCACGATCGAAGGCCTGGGAACACCCGACCGACTACATCCGCTGCAGGCGGCCTTCGTCAGGCACGACGGCTATCAGTGCGGCTACTGCACGCCGGGTCAGATCTGTTCGGCCAAGGCGATGCTGGACGAGATCAAGGCCGGCGTTCCCAGCCACGTGACCGCCGACCTGTCCGACAAGCCCAAGCTGACCGAGGCCGAACTACGCGAGCGGATGAGCGGCAACATCTGTCGCTGCGGGGCCTATTCCAACATCGTCGAGGCGATCGCCGAAGTCGCCGGAGACCTGGTCAAGGGAGAGCCGGCATGAGGGCCTTCACCTATGAGCGCGCCCGCACGCCGGCGGCGGCCGCGGCGGCGGCGGCCGGCGATCCCGGCGCGCGGTTCATCGCCGGCGGCACCAACCTGCTCGACCTGATGAAGCTGGAGATCGAGACGCCGCGCCGCCTGATCGACCTGGGCGACCTCAAGCTGGACGAGATCAAGGCCACGCGGGACGGCGGCCTGCGCATCGGCGCCCTGGCGCGCAACACCGACCTCGCCGCCGACAAACGGGTGCGCAAGGACTATCCGGTGCTGTCGCGCGCGCTGCTGGCCGGTGCCTCGGGACAGCTGCGCAACAAGGCGACCACCGCCGGCAACCTGCTGCAGCGCACACGCTGTCCCTATTTCTACGACACCAATATGCCGTGCAACAAACGCAGCCCCGGCGCGGGCTGCTCGGCGATCGGCGGGGTCACCCGCTCGCACGCGGTGCTGGGGAGCAGCCAGGCCTGCATCGCCACCCATCCCAGCGACATGGCGGTGGCCATGCGGCTGCTCGACGCTGTGGTCGAGACCGTCCGGCCTGACGGCGCGACCCGCACGATCCCGATCGCCGAGTTTCATCGCCTGCCCGGAGAGACGCCGCACATCGAGACGACCCTGGCGTCCGGCGAACTGATCACCGCCGTCACCCTGCCCAAGCCGGTCGGCGGCAGGCAGGCCTATCACAAGGTGCGCGACCGGGCGTCCTACGCCTTCGCACTGGTGTCGGTGGCGACGATCATTCACGAAGACGGCTCCGGCCGCGTCGCGCTCGGCGGCGTGGCGCACAAGCCCTGGCGCGTCGAGGAAGCCGAAGTCGCCATGCCGCGCGGCGCCAAGGCGGCGGCCGAGGCCCTGCTCTCGGGCGCCCGCACCACCGCGCAGAACGCCTTCAAGCTGACCCTGGCCGAGCGCGCCCTGGGCGCGACGATGGCCCAGGCCCGGGAATGATCCGATGAAGTTTCTCACCCCCGCCACGACCAATCCGATCGATCAGCTGAAGATCGTCGGCAAGCCGGTCGACCGCATCGACGGCCCGCTGAAGACCACGGGAACCGCGCCCTACGCCTATGAGCGCCACGACGCGCTCGAAGGCGTCGCCTACGGCTACGTCGTGGGTTCGGCCATCGCCAAGGGCCGGATCAAGGCCATGGACCTTGGCCGCGCCAAGGCCGCGCCCGGCGTGCTGGCCGTCGTCACCGCCCAGACCGCCGGCAAGCTGGGCAAGGGCGACAACAACACCGCCAGGCTGTTGGGCGGCCCTGAGATCGAGCACTACCACCAAGCCGTCGCGGTCGTGGTCGCCGAGACCTTCGAGCAGGCCCGCTCCGCCGCCGCCCTGATCAAGATCGACTACGAGCGCGCGAAGGGAACGTTCGACCTGGCCTTAGCCAAGGACGGCGCGCCGCCAGCCAAGGACAATCCCGACACCGCCGTCGGCGACTTCGACACGGCCTTCGCCGCCGCCCCGGTCAAGCTGGACGAGGCCTACACCACGCCCGACCAGGCCCACGCGATGATGGAGCCGCATGCGAGCATCGCGGCCTGGAAGGGCGACAAGCTGACCCTCTGGACGTCCAACCAGATGATCGCCTGGAGCCGGGGCGACGTGGCCAAGACGCTTGGGATTCCGAAGGACGACGTCCGGCTGGTGTCGCCCTATATCGGCGGTGGCTTCGGCGGAAAGCTGTTCGTCCGCGCCGACGCGATCCTGGCGGCGCTGGGCGCCAAGGCGACGGGGCGGCCGGTCAAGATCGCCCTGCCCCGGCCGCTGATGTTCAACAACACTACCCACCGCCCGGCCACCATCCAGCGCATCCGCATCGGCGCGGCCCAGGACGGCAGGATCACGGCCATCGGTCACGAGAGCTGGTCGGGCGACCTGCCCGGCGGCGGGCCCGAGACCGCCACCCAGCAGACCCGGCTGCTCTACGCCGGGGCCAACCGCATGACCAAGATGAAGCTGGCCGTGCTGGACCTGCCCGAGGGCAACGCCATGCGCGCGCCCGGTGAGGCGCCCGGCCTGATGGCGCTGGAAGTGGCGATCGACGAACTGGCCGAAAAGCTGGGCATGGACCCGGTCGAGCTGCGTGTTCTCAACGACACCCAGGTCGATCCGGAAAAGCCCGGACGCCCTTTCTCGCAGCGGCGACTGGTCGAATGCCTGCGCACCGGCGCCGACCGGTTCGGCTGGAACAGGCGCCAGGCGCGCCCGGGCCAGGTTCGCGACGGCCGCTGGCTGGTCGGCATGGGCGTGGCGGCGGCGTTCCGCAACAACATGGTCATGAAATCAGCGGCGCGGGTGCGGCTGGAGACCTCCGGCCAGATCACGGTCGAGACCGACATGACCGACATCGGCACCGGCAGCTACACGATCATCGCCCAGACCGCGGCCGAGATGATGGGCGTGCCGTTGCACCGCGTGACGGTGAAGCTGGGCGATTCCACCTTTCCGGTCTCGGCCGGGTCCGGCGGCCAGTGGGGCGGCAACAGCTCCACGGCGGGGGTCTACGCGGCCTGCATGAAGCTGCGCGAGGCGGTTGCGGCCAAGCTGGGCCTTGATCCGGCGACCGCCGAGTTCTCGGACGGCCAGGTGAAGGCGGGCGGCCGCAGTGCGCCGCTGGCCCAGGCCGTGGCCGAAGCGCCGCTGGTCGTCGAGGACGCCATGGAATACGGCGACCTGACCAAGACCCACCAGCAATCGACCTTCGGCGGCCATTTCGTCGAGGTCGGCGTCGATGCCGCCACGGCGGAAATCCGCATCCGCCGCATGCTGGCCGTCTGCGCGGCCGGCCGGATCCTGAACCCCAAATCCGCCCGCAGCCAGGTGATCGGCGCCATGACCATGGGCGCGGGCGCGGCGCTGATGGAGGAGCTGGCGGTCGACAAGCGTCTGGGCTTCTTCGTCAACCACGACCTGGCGGGCTACGAGGTCCCGGTCCATGCGGACATTCCGCACCAGGAGGTGATCTTCCTCGACGAAACAGACCCGATGTCGTCGCCGATGAAGGCCAAGGGCGTCGGAGAACTGGGCATCTGCGGCGTGGCCGCCGCCGTGGCCAACGCCGTCTACAACGCCACGGGCGTGCGGGTGCGGGACTATCCGGTGACGCTCGACAAGTTGCTGGACGGCATGCCGACGCTCGCCTGAAATCGGGGCGGCTGACGACCGGACCGCTAATCCAGAACCGCGTCGAGCGGCGCCGACGGCGCGAGGTCGGGCAGCGGCGCCTCCAGGACGCAGACCAGCCCGCTTTCCTCGTAGGCCATGCGCACCGTCCCTCCGAGGTCCTGCTGGCCGCTCACCTGGATGAGACGCGAGCCGAAGCCCAGGGCCTTGGGCTGCGTGACCGCCGGACCGCCCTCCTCCCGCCACTCGAGGGTCAGGCGCCCGGATCCGCCCTGCGACAGCCGTGCGCGCCAGGTCACGTGCACGCAGCCCGTGGGGACCGACAGGGCGCCGTACTTGGCCGCATTGGTCGCCAGTTCATGGAAGATCAGCCCCAGCGCCAGGGCCTGGCGCGATCCGAACTCCAGACGCTCGCCGCTGAGCACGTATTGGCCCTCGGGATAGGGCGCCAGTTCCTGGGCCAGGAGATCGCCGATCGCCACCGCCTCCCAGCTCGATTGCGTCAGGATGTTGTGCGTCCCCGAAAGCGCCATCAGGCGATCCTCGAAGGCGGCGCGAAACTCGGCCACCGAGCCCGAGCGCCGGGCGGTATGGGCCGCGATCGACTGGATGGTGGCCAGGGTGTTCTTGACCCGGTGGTTCAGCTCGTTGGTCAGCAGGCGCAGACGCCGCTCGCTGGCGGTGACCGCCGCGAAGGCCATGTGGCGGTCAGTGACGTCGAGCACCACGCCCATCATCCGCCGAGGCCGCCCCCGGGCGTCGCGCAGCACCTTGCCGCGGACATTGACCCAGCGGTCCTGCTCGACCAGGCGATACTCGATGTCGTAGTCGCCGCCGGTGCGCAGCACGCTCTCGAAGGCCTTCTCGCGCCGCGCGCGGTCTTCTTCCGACAAGGCGCCGAGCCATCGCTCCAAGGTCAGTTCGTCGTCGGGCTTCAGCCCGAACAGGGCCTTGCCGTGCCCGGAGACGCGCAACACTCCGGTCGTCAGGTCGAACTCCCAATAGCCGACGCCGCCGGCGCCGAGGGCCTGAAGGATGTTGCCCCGCTGATCATAGAGCGAGGCCATCAGCGCCAGGAACAGGACCAGCAGCGTGCCGGCCGCCACGCCCACCCCGACCAGGAAAGGCTGCACGCCGGGCGGCGGCGCATGCCGGGCCTCTCCCACGACCGCCAGCTCCAGGGCGGCCATGGCGGTGTAGTGCATGCCGACAACGGCCGCGCCCAGCAGCACCGCGGCCAGGAGCCTGGCCGCCGCGCCATGGGCGCCGCGCGCGACGACCAGCGCGGCGGTCGAAGCGACGACGGCGATGACCAGCGAGACGGCGACGAGGTCCGGCCGATAGCCCAGCGACACCGCCGAATGCAGCGCCGCCATGCCGACATAGTGCATCAGGCAGATCCCGCCCCCCATGGCCGCGCCGGCGGCGAGCAGGCTCGGCCGCCCCGCCCGCTCGCGCGTCGCGCTGAGAAAGGCGGCCCAGGTCGAACCGACCGCCAGGGCCAGGGAAGCGAGCGTCAGGCCGGGGTCATAGGCGACCGGGGCGCCGGGATCGAAGCTCAGCATGGCGATGAAGTGCATCGACCAGATGCTCAGGCCCATCGCGATGGCGGCGGTGCTGGTCCAGACGAGCCGCGCGCGGCCAAGATGGCCGGACACACGCCGGGCCAGGTCGAGCGCGGTCCAGGAGCCGAAGACCGCGACGCCGAACGAAAGCGCGACGAAGGTCCAGACATGATGGTGATGGTGCAGGATGAGCCGCCTCGCTGATACGGCTTAGTCTTGCCCCCTGGCGCGATCCGCGTCCAGCCGGTCGGGAACCGGCCTATGGATTGCGTACGGCCCGCTTGTCGATCCACGCCAGGATGAGGTCGGCGATCTGGAGGTTGTTCCGGTCCTGCATCAACATGTGGCTGTTGCCGCGGACGCCCTGCTCGGCCGTCGCGATGACGTCCACCCGTCCGCCGGCCCCCTCGATGCGCCTGGCGTAGGCGCGGCACCCCTCCAGCCGGTCCTGCCAGGTGATGCCGCCCAGGCCGGTCTGGACCGACAGGTTGTCGCCGAACACGACCAGGGTCGGGATCCTGGCCAGCCTGGCGATCTGCTCGTCGGTGTAGCTGGCCCGGCAAGCGCCGGGTTCGACGGCGACGATGCCCGCGACGCCTCGCGGGTTCACCAGCGCCGCATCCATCGGAAAGGGTCCGGACTGGGAGTGGCTGATCAGGACCGCGCCATCCAGGTCGATCGCCAGATCGGACAGGGCCTTGAACGTGGGATTGGGCGAGGGAAGCTGCGAGGTCAGGTCGGGGATGGCCTGCTTGGAAAGCTCGCCGACGGCCTCGACGGGGAACTGGGCGCCCGGAAACGCTTCACCGAACTTCGGCCCGAAGCGGAAGTTGGTCCAGACGCCGACCCGGTCGCCGAAGCGGAACGCCCCCTGCCCGATCGCGGCCGGCGCGCCCGGCGTGGTCGGCGCCACCGCTCCCGACGGCGCGCTGCTTGCGCCCGACAGCCTGTTGTTGATCGCCGCCTGATTGAACCCGGACCGCGCCCGGCCGACCTGGTCGACGACATAGGTCGGATGGGCCTTGCGAACGAAATACTCGTACCAGCCCATGCGGCCGTCGGGCGTGGTGTCGTAGCTTTTTCCGCTGAGGCCCGCGCCATGGATCATCACCACCGGGACCTTGGTCCTGCCGGTCGGGACCATGTACTCGACGTACATCTGGTCGACAGTGACGCTGTCGTCGGGACCCAGCAGGATCTCCCCGGCCTTCTGCTCGACCGATCGTCCGCCCACGAAGAAGCTGCCCCTGACCTTCAGCACCAGCGGTTTGCCCGGCGTCTGGATGGACTTCAGGGTCTGCGCCGCCGCGGTCCCCGCGAAGGGAAGGCCGAGGACCGCGCAGAGCGCCAGGGCGCCGGCGCGGGATGAGAAGCTGTTCGTCCGGCCCATGATGGGTCTCCCTTCGGTGTCGAAGAAAGACTATCGCGCCCCGGAAAGCGCGATTAGCGGGCGGAAAGGACTTGCTCTCGTTAGCTCTTCTAACAAATCGACCGATGGCCCCTGTCAGCGGTCCTTGAACCGGAGCGCATCGGTGAGCATCGCGAACGCCGGCGAGGCGTGGCGCCGGCTCGGGTAGTAGAGGTGATAGCCGGAAAACGGCGGACACCAGTCCTCCAGAACCCGGACCAGTTCGCCTGAAGCGATGCAGGGCGCGGCGACGTCCTCGGGCATGTAGGCCAGGCCCAGGCCCTGCAGCGCGGAATCCAGGCGCTGGCGGATGGTGTTGAAGATCAACTGGCCGTCGACCCGCACCTTCACCTCGCGGCCGTCCTTCTCGAACTCCCAGGGAAAGAGGCCGCCATAGGTGGGCAGGCGCATGTTGATGCAGTTGTGATCGGTGAGGTCCTGGGGGCTTTCCGGCTTCCGGCGGCTTGAGAAATAGGCCGGTGAGCCGACCACGGCCATGCGCATATCGGGGCCGATGCGCAGGGCGATCATGTCCTTGGCCACCTGTTCGCCCAGGCGCACGCCCGCGTCGAACCCCTCCGACACGATGTCGACCATGCCGTAATCGACGACGATCTCGACGCGGATGTCGGGATAGTCCGGCAACAGCCTGGCCAGGCCCGGCTGCAGGACAGACCGGGCGGCATGCTCGCCGGCCGTGATGCGGATCGTGCCGGCCGGGCGCTCGCGCATCTCGGCCAGGGCGACCAGCGCCTGTTCGATTTCCTCGAAGCGCGGCGCGATGGTCTGAAGCAGGCGATCCCCCGCCTCGGTCGGCGCGACGCTGCGGGTCGTGCGCGTCAGAAGGCGAACGCCCAGCCGGCCTTCCAGGCCCTTGATCGTCTGGCTGAGCGCCGAGGGCGAGACGCCCAGCTTGGCGCCGGCGCGCGTGAAGCTGCGCTCCCTGGCCACCGCGGCGAAGACGGCAAGTTCGTCGAAGCCCTGGCCCATTTGTTAGCCCCACTAAAAGCTACATGGCGATTATGGGGCCTAATCGCCGGAACGGGCCAGGCCTATCTTGCCGGTCATGCGAAGGCGCTGAGGGCTCCGCGTTCGCGAACGTCAGGAGCACCGAATGCAAGACCAGGACCCGGGCATGTCGCGCCGCACCGCCTTTGGAGCGTCCGCCGCCATCGTCCTGGCCGCCGGCGCCAGCGCCTGATCCCTCAATCCCCGGAGAACCAACATGCAAAAGCGCAAACTCGGTCAGGCCGGCCTGGAAGTCTCCGCCCTCGGCTACGGCTGCATGGGGCTGACCGCCGCCTATGGTCCGGCGACGCCTCACGACGAGGCCGTGGCGGTCATCCGCGCGGCCTTCGACGGCGGCGTCACCCTGTTCGACACGGCCGAGGCCTACGGCCCGTTCGCCAACGAGACCCTGCTGGGCGAGGCCGTCGCGCCGTTCCGCGATCAGGTGGTCGTCGCCACCAAGTTCGGCTTCGACATCGATCTCGCGACCGGCGCGCGCACCGGCGGCCTCAACAGCCGGCCCGACCACATCAAGGCCGTCGCCGAGGCGCAGCTCAAGCGCCTTCGCACCGACCGGATCGACCTGCTCTACCAGCACCGGGTCGATCCGGCCGTGCCGATGGAGGACGTGGCCGGGGCAGTGAAGGACCTGATCGCAGCCGGCAAGGTGGGACACTTCGGGCTTTCGGAGCCCAGCGTCGAGTCGCTGCGCCGCGCCCACGCCGTGCAGCCGGTCGCCGCCCTGCAGAACGAGTATTCGCTGTGGACCCGCGACGTGGAGCACAACGGGATCCTGGCGGCCTGCGAGGAACTGGGCATCGGCTTCGTGCCGTTCAGCCCGCTGGGGGCCGGCTTCCTGACCGGCAAGATCGACGAGACCACCAAGCTCGACCCGACCGACTTCCGCTCGATCTCGCCGCGCTTCGCCGCCGCAGCCCGCGCCGCCAACATGGCGCTGGTCGATCTGCTCAAGGCGATCGCCGAAACCAAGTCGGCCACGCCGGCCCAGATCGCCCTGGCCTGGCTGCTGGCCCAGAAGCCCTGGATCGCGCCGATCCCGGGCACCACCAAGCGCCATCGCCTCGACGAGAACCTGGGCGCGGCCGGCGTCGAACTGACGGCCGAGGACCTGGCGGCGATCGAAGAGGCCGCCGCGAAGATCCCGATCCAGGGCGCGCGCCTGCCCGAAGCGGTCCTGGCCCAGACCGGCCGCTAGACCGCCACGCGCTGACAGCTCTCCCCTCTCCAAAGGAGTTTCCCATGAAGCCTGTTGTCGCCGCCATGGCGGCCTTGACGCTGGCGACCCCGGTCGAGGCCCAGGAGCGCAAGTCCGTCGCGCCAAAGGCCATGCAGGCCGTCGCGCCCGGCCTCGCCGGCTATACCGACGATGTGCTATTCGGCGACGTCTGGGTGAGCCCCGCGCTCAGCCCGCGCGATCGCAGCCTGGTGACCGTGTCGGTGCTGATCGCGACCGGCAAGACCGCCCAGCTCACCGGTCATCTGGGCCGCGCGCTGGATAACGGCGTCAAACCCGACGAGATCGCCGGGGTCGTCACCCATCTGGCCTTCTACACCGGCTGGCCCAATGCGGTGTCGTCGCTGGAGGTGGTCGAAAAGGTGTTCACCGACCGAGGCGTCGACATGGCGTCCTTGCGCGCGTCGGCGGGTGCGAGCCTGCCCGCTCCCGCTTCGGACGCCGCGCGCGCCCGGACGGTGGCGGCGACGATCGGGCCGGTCGCGCCCAAGCTGGCGACCCTGACCAACGACGTCCTGTTCGGCGACCTGTGGCGGCGGTCCGACCTCGCCCCACGCGACCGCAGCCTGGCGACGATCGCGGCGCTGGCGGCCAACGGCGATGAGGCCGGGCTGGCGTTCCACATCGGCCTGGGGCTCGAAAACGGCCTGACGCGGGCGCAGGTCGGAGAAGCGTTGACCCATCTGGCCTTCTACGCCGGCTGGCCCAAGGCGACCGCCGCGGTCGCCTTGGCCGACAAGGTGTTCAAGGGCCTGGACGCGAACGCGGCACCGGCCGCCGAAGGCCTGGTGATCATCCCGCCAGGCGCTCAGCCGGTCCAGGGGCCGGCCGCCACCTTCACCGGAGCGGTCACAGTCGCCTCGCCGTTCAAGGGCGGCGGAGAGGCGCGGCTCGGCGGCGCCACCGTCACCTTCCAGCCGGGCGCGCGCTCCAACTGGCACAGCCACCCGCTCGGCCAGCTTCTGATCGTCACCGAAGGGGAAGGCCTGGTCCAGGCCGAGGGCGAGCCGGTTCGGCGGATCAAGCCCGGCGACGTCGTCTGGACGCCGCCGGGCGTCAGGCACTGGCACGGCGCGACCCCTGCCAGCGCCATGACCCACGTGGCGGTGGCCGAGGCCTTGGACGGCAAGAGCGTGACTTGGCTGGGTCCCGTGACGGACGCCGAATACCGCGCGCCGGCCCGATAGGGGCCGGCCTCAATTCCCATCAACAGACGGCGGGGTTTCGATGGAGCCCACGCCCGTGGAGTTTCCGATGGCCAACGGCCCGATCGGCAAAAGCAGGCGCGATATCCTCGCGGGATCCGCGCTCGTCCTTTCCAGTTCACTTCTCGGAGTTACGACGATGAGCACGACTCCCGCCGCCGCGTCGGACCAGACGGCCAATCCCTTCACCCTGGTCTATGGCGGCGCGATCACCAGGAACGAGGCCGGTCAGGTCAATATCCATCCGGTCACCTACAAGCTCGGCGGCCTCGATATCGTGGCCAATGTCTACACGCCAGCCGGCTACGATCCTGGACGGACCTATCCGGCTATCGTCGTGGCGCACCCCAACGGCGGCGTGAAGGAACAGGTCGCGGGGCTCTACGCCCAGCGCCTGGCTGAACACGGCTACATCACCATCACCGCCGACGCGGCCTATCAGGGCGGCAGCGGCGGCCTGCCGCGCAGCGTGGACAAGCCGATGTTCAGGATCGAGGACATCCACGGCATGGCCGACTTCATCAGCCGTTATCCCGGCGTGGACGCCGCGCGCCTGGGCCTGTTCGGCATCTGCGGCGGCGGCGGCTATTCCCTCGCCGCGGCCAAGACCGACAAGCGCTTCAAGTCGATCGCCACGCTCAGCATGTTCAATTCCGGGCGGGTGCGGCGCAACGGCTATCAGGACTCGCAGCTGGCGACGATCCAGGACCGGCTCGAGCAAGCCTCGCGCGCCCGCGCCCAGGAAGCGGCCGGCGGCGAGATCCTCTATTCCGGGGACGCCAACCTGACCGACGCGCAGATCGCCGCATTGCCTTTCGATCTCTATCGGCAGGGCTATGCATACTACTGGAAGACCCACGCCCATCCGGGCTCGACCTTCAAGTACACGACCAGCAGCTTGCTGGACCTGATGCGCTGGGACGCCACCGACCAGATCGACCTGATCGACGTTCCGCTGCTCATGTTGGCCGGCAGCAAGGCCGACAGCCTCTACATGACCAAAGACGCCTTCCCCAAGGCGACCGGCGCGACCGACAAGACCCTGTTCCTGATCGACGGCGCCACGCACATCGAGACCTATTGGGTTCCGAAGTACGTCGATGCGGCGATGGGTCAGCTGACGCCGTTCTTCGCGAGGACATTGGCGACGGGTCCCGCCTGACCAGGCCAGCCTCCAAGGCGTCGTGTGTCACACGACTGTCGCCGCCCGCTGGCATGGGCCGCCCATGCCCTTGCCCCTTTATGACGGCTGCGCGGTTCGAGAATCTGGCGACATCGACGGCGCCGAGCGCTTCGAGGCCCTGACCCGCCGCCTGCGCGCGCCGCTGCTCAGCTACTTCACCCGCCGCACCGGCTCGCGGCTCGACGCCGAGGAACTGGTGCAGGACCTGTTCCTGCGGCTGCTGCGTCGCCGGGGGCTGATGGCGCTGGAGAACGTCGACGGCTACGTCTTCGAGGCGGCCGCCAACCTGCTGCGCGACAAGGCGCGTCGCGACCGGGCGCGGATCGAGGGCGGCCCCGTGGACCTTCAGACGCTAGATCCGGCCGACGACCTGCCGGGCGCCGAGCAGGTGGTCGGCGGACGCCAGAACCTGGCGCGGCTGCGCACGGCGCTCAAGTCGCTGCCGCCGCGCGCCCGGACGATCGTGATCCTGCGCCGGTTCGAGGACATGACCCACGCCGAGATCGCCGCCCGCCTGCGGATCTCGGTCAGCGCCGTCGAAAAGCACCTGGCCCGGGCCATGATCGTGCTGCGCGACGCCTTGCGGGAGGGGGTCTGATGGCCGGCTCCCCCAAGTCAACCGATGCCTCGGCCCGCTGGTTCGCCAAGGTCGAGGGCGGCCGTCTGTCGCTGGACGAGCAGCGGGACTTCGCCGACTGGCTGGGCGAGGCCGACAACGCCCGGGCCTTCGACGAACTGGAACAGAGCTGGGAAGCACTGGGCGAGGCCGGCGGCGACCGCGAGCTGCTGCGCATGCGCTCGGCCGCCCTGCGCAAGGCGTCGGGACCCAGCCGGCGGGCGATCCTCGGCATGGCCGGCGGCGCGACCGCCGCGGCGGTCGCCGGCGGGATCGGCCTGATGATGGCCGGCGCGGCCCAGGCCACCATCCGCACCGGTCCCGGTGAGCGGCTGACGACATCCCTGCCCGACGGCTCGCGCGTCACCCTGGCCCCGCTGTCGAAGCTGCGGGTCGGCTACGGCGGCTCCAAGCGCGCCGCGCGGCTGGACGAGGGCCAGGCCTATTTCGAGATCCGCCAGGGCAAGCCGTTCAGGCTGATCGCCGGCGACCGGGTCGCCGAATGCGCGGGCGGCCGCTTCCAGGTCTCGCTCGACGGCGCGCGGGCGCAGATCCTGCTGGAGGACGGCGCCCTTCAGGTCGCCGCCGACGCGGGCGGCGCCCGACCGCTGGCGATCCGCGCCGGCCAGATGGTCTCGGGTCCGGCGGAGGCTCCGGCCGTCACCACGACGTCGGACGCCGAGGGGCTGACGGCCTGGCGGACGGGGCGGCTGGTGTTCGACGACGAGGCGCTCGCCGACGTCGTGGCCGCCTTCAACCGCTATTCCCGCGACCAGCTGGTGCTGGCCCAGCCGGAACTGGGGTCGATCCGGATCTCCGGCTCGTTCCGCTACGACGGCGCGCGCGAATTCGCCCAGGCCATGCAGGCGGCTTTCGGCCTCGACGTGCGCCAGGTCGGGGCCTCGACCTGGTCGATCACGGCCGCCTCCACGACCTAGAGACCGCCGTTCGTTGCGTGAAATTTTCACGACGGGATGAGGGTTCGGCCATGGCGGCGGTTCCTGGAGTCGATCGGTCAGGGGGCCGGCGGCTGTTTAGGACCATATCCATGACGAGCTTCAATTCACGCGCGCTTCGACGCAACCTGCTGGCCTGCGGCGCGGTCGTCGCCCTCGGCCTGGCGTCGGGCCTGGCCTCCCCGGCCCTGGCCCAGGCGAGCGGCCCTGCGGCGCTGAGCCTGCAAAGCCAGCCGCTGGAGCTGGCCCTGCCGGCCCTGGCCCGCCAGGCCGACATCCAGCTGCTCTATGCGCCCGCTTTGGTGCGCGGAAAGCGCGGCGCGGCGGTGGCCGGCGCCCGCACCCCGGCCGAGGCCCTGGAACGCCTGCTGGCCGGCACCGGCCTGAAGGCCGTCGCCACCGGCGAGCGCACCTTCACCATCACCGCCGCCGCCGAAGAGCGCGCCGAGGTCAGCCAGCTGGAAGAGGTGGTCGTCACCGCCCAGAAGCGCTCGGCCGCCATCCAGGACGTGCCGATGGCCGTCGCCGTGGTCGAAGGCGCCGACGCTTCCCGTCGCGGGATCACCAGCGTCACCGACCTCGTCGACGAGGTCGCCGGCCTGTCGGTGAACTACGCTTTCGGCGGCACCAACTACGGCCTGATCAGCATCCGCGGCATCGGCGGGGCCGACGACTACAAGCCCAACGGCAATCCGTCCGTCGCGCTGCATGTCGACGGCGTCTATCAGACCTCCAACGCCTATCTCGGCATGCCGCTGTTCGATCTGGACCGCGTCGAAGTGCTGAAAGGCCCGCAAGGCACGCTCTACGGCCGCAACACCACGGCCGGCGTGATCAACGCCATCACCCGCGGTCCCGGCAAGGAGTTCGAGGGCTCGGCCCGCGTCGAATACGGCAGCTACGACTACACCGAGTTCGAGGCCTCGGCCGGCGGTCCGGTCAGCGACAACCTCGGCGTCCGCATCGCGGTGCTGGCGCAGAACGGCGGCGGGTTCATGACCGGCGCGGGGGCCGGCACGCTGGCCGGCTACCAGCCGTCGGTGCGCGGCGTAGTCCAGACGCAGGTTCCGCCCCTGACCGATCCCGGCCGCCGCGAAGGCTTCGGCGACAAGGACCTGTTCGCCGCCCGCGCCACCATCGACCTGGCCCTGGCTCCCGAGACCGACCTGACCATCAAGCTGTTCGGCAGCCGCGACCGCGGCGACACCCGCCAGTACGACCGCATCGCCCGTAGCCAGGACGCCACCATCGCCAACGCCGGCGAGAACGCAGATCCCTACGAGTTCTACTCGACCGGCTATCCGACCCAGAGCATCGACATCTACGGCGGCTCGGCCACCCTGGCCCATCGCGTGAAGGAGAACCTCAACTTCACCGCCGTCGGCGGCTGGCAGGGCTCGACGCGGTCGATCCAGGGCAACGGCGACGGCTCGCCCTACCCGGCCTCGTACTTCGACGCCGATGAGAAGCTGAGCCAGGCCTCGCTGGAACTGCGCCTTGCCGACGACACCGGCGGCAAGGTCGACTGGATCGCCGGCGCCTTCTACGTCACCGACGAGGTCAAGTTCGACACCAACTGGATCAGCTACACAGCCCTGACCGTCTACGACAACCTGCACAAGCAGCAACGGTCCAGCCTGGCCCTGTTCGGCCAGGTCGACTATCGGCCGATCGAGCGCCTGCAGATCTCAGCGGGCCTGCGCTACACGCGCGACGACGCCGACTACAAAGGCAGGAACGTCGACCGCAATCCGTGGGGCATCAGCACCTTCACGACCACCTTCGCGACCACGGCCAACTTCTCGTGGGACGAGACCTTCAATGACGACAACGTCTCGGGCCGCCTGACCGCCAAGTACGACGTCACCGACGACCTCAACGTCTTCGTCTCGGCCGGCACCGGCTATCGCGGCGGCGGCTTCGACGGCACCTCGATCTTCACCGTTGCCGAGACCAAGCCCTTCGCGTCCGAGACCGTGAAAGCCTACGAGGCCGGCCTGCGCTGGACCACCGGCCGCGTGCGCCTGTCGCTCGACGCCTTCCGCTATCGGTTCAGCGAGTTGCAGGCCACGACCCGCCTGGCCAACGACACCAACGGCCGGGCCAATGTCGGCAAGGCCAGCAGCGAGGGCTTCGAGGTCGGCCTGAACGTGCAGGTGCTGCGCAGCGAGCGCCAGAGCCTGCAGCTGGACGCCAACGCCACCTGGCTGGACACCGAGGTGCTGTCGTTCAGCTCTAACCGCGTGGCCGACGTGCTGGCGACGGTCGGCGACCCGCTGCCGGGCGCGCCGGACGTCTCGGCCACCCTGGCGCTGAACCACGTGCTGTTCCTGGACGGCGGCTGGAACCTGCGCAGCCGCGTTGGCGTCACCCATCACGGCGAGGAGAGCAATCGCCTCAACGCCCTGCCGGGCAACACCGCCCAGCCCTACACCCTGGTCAATCTGCGGATGGAGCTAGCGACCCCGTCGAACTGGACGCTCTATGCCTACGGCAAGAACATCACCGACGAGGTCTATTTCCCCGAGCTGAACGGCGCGGCCCGTCTCGTGGGGGCGCCGGCCACCTGGGGCGTCGGCGCGCGGTTCGACTTCTGATGTCGTAAGCTGAAGGAGGCCCGCCATGTCCCATCTCACCCGCCGCGGCCTGGTCGCCGCCTCGGCCGCCCTGGCCCTGGCGCGCGCCGACGCCGTGCTGGGCCTGGAGATGGACTGCAGGGCGGGCCTCGATCCCTTCGCGCTCGGCGTCGCCAGCGGCGACCCGAGCCTCGACGGCTTCGTGCTGTGGACCCGACTCAGCGCCCATGGCGCGCCGCTGGACGCGCCCTCCGTGCCGGTGACCTACGAGGTCGCCGAGGACGAGGCCTTTGCACGCATCATCCGCAAGGGCCGGCGGGCCGCGTCGCCGCCCCTGGCCCACGCCGTGCACGTGGAGATCACCGGCCTGCGTCCCGGCCGGCCCTATTGGTACAGGTTCCACGCCCTGGGCGCGGTCAGCCCGGTCGGCCGCACCGCCACGGCCCCGCGCCAGGCGAGCCGAGCCAGGATCGCGGCGACCTCCTGCCAGCACTTCGAGCTCGGCTGGTTCACCGCCTATCGCGACCTGGTCGCCGCCGAACCGGACCTGGTGGTCCAGCTGGGCGACTACATCTACGAGAACAGCTACGCCCAGTTTCCCAAGGTCCGCGCCTTCGACTGCCCCGAGCCCACGGACCTGGAGGGCTATCGCCGCCGACACGCGCTCTACAAGTCGGATGCCGACCTGCGCGAAGCCCATCGCCTGCTGCCCTGGGCGGTGACCTGGGACGACCACGAGGTCGAGAACGACTATGCCGACCTGGCCAATCTGAAGGCGCTGGAAGAACCGGTCTTCGCCCGCCGCCGCCAGGCCGCCTACCAGGCCTATTTCGAGCACATGCCGGTGCGGCCCAGCCTGTGGGCGCGGCCGGACGCGCCCAGGCTCTATCGCCGCCTGGCCTGGGGCGATCTGGTCGGCCTGCCGATCCTCGACGGTCGCCAGTATCGCTCGCCCCAGGCCTGCAACGCCCCGCGCCAGGCCGGCAACCGTCCGCGCCGCGACTGCGCGGAACTCGACGCCTCCGACCGCACCATGCTCGGCGCGGCCCAGGAAGCCTGGCTGGCCGACGGCCTGAAGCGCGAGACCGCCCGTTGGACCCTGCTGGCCCAGCAGACCCCGATCGCGCCGATCGACACCCCCGAGGGCGTGATGTCCGACCAGTGGGACGGCTACCCTGCCGCCCGGCGCCGGCTGATCGAGGCCCTGACCCAGCCGGCCGTCCGCAACCCCGTGACCCTGGGCGGCGACATCCACGCCTTCCTGGTCGCCAACCTGCATGCGACGCCCGAACGGCCAGAAACGCCCGTGGTCGCCACCGAACTGGTGACCACCTGCCTGGCCGCCAGCCACGCGCCGCGCGCCCGCTACGGCGAGGCCCGAGCCCGCAATCCGCACCTGCGCTTCGCCGACATCAAGCGGTCCGGCTACCTGCTGCTCGACGCCCGGCCCGACCGTCTGGAGATCGATCTGCGCGCGGTCTCCGATCAGGCCGATCCGAACGCGACGACCGCCAGCCTTGCCCGCTTCGTCGTCGAGGACCGGCGGCCCGGCGCACAATCGGCTTGAGGCGTCGCTCATCACGGGAGCAGGCTGCTGCGCCTCCAGCGCAGTTCGCCGCCTGCCGCGAACTGCTGGCGACGATGTTCGAGCTGGAAGCGCCCTCGCCCAAGGCCCGCCCCGGCTACGTCATGGACTTCGCGCTCTACGACTACGGTCCGATAAAGCTGGACATGTCCCTGGCCCCGGTCAGCCGCCGACGGCGACGACTTCGATGCTCAGCGGGGCGCCGCCGGCGGCGATCGCGAGCAGGCGATCGACGTTCGGATGCGCGCCCGGACGCTCGCGCGCGTCCGCCGTGTGCTCGGCGAACACGGCCAGGCCGTGCTCGGCCGCTTCCGCGTTCAGGGCGCCGAAGCGCTGCTTCAGATCCTGGTAGACGGCGAGCGAGCCTTGCTTGCCCGGCTGGTTCTCGATGCTGGCGACCACCGCTCCATCGGCGGCGACCAGATCGATGCGCTCGACGCCGTCGATGGCCGGCAACTGCTGGAGATTGTCCTTGAAGGTCGCGCCCGGTTGAATCATCGCCTGGTTTTCTCGAATTCCTGAGGTCATCGCGCGGCCCTCTAGCACCCCGCGCGGACGTCCGCCATGCGGCGTGTCGTAGATCGCCGCCTCGCCGTCGAAGACCGACCGCACGGCGAGGGCCGGCTCTCGGCGCGCTTGAGGGGCGCGGCGGGAGGGAGTAGTGCGGGACCAGATGCCCAAGATCCTCGCCATCGAAGACGATCCGAGCACCGGCCAGGAGATCGTCGCCGAGCTGGAGCAGCACGGCTTCGAGGTGGAGCTGGTCGCCGACGGCCGCCAGGGCCTGATCCGGGCGGCCAGCGGCGACTTCGACGCCGTCACCCTGGACCGCATGCTGCCCGGCCTGGACGGCCTGGCCATCGTCACCGTGATGCGCGGCGCCGGGGTCGAGACGCCGGTGCTGATGATCAGCGCGCTCAGCGACGTCGACGAGCGGGTCAAGGGCCTGCGGGCCGGCGGCGACGACTACATGACCAAGCCCTTCGCCTCCGAGGAGCTGGCCGCGCGGCTGGAGGTGCTGCTGCGCCGTCGGGCCAGCGCCCCGCGCCAGACCACCCTGACCGTGGCCGACCTAGTGATCGATCTGCTGGCCCGCACCGTCCATCGCGGCGGCGTCGAGATCCGGCTGATGCCCACCGAGTACAAGCTGCTGGAGTTCATGGCCCGCAACTCCGGCCAGGTGCTGACCCGGACGATGATCTTCGAGGCGGTGTGGGGCTATCACTTCGACCCCGGCACCAACCTCATCGACGTGCACCTGGGACGCCTGCGCAGGAAGGTCGACCGGCCGGGCGCGCCGCAGCTGCTGCATACCGTCCGCGGCTCGGGATACGCGCTGCATGCGCCCGCGTGAGCTCTGGCGGGCCAGCCCGTTCCGCCTGACCCTGCTGAACGGCGCGGTGTTCGCCGTGGCCCTGGTCGCCCTGCTGGGCATGATCTACTGGCGCACCGCCGGCTACATCACCCGCCAGCTCGACGCGATCATCGTCAGCGAGAGCACCATGCTGGCCAACGGCCCGGCCGACACCCTGCCCGAGCGGGTGCGGGCCGCCGTGGCCGCCGACGGCCGGGCGATCGCCTATTACGGCCTGTTCTCGGCCGACGGGGTCTGGATCACCGGCAACGTCCGCCGCCTGCCCGCCAACGCCGAGGCCGACAACCGGCCGCGCACCCTAAACGAGCCCGGCCTGCAGCCCGGCGCGCGCGGGCTGGTGCGCCGCCTGCCGTGGGGCGAGCAGCTGTTCATCGTCCACGACGCCAAGGTGCTGACGGGCCTGCGCGACATCATCGTCAACGCCCTGATGGTCAGCGGCGCCTTGATCCTGCTGCTGGGTCTGGGCGCGGCGGCCCTGCTCAGCCTTCCCGCCCTGCGCCGCGTCGAACAGCTGCGGGTCGCCAGCCGCGCGGCGCTGGCCGGCCGGCTGGGCGTGCGCCTGCCGGTGTCGCATCGCCGCGACGAGATCGACATGCTGGCCAGCCTCGCCAACGGCATGATGGACGAGACCGAGCGCCTGCTGTGGGAGGTCAAGAGCGTCGGCGACAACGTCGCCCACGACCTGCGCACGCCGCTGAACCGGCTGCGCGCGGCGCTCTACCGCGCCACCCAGGACGCGAGCCCCGACGAGGCCGGCCGGCGCGAGATGATCGAGCGGGCGCTGGAGGAAACCGACGAGTTGCTGGTGCGCTTCCGCGCCCTGACCCGGATCGGCGAGATCGAGCGCCGCGACCGCCAGGCCTGTTTCGAGGCTGTGCGGCTGCAGGACGTGCTGGAGCAGGTGTTCGAGCTGCACGACCCGGCCGCCGAGGAGCTGGGCGTCGCCATCGAAACGCGTTTTGCGCCCGAGGCCCCGGCGGTGTTCGCCGATCCGGCCCTGCTGTTCGAGGCGGTCAGCAACCTGGTCGACAACGCCCTGAAGTTCACCCCGCGCGGCGGGCGCGTGACGCTGCGCCTGCTGGCCCTCGACGAAGGCCCGCGCATCGAGGTGGTCGACAACGGCCCCGGTGTGCCGGAAGGCGAGCGCGAGGCGGTGCTGAACCGCTTCTACCGCTCGCAGCGGACGCTGGAGCAGCCGGGCTCGGGCCTGGGCCTCAGCATCGTGGCGGCCATCGCGCGCATGCATCACTTCACCCTGTCGCTGGACGACGCACAGCCCGGCCTGCGGATCGCCATCGACTGCTGGCCGCGCGGTCTCGAGGCCTAGATGCGGCTGCTGCACGCCAGCCATCGCCCCCGCGACCTCTACCTGGCCCGGGCGTTGATCCAGGCCGGCCACGTGGTCGAGAGCCTGGACAGCCTGGACGACGCGGCCAGCGCCAGCGCCGGCGAGGACTATGACGCCGTGCTGCTGGAGGTGGCCGCCCTGGCCGACGCTCCCCTGGCCGCCCTGGCGCGCCGGGGCGAACGCGCCCTGCTGGTGCTGATTGCCGACCAGGCCTCGCCCGCCGCCCGGACCGCCGCCCTGCGCGCCGGAGCCGACGCCTGCCTGACCCGGCCCGTGCACGTGGTCGAGCTGGAGGCCCGCCTGACCGCCCTCGCCCGCCTGGCGCCGACGCCAAGTTCGGCGGTCGCGACGGGCCTGCGGTTCGACGCCGCCGGCCGCAAGGTGACGCTGGGCGAGGCCGGCCTCGTCCTGCCCAGCCGCGAATACGCCCTGCTGGCCTACATGGCCGACCACGCCGGCCAGGTGCTGAGCGCCGAGCAGATCCTCAAGCACGTCTGGGGCGAAAGCGACGATCCGCGCCCCGAACGAGTGCGCACGGCGGTGGCGCGCCTGCGCCTGAAGTTGGAGATCGCGTTCGGACGCCCCCTGCTGGCCACGCTGCGCGGCCACGGCTACCGGCTGGACCTCGAATAGCGCAACTGCGGGGGCCGGCGCGGTCCAGCCCATTTTTCGTCCCGCGCCCCCAACATGACAGGATTTTCATCTGCCCGAGACGGCAGGTTTAGGCGGGCGGGCGCATCACCCGGCGGCGCAGCTTGAGTACGCGCAGATTCCGCGCGCCCGGCCCCTCCCCCCCGGACGCAGGGCGCGCGGAATCGTCAACTGCTGCAAGTCCGGAGCAGGCCGCTTGAACGCTATCGTCCGCATCGCCCTGCAACGCCCGCTCACGTTCATCGTGATGGCGATGCTGATCCTGATCTTCGGCGTCCTGGCGGCCCTCGGCACGCCCACCGACATCTTTCCGGAGATCCGCGTGCCGGTGATCGGCGTGGCCTGGCAATATGCCGGCCTGTCGCCGCAGGAGATGTCGGGCCGCATCGTCACCCCCTACGAGCGGGTGCTGTCGACCACCGTCAACGACATCGACCACATCGAGAGCCAGTCGCTGCCCGGCATCGGCGTGGTGAAGATCTACTTCCAGCCCGGCGTCGACATCCGCACGGCCACCGCCCAGGTGACCTCGATCTCGCAGACGGCCGTCAAGCAGATGCCGGCGGGCACCACCCCGCCGCTGATCATCAACTACAGCGCCGCCACCGTGCCGATCCTCCAGCTGGCCCAGTCGGGCAAAGGGCTGTCGGAACAGAAGCTGTTCGACCTGTCCCAGACGGTGGTGCGCCCCAACCTGATCAGCGTGCCCGGCGCGGCGATCCCCTATCCCTATGGCGGCAAGGTCCGCCAGATCATGATCGACCTGGATCCGGTCGCCCTGCAGTCCAAGGGGCTGTCGGCGCAGGACGTCTCCAACGCCCTGGCCGCCCAGAACCAGATCCTGCCGGCCGGCACGATCAAGATCGGGACCTTCCAGTACAACGTCCGTCTCAACGACGCGGCCGAGACGATCGAGGAGCTGAACAGCCTGCCGATCAAGACGGTCGACGGCGCGACGATCTACATCCGCGACGTCGGCCAGGTGCGCGACGGCTCGGCCCCGCAGACCAACGTGGTGCATGTGGACGGCGCGCGGGCGGTGCTGTCGACGATCCTGAAGAACGGCTCGGCCTCGACCCTGGCCATCGTCCAGGGGATCAAGGACCGCCTGCCGGCGCTCAAGGAAAACCTGCCGGACGACTTCAAGATCACGCCGCTGAACGACCAGTCGCTGTTCGTGAAGGGCGCGATCGAGGGCGTGGTCAAGGAAGGCGTCATCGCCGCGGCCCTGACCAGCCTGATGATCCTGCTGTTCCTGGGCAGCTGGCGCTCGACGGTGATCATCGCGGTGTCGATCCCGCTGGCCATCCTGGCCGCCATCGCCGCCCTGTCCGCCATCGGCCAGACCCTGAACATCATGACCCTGGGGGGCCTCGCCCTCGCCGTCGGCATCCTGGTCGACGACGCCACGGTGACCATCGAGAACATCAACTGGCACCTGGAGCACGGCAAGGACGTGCGCACGGCCATCCTCGACGGCGCGGCCCAGATCGTGGTCCCGGCCTTCGTCTCCCTGCTCTGCATCTGCATCGTCTTCGTGCCGATGTTCATGCTCAAGGGCGTGGCCGGCTTCCTGTTCGTGCCGATGGCCGAGGCCGTGGTCTTCGCGATGATCGCCTCGTTCATCCTGTCGCGCACCCTGGTGCCGACCCTGGCGATGTATCTGCTGAAGCCCCACGCCAGCGAGCGCCTGGACTACGAGCACGCGGCCGAGCATGGCGGCGCCGGCAAGCCCTCGCGCAATCCGCTGGTGCGCTTCCAGCGGAGCTTCGAGACCGCCTTCGGCAAGCTGCGGGAAGGCTACAAGAACCTGCTGGTCATGGCCCTGGGCTCGGGCCGGGTGTTCATCATCGGCTTCATGGTGGTGGTCGTGGCCTCGTTCGCCCTGACGCCGTTTCTGGGCCGCAACTTCTTCCCGACGGTGGACGCCGGCCAGATCACCCTGCACGTCCGCGCGCCCGTCGGCACGCGCCTGGACGACGCCTCGCTGCTGTTCGGCCAAGTGGAAGAGGCGATCCGCAAGGTGGTGCCGGCCGACGAGGTGGGCTCGATCGTCGACAACATCGGCATCCCCAACAGCGCCATCAACATGGTCTACAGCAACTCGGGTCTGATCGGTCCGCAGGACGGCGACATCTTCGTGGCCCTGAAGGCCGAGCACGGCCCGACCGCCGGTTACGTCAAGAAACTGCGCGAGGAGCTGCCCCGCCAGTTCCCCGGCGCGACCTTCTCGTTCCTGCCGGCCGACATCATCAGCCAGATCCTCAACTTCGGCGCCCCCTCGCCCATCGACCTGCAGATCTCCGGCCCCAACGCCGCGGCCAACCGCGCCTACGCCGCCAAGATCCTGGCGCGACTGAAGACCATCCGGGGCCTGGCCGACGTGCGCCTGCACCAGCCGGAAGGCGCGCCGCAGCTGCGGGTCGACGTCGACCGCTCGCGCATGGCCCAGCTGGGCCTGACCGAACGCGACGTGACCAACAGCGTCGTGGCCTCGCTGGCCGGCAGCTCGCAGGTCTCGCCGACCTTCTGGCTGAACCCCAAGAACGGCGTGTCCTACCCGATCGTCGCCCAGGTTCCGGAATACCGCGCCGGCTCGCTGTCGGACCTGAACGGCATCCCGATCACCAGCACGGCGGCCAATGCGCAGCACGCCCAGATGCTGGGCGGCCTAGGCGTGATCAAGCGCGACAGCGCCCCGGCCGTGGTCAGCCACTACGACATCCAGCCGGTGCTCGACATCTACGCCACCCCGCAGGGACGCGACCTGGGCGCGGTGACCGCCGATATCAACAAGGTGCTCAAGGACCTTGCCAAGGAGCGTCCGAAAGGCGCGACGGTGGCCCTGCGCGGCCAGATGGTGACCATGAACGCCGCCTTCTCGGGCCTGGGCTTTGGCCTCGTCGCCGCGATCGTGCTGATCTACCTGCTGATCGTCGTGAACTTCCAGTCGTGGCTGGACCCGTTCGTGATCATCACCGCCCTGCCCGCGGCCCTGGCCGGCATCGTCTGGATGCTGTTCGCCACCGGCACTACCCTGTCGGTGCCGGCCCTGACCGGGGCGATCATGTGCATGGGCGTGGCGACGGCCAACTCGATCCTGGTGGTCAGCTTCGCCCGCGAGCGGCTGGAGGCCACCGGCGACGCCCTGACCGCCGCCATCGAGGCCGGCTTCACCCGCTTCCGCCCGGTATTGATGACCGCCCTGGCCATGATCATCGGCATGGCGCCCATGGCTCTTGGTTTGGGCGAAGGCGGCGAGCAGAACGCGCCGCTGGGCCGGGCCGTCATCGGCGGCCTGATCTTCGCCACCACCGCCACCCTGCTGTTCGTGCCCGTGGTCTTCCGCCTCGTCCACGGCCGCAAGACCGCCGACCAAACCCTTCCCGCCGGACCGACCACCGGAGCATCGTCCCATGCCTGATCAACAAGCTGCTGCTCCCGCCAAAAGCGCGATCTCGCCCCGCCGGCTGAAGCTGGCCGGCGCCGCCGGACTGGTCCTTGCCGCCGTGGTGGTGGCGGGGGGGCTCGCCGCCCGCGTCCACGCCGACCAGTCGCTGAAGACCTGGACCCACGACCAGGCCATCCCGACCGTGGCCCTGGCCCCGGTGGCCGGCGGCGGCCACGCCGACCTGGTGCTGCCGGGCGACGTACAGGCCTTCTACACCGCCCCGATCCACGCCCGGACCAGCGGCTATCTCAAGCGCTGGTACGCCGACATCGGCCAGCGGGTGAAGGCCGGACAGGTGCTGGCCGAGATCGACACGCCCGACCTCGACCAGCAGGTGCTGCAGGCCCGCGCCAACCTGGCGACCGCCCAGGCCAACCAGCGGCTGTCGGCCCTGACCGCCAAGCGCTGGGAGGGCCTGGTCGCCCAGGACGCCGTCTCCCGCCAGGAGTCCGACGAGAAGACCGGCGACCTGGCCGCCCGCAACTCGGCGGTCAACGCCGCCCAGGCCGATCTGGCCCGACTGCTGGCCCAGCAGTCGTTCAAGCGGATCACCGCGCCCTTCGACGGGGTGGTCACGGCTCGCAACACCGACATCGGCCAGCTGATCTCGGTGGGCGGCTCGGCCGATGCGGCGCTGTTCACCGTCGCCGACCAGCACCGCATGCGGATCTATGTCAGCGTGCCGCAGAACTATTCGGCCCTGGTGCATCGCGGCCTGAGCGCGCAGCTGAGCGTGCCGGAATATCCGGGCGAGACCTTCACCGCCTCGGTGGTGAACGACGCCCAGTCGGTGGGCCGCAACGGCGCCATGCTGGTCGAGCTGCAGATCGACAATCCCGACGGCCGCCTCAAGCCCGGCGCCTACGCCCAGGCGGCGTTCAAGCTGCCGGCCGCCGCGACGACGACGCGGATACCGGCGACGGCGATCCTCTTCAAGCACGGCGGCCCGACCGTGGCCGTGGTCGGCGGCGACGGCCGCGTGAAGGTGCGCACCATCACCATCGTCCGCGACCTGGGAACCGAGGTCGAGATCGGCGCGGGTCTGCAAGCGGGCGAGCGGGTGATCGACAATCCGCCCGAGGCCTTGTCCGACGGCGACCTCGTGCGGGTGGCCGGCGCCGCCCAAGGAGCAGCCCATGCGAAGGGCTGAGGCGCGCGCCCTGCTGCTGGTCTCGGCGGCGGCCTCTATCCTGGCCGCCTGCGCCAGCGCTCCGGCCTATGTCGCACCGAGCGTCGCCGCGCCGGTCGCCTTCAAGGAGGCCGGCCCCTGGACCCCGGCCGCGCCGGCCGACGACCAGCCGCGCGGCGACTGGTGGGCCGTCTATGACGACCCGGTGCTGAACGACCTGGAGGCGCGGGCGGCCAAGGCCAATCCCGGCCTCGCCGCCGCGACCGCCGCCCATGACCAGGCCGTCGCCCTGGCCGGTCAGGCGCGATCGGGCCTGTTCCCGACGATCGACGGCGGGGCCCTGGCCAGCCGCCAGCGCCGCTCGGACAACGCTCCGCTGCGCAACGGCGGCGTGGACGAGTATTCGACCCGCCAGGCCGTCGCCAGCGCGTCCTACGAGGTCGATCTCTGGGGCCGGGTGCGCAGCCAGGTCGCCGCCAGTGGCGCGCAGGCGCAGGCCAGCGCCGCAGACCTGCAATCGGTGCGCCTGAGCCTGCAGGCCGAACTGGCCGACAGCTATCTGGCCCTGCGCGGCCTCGACGCCCAGTCACGCCTGCTGGCCGACACCGTCGCGGCCTACCAGAAGGCGCTGGACCTCACCCAGATCCGTCACGACGGCGGGGCCGCGACCGGCCTCGATGTCAGCCGGGCGAAGAACCAGCTGTCGACCGCCAAGGCCCAGCTTAGCGACGTGGCCGCCCAGCGGGCGCTCTACGAGCACGCCATCGCCGCACTGGTCGGCGAGACCGCTTCCAGCTTCGACCTGCCGCCGGTCCAGGCGTCGATGAGCGTGCCCAAGACGCCGGTCGGCGTGCCGTCGGTGCTGTTGCAGCGCCGGCCCGATATCGCCGCCGCCGAGCGCCGCGCCGCCGCCGCCAACGCCCAGATCGGCGTCGCCCAGGCCGCGCGCTTCCCGACCCTGACGATCGCCGGTCAGGCCGGCTGGCAGTCGGACGGCGGCGTGGATCTGTTCAGCGCACCCAACGCCGTCTGGCTGCTGGCCCCGCAACTGGCGGGCTCGATCTTCGACGCGGGCAAGCGCAAGGCCGGGGTCGAGGCCGCCCGGGCCGCCCACGCCCAGGCCGCCGAGAACTACCGCGGCGTGGTGCTGACCGCGTTCCGCAACGTCGAGGACCAGATGGCCCTGTCCAACCGCCTGGCCGACGAGGCCAAGGACCAGGACGACGCCATGGCTTCGGCCAAGCGCACCGAGGAACTCGCCATGATCCGCTACCGCCAGGGCGCAGCCAACTATCTGGAGGTCGTCACCGCCCAGACCGCGGCGTTGCAGGCCGAACGCTCGGCCCTGGTCCTGGAGACCCGGCGCTTGCAGGCCTCGGTCGATCTGGTGCGGGCCCTGGGCGGCGGCCCAGCCGTCTAAAAGCGCTTACGCAAGCCGACGGACAGCGTGCGCGGCTCGCCGTAGATCAGGGTCGTCGCCGTGACGGCCGGGGTGATCGCCCCGCCGCCGGCGGCGTAGACCTCGTCGAACAGGTTCTGGACGGCGACGGAAACGGTCAGGTCGCCGCGCCCAGGCGGCCGGACGTCGAGGCCGAGATTGGCGACCGCGAAGGCGTGCTGCAGGCCGTTGCTGTCGTGCGCCCGCTCGACATAGCGCACGCGGCCGCTCTGGTAGACGTCGCCCCAGAGGGTCCAGAGGCCCAGCCGCGCCGACTGGATCGCCCGCCACTCGGCCGCCAGCCGCACCGTGTAGGGCGGCGAGTAGGAAAAGCGCAGCGAGGCCGGGTCGGTCGGCGTCAGGCTGGCCAGCGAGGCCGGGACGGTCAGGGCGGTGAACCGGGCCTGGGTCAGGGTCGCCGAGGCCGACAGAGTCAGCCGCTCACCCCGACGGCCGCTCCAGCCCAGTTCCAGCCCGCTGATGGTCGCCGAACCGGCGTTGATGATGAAGCTGGGCGGATCGTTGGCGGCGATACCGTCGCCGTCGAAGTTCTCGGCCGGGAACAACGCCCGCTGGACGTCGCGCGACCAGCCGCGAAACAGGGCCGCATCGACGCGATGGCGCCAGTCGCCCGCGCCGCCCGCCCATTTCAGGCCAAGCTCGACGTCGGTCAGGCTTTCCGGCGCATAGACCTGATAGGCCGACAGCAGCGGGCCGAACACCGGCGCATTGACCCCGCCGGCCCGGTAGCCCCGGCGGGTGACCGCGTAGACGGTCAGGTTCGGCTGGCCGCGCCAGGTTAGGCCCAGGGTCCAGGTCGGGGCCGAGGACTGGGCCCGCCCGGCCTCGCCGCAGGCCTCTTCCGAGATATCCGGCGCCGGGGCGGCGACGCGGACCAGGCAGGCGCTCGACACGTCGCGGGTGTAGCGCAGGCCCGCCTCCAGCTCGAAACCTTGCCCGAGGCGGCGGTTGGCGTCGACGAAGCCGGCCAGGCTTTCGCCGCGGCGGTACTGGAACTCAACCCGCGCGGGATTGGTCGGGGTGACGGCGCTGGCCCACAGGCTCTTCTGCACGCCGATCGGCGTCGTCGACAGGTAGAACAGACCAGCCTGCCAAGCGCCGCCCTCCCCCGTACCGCTCGCGCGCAGTTCCTGGGTCAGCTGGCCAAGGTCGATGTGGCGGACGAGCTGGTTGAGCGGCAGCGGCGAGCCGTCGGAGTCCAGCGCGCTGTCGAGCACGCTGCGCCGATAGGCCGTGACCGAGCGCAGGCTCATCGCCTGTCCCAGCCAGTCGAGCCGCAGGGTCGCGCCGTCGTTGCGGCGATCCGAGCGGGGCGCGAGATCGACCTGCGTCTTGCGCGGACCCCAGGCCCGCTGCCGGGCCAGCGCGATGTCGATGTCGCATCCCGCCACGCCGCAATCGAAATAGGGCGCGGCCTCGGGCGTGCGACCCGTGCCGCCGCCGGTCACGTCGGGCGGATTGGGATAGGTCCCCGACAGGATGTTGGCGTTACCCGTCTCGTCGGCGCGGAAGCCGTCGAGCACCAGCAGGGCCGAGAACGGCCCGTCCGGACGCCAGGCCAGGGACAGCCGCGCGGCCGCCTGGTTGCGGTCGTCGAGATCGTCGCCGACGCCGAGGTTCTCGACGAGACCGTCGCGCTTGAGAACATAGACCGCCAGGCGCGCGGCGATCGGCGCGCCGGACGGGGTGAGATCGCCGGCCGCCTCGACCTCACGCAGGCGGTAGGAGCCGACCGTCACCCCGGCATGGCCGGGGCGGCCCGGCTCGGCGGTGTGGATCAGCAGCGCCCCGCCGGTGGTGTTGCGCCCGAACAGCACGCCCTGCGGCCCGCGCAGCACCTGCACCTCGGCCAGGTCGAAGGACGGCAGGATGGAGCCGTTGTTGGGCAGCGGCGCCTCGTTGACATAGGTGATCACCGACAGGGCCGACTCCCCGGCCGTCGCCCGGCGCTGGCCGCGAATGACCAGGGTCGGAGTCTCGGTCGAGACCTGGCCTGCGGCCGTCAGCCCCAGCGCCGCCCGCCGCAGCGCCAGGACGCCGTCGCCGCCCAGCCGGTCGAGATCTGCCGCCGAGACCGCGGCGACCGAGGCCGGCACGTCGATCAGGCGCTCGTCACGGCGGCGCGCCTGGACCAGCACGGCGTCGAGCGCCTCGGCCGGCTCACTCGCCGGGACGCTCAGGGACTTGCGGCCAGAGGGTTTCGAGGAACGCGGCCGCGGGGCCGGCGTGATGGCGAAGGCCCCGGGTCCGATGCGGCGCGCGGTCAGCCCGCTCTCGCCCAGCAGGCGCTTCAGCGCGACCTCGGGCTCGGCGACGTCGCGACCGCCGGGCGAGCGCAGCCCGGCCACGGCCTGGGGCGCGAACAGCAAATCAACGCCGGTCTGCTCGGCATAGGCCTGCAACGCGGCGTCCATGGCGCCGGCCTGGACATCGAAGCGAAGCGGCGCGGCCAGGGCCGGCGACGCCGAGGTCAGCAGCACGGCGCCCGCGAAGGCCCGCGCCGCCCAGTCAGTCCGCCGCCGCACCGGCGTCCTTGGCGGGAGAAAGGACGATCGCCCCGTCGGCCGCCTCGCCGATCGTCAGGCCGTGGATCACCGCCACCGCGCGGGCGAAGGCCAGGGGATCGTCGCCGCCGAACGCGCCGCTGACCTTCAGGGTCTTGGCGGCGCCGCGCACGATGATCCGGCGGCCGCCCCGGCGATTGATCTCGGCCGCGGCGTCGGTCAGCGCCTCGCCGCTCAGCACCAGCCGGCCCTCGCGCCAGGCCGTGGCGGCGGCGACGTCGGCGGAGGAGCGAGCCTCACGCCCCCGCCCGTCCGCCGCCAGCACCTCGCCGGGCGCCAGTTCGATCGGTTGGGTCTCGCCGCCGGAAACCCGGACGCGGCCACGCAGCAGGGCGACACGATAGGCGCTCGCGGCCGGGGCCAGGTCGACCTCGAAGGCCGTGCCAAGGGCGCGCACCACATGGCCGCCGCCGCTGACCTCGAACGGTCGGCCGGCGTCGTGGGCGACATCGAAGAAGGCGCGGCCGCCGGCCAGGGTGATGGCGCGACCGCGCCGGTCGATGCGGGCGGTCAGCCGCGCGCCGCCGTCGAGCGTCACGTGCGAACCGTCGGCCAGAACCACCGCGCTGCGCTGGCCCGGCGCGGCGGCGTAGGTCTGTTCGGAGACACCGGCGCGCTGCCAGGCCAGGCCGCCGGCGCCCGCCAGCACGGCCACGCCGGCGACGCTGGCCGCCATCAGGGCGAAGGCGCGGCGCGAACGACGGGCCTCGCCGGCCGCGAACGCGGCCCGGGCCTCGGCCAGTTCGCGCTCGAGCCCGCCGGCGGCGACGGCGTCGTCGACGAACGCCTCGACCTCCGCCATGGCGGCGTAGGCCTCGACATGCTCGGGGTCGGCTTCCAGCCAGGCGGTCAGGCGCGCCTCGTCGGCCGGGCTCCAGCCTCGCGCGCGCCGGCGTTCATGCCAGGCGGCGGCCGCGTCATAGACGTCGGCCAGACCCTCGTCGGGCGTATGGGATGCGGGCGTCATGGACGGCGAACCCGTCGGGTCAGATGGGCCATGGCCCGTCGCACGTCCTTCTCCACGGTGCTGATCGACACGCCCAGGGCGTCGGCGATGGCCTGATGCCGCAGTCCGTCGATCCGGTAAAGCAGGAAGACGTGGCGGGTGCGCTCGGGCAGATCGGCCAGGGCGCGGCGGACCTCCGTCAGGGTCTCGCGGTCGATCAGGGTCTGCTCGGGCGTCGCCGGCGCCTGGGAGGCCGCGGCCTCCTCGATCTCGGGAACCGCCAGGCGGCGCACCTGCTGGCGGCGGGCGCGGTCGCGGATCAGGTTGGCGGCCGTCTGGAAGAGATAGGAGTCCAGCCGCTCGACGCCCTCGTCGGGCGGACGGCGGGCGAAGCGCAGGAAGACCTCGTGCACCAGGTCGTCGACGTCGGCCCCGCCGCCGACGCGCAGGGCGATGAACCGCCGCAACACGCCTTCGTGCCGCCGCACGACCTGGTCGATGTCGTCCGGCCGGATCTGGCCGAGCGCCGCCGGGCCGAAGGTCGCCTGACTCAAACTCGATTGTCCGGACACCCCGTACTCCCGCCGCCGGGAGGACCGGCTAAGCGAACTTGGCCGCCTGGCGATGAGCGAACCACCCCAGGCCCCGCAGTTTCCCGCCCGCGCCGCCCATTTCATCAGCAGGCGCCCAAATTGCGCACAGCCTGACCAGACCCGCGCCTTCGCACCGAATGGCGAAAAAAGTCGCAAGGGCAAACGTCCCTCGCCCGTCTTGCGGCCCGGAACCGAGCTCACGGCCGGTCCTCAACGAAGGGGATAAGAACATGAACCGCACCGCTCTTGGCACGCTTCGCCGCGCGGCCCTGGCCACCAGCGCGCTCGCCAGCCTGGTCGCCGCCGGGGCCCACGCCCAGGAGGCCGCCGCCCAGCCGGACGTGGCCGTCGACGAGATCATCGTCACCGCGCTCAAGCGCTCGACCAGCCTGCAGGAGACGCCGCTCAGCATCTCGGCCGTCGGCGAGACCCAGCTGAGCCGGATCGGCGCGACCGGCATCAACGACTATTTCCGCCAGGTGCCGAACCTGGCGCTGGACGGCGGCACGCCGTCGAACCGCCGCATCACCCTGCGCGGCGTGCGCAGCGCCGGTGAAGCCACCACCGGCCTCTATTACGACGAAACCCCGCTGACCGGCCCGACCGGCACCACCCAGGACGCCGGCTCGACTACGCCGGACATCAACCTGTTCGACGTCGAGCGCGTCGAGGTGCTGCGCGGCCCGCAGGGCACGCTGTACGGCTCGGGCTCGATGGGCGGCACCCTGCGGGTGATCTTCAACAAGGCCGACACCAACGACTACGCCGGGGCGGTCGAGGCCCAGGCGACGACCACCAAGAGCGGCGAAGGCGGCTTCTACGGCAAGGGCATGGTCAACGTGCCGCTGATCCAGGACAAGCTGGGCGCGCGACTGGTGCTCTATCGCGAAGAGCGCGGCGGCTATGTCGACAGCGTTCCGCTGAACAAGCAGGACATCAACGGCTCGACCTCCAGCGGCGGCCGCCTGATGTTCACCTTCACCCCGACCGAAGACCTGACGCTGCGCGCCACGGCCGCGCTGCAGAACGAGGAAGTGGACGGCCAGTCGAGCTGGTCGGCCGCCGCCGGCCGCTACAAGTCCGACCGCAAGACCATCGCCCAGAGCAACTCCAAGCTGGCGCTCTACAACGTCACCGCCGAGTGGGACCTGCACTTCGCGACGCTGACGGCGACCTCGTCCTACTACAAGTGGAAGATGCTGCGGAACAGCGACTGGACCAACAACATCGCCAACAACCGCACCAGCAGCGCCGCCTGCGGCCGCTACTTCGGCCTGTCGGGCACGACCTGCTCCAGCGCCCAGCTGAGCCAGTACACCGCCTGGGCGGACTCGCGCGGTCCGGCCGTCTCCTGGCAGCCGATGAGCCTGGAAACCTGGACGAATGAAGTGCGGATGGCCGGCAGCCTGTTCGAAGACAAGCTCGATTGGACCGGCGGCGTCTACTACGAGACCCGCAAGGACCACGTCGACAGCATCCAGACCCGCGCCGACCCCACCACCGGCATGGCCGTCACGCCGTTCGACGCCCTGGGCGCGCGCTACATCGACAACGACGTCAAGCAGACCGCCTTCTTCGGCGAGCTGTCCTATCACGTCACGGACGCTCTGACGGTGACCGGCGGCGCCCGCCGCTTCGACTACGACAAGACCGTCTCTGGCGCGGTGACCATCGGCAACGTCATCTCCAACTCACCGGTCACGGCCTTCAGCCAGGTGGACGCCAGCGCCAAGGGCTGGGTCGAGCGCGTCAACGTCAGCTACGAATTCGACAAGTCGCTGATGGTCTACGCCCAGGCCTCGAAGGGCTTCCGCCCCGGCGGCGCCAACAACATCCCGGGCCTGACCAGCGGTCTGGTGGCGTTCCAGCCCGACAGCCTGTGGAACTACGAGGCTGGCGTGAAGAGCGACTGGTTCGACCGCCGCCTGACCGTGAACATGTCGGCCTACCAGATCGACTGGAACAACATCCAGGTTCAGGCCCAGGCGAACGTCGGCGCGAACTTCTTCATCATCACCAACGCCGGCGCGGCCCGCATCCGCGGCCTGGAGCTGGAGACCACCCTGCGGCCGATGACCGGCCTGACCCTGAGCAGCGCCATCGGCGTGTCGGACGCCAAGCTGACCGAGGACATGACCAACTCGTCGGTGACGGTGTCGGGCTCGACCGGCCTGCGCGGCGATCGCCTGCCCTTCGTGCCGAAGTTCAGCGGCTCGCTGAACGCCGACTACACCTGGCCGGTGGCCGACGGCATGAACGGTCTCGTGCACCTCGACGCCAGCTACACCGGCGGCACGGCCTCGCAGTTCCGCCCGACCTACGTCTATTACGAGAAGGTCCCGGCCTACACGGTCGTGGGCGCCCGGGTCGGCGTCGAGGGCGAGGGCTGGGGCGCCTACGCCTTCGCCCAGAACCTGACCAATTCGGTCGGCCCGGTCTCGATCACCTCGGCCGCCGGCGCGCTTGACCAGGTCGTCAGCCTGACGCCCCGGACCCTGGGCGTGATGGTCCGCCGCACCTTCTGATCCCCCATCATCAGTATCGAGATTATCCCATGAAACATCGCATGATCCCGGCGGCTCTCGTCGCCGCCCTTTGCGCCGGCGCAGCCGCTTCCGCGCTCGCCCAGGCGCCGGCCAAGCCGCCGGCCCAGGTCGACTTCGGCAACGTCCGCCCGCCGGCCCCGACCTCGCCCTTCACCAAGCAGGCCAAGGCCCTGCTGGCCAGCAAGGGCTTCAAGACCGCCAAGGCGACCCTGGCGGCCGGCTACGACCAGACCGTGGCGGACATCGTCACCCTGACCGAGATCCCGGCCCCGCCCTTCGGCGAGACCGAGAAGGGCAAGGCCTATCTGGCCATGCTGGCCAAGGAGGGCCTGACCGAGCTGGAGACCGACGCGGCCGGCAACGTCATGGGCCTGCGCAAGGGCACCGGCGGCGGCGGCCTGCTGGTGGTCGCCGCCCACCTCGACACCGTGTTCCCGGCCGGCACCGACACCAAGGTGCGCCGCGACGGCGACAAGCTCTACGCCCCCGGCATCGGCGACGACACCGTGGGCCTGGGCTCGATCCTGGCCATACTGCGCGCCATCAACGCCGCTGGCATCCAGACCAAGAGCGACATCCTGTTCGTCGGCGACGTCGGCGAGGAAGGCCCGGGCGACCTGCGCGGCATGAAGGAGCTGTTCCTCAAGGGCCGCTACAAGGACAGGATCGACGCCTTCATCTCGCTGGAACCCAGCGGCCCCACCGTGATCGTCAACGGCGGCGTCGGGTCCAAGCGCTACAAGACCACCTTCAAGGGCCCAGGCGGCCACAGCATGGGCGACTTCGGCACGGTGAACCCGGCCTACGCCCTGGCCGACACCGCCCGGCAGTTCGGCCAACTGAAGGTCCCCGAGGATCCGCGCACGGTCTACAACATCGGGCTGCTGGAGGGCGGCACCTCGGTCAACTCGATCCCGTTCGCGGTGTCGATGACCGTCGACATGCGCTCGTCGGGCAAGGCCGAGCTGAAGGCCGTCGAGGACGCCTATCTGGCCATCCTGCCCAAGGCCGTCGAGGCCGAGAACGCCGCCCGCTCCACCAAGCGCGGCGTAATCAGCCTGGACAACAAGATGGTCGGTGATCGCCCGGTCGGCGAGACGGCGATCACCACACCGTTCGTGCAGCAGCTGGCCGCCGTCGGCGACGCCCTGGGCAAGCCGATGGGCTACGTGGCCGGCTCGACCGACGCCAACATCCCGATGAGCCTGGGCAAGCCGGCGGTGACGCTGGGCGCAGGCTTCGTCACCTTCCGCGGCCACTCGCTGGAGGAAGGCATGGAGGTCAACAAGGACCGCGACGTCGAGAGCATCGCCACCACCATGGCGCAGATCCTGATGGTCGCCGGCGCGCACTAGACGCTTTGGACGTTCGGCGGCGGCCTCCGCCGCCGAACGTCTCGCGCTTCCAGACCCAGTAATTCTGATCCCGCCTGAAGATAAGGCGACGGAAAGCCTGAAATCCCAAGGCGGATCACAGCCGTTGAACGGCTCGAATACGGCTCATGAGAAGAGCTGATTTTTCGAACTTCATGCCCGTCGCTAAGGCTCGGACGGAAACATGGAGGCGATCATGACCAATGACGCGAAGCGCCAACTGAAACTCGGCGCGATCCTGGCCGGCGTCGGCACCGACCACACCCGCTGGCGTGATCCCGACCTGGCCGGCGACGCCAGCATCGACATCAACTGGTACATCGACAACGCCAGGCTGGCCGAGGCGGCCAAGTTCGACCTGGTGTTCATCGTCGACAGCCCGTTCATCACCCCCGACACCGCGCCACACTTCCTCAACCGGCTGGAGCCTCTCACCTTGCTTTCGGCGGTGGCGGTCTCGACCTCGAAGATCGGCCTCGTCGGCACCCTGACCACCTCGTACTGGGAGCCGTACAACGTGGCCCGCCAGTTCGGCTCGCTGGACCACATCAGCAAGGGCCGGGCCGGCTGGAACGTGGTGACGACGGGCCTCGAAGGCGCCGCGCGCAACTACGGCCGCGACGAGCACTTCGACCACGCGGTGCGCTATGAGCGGGCCGGTGAGTTCGTCGATGTGGTGCAGGGCCTTTGGGACAGCTACGAGGACGACGCCTTCCCGCGCGACAAGGAAGCCGGGGTCTTCCTCGACAAGACCAAGCAGCATGCGCTGAACCACAAGGGCAAGCACTTCTCGGTGGCCGGGCCGCTGGCGCTGAGCCGCTCGAAACAGGGCCAGCCGGTGATCTTCCAGGCCGGGGTCAGCGGCGCGGGCCGTGATCTGGGCGCCCGCATCGCCGAGGGCGTGTTCGCCGGCGTCGACACCTTCGAGGACGCGGTGGAGTACTACGCCGACCTCAAGGCCCGCGCGGCGGCCCAGGGCCGAGACCCCGACCACATCAGCGTGCTGCCGGGCATCGCCCCGATCATCGCCGACACCGACGAGGAAGCCCAGGCCATCGCCGAGGCCCGGGCCGGCAGCCGCGAGATCGACAAGCTGCTCGTCGAGCTCGGCCGCGCCTTCGGCTATCACGACTTCAAGCAGTATCCGCTGGATGGTCCGTTCCCGGACGTCAGCCAGCTCAGCCTCAATAGCTACAAGGGCCATGCCGAGCGCATCGTCCGCACCGCCCAGGCCGAGAACCTGACGGTGCGCCAGACGGCCGAACGCTTCGGTCGCTGGAAAGCCAACTTCGTCGGCTCGCCCCAGACCGTCGCCGACGAGATCGAGCGCTGGTTCGTCGGACGCGCCGTGGACGGCTTCATCTTCCACGTCACCGGTCCGCGCGACTTCGCCCGCTTCCGTGAACAGGTGGTGCCGCTGCTGCAGGCCAAGGGTCTGTTCCGCACCGAGTACGAGCACGACACCCTGCGCGGCCACCTGGGCCTGCCGGTTCCCGAGAACCGCTGGACGAGCGCGCCCGGCCGGATCGCGGCGGAATAGCCGTGTCCGCTCCTCTCGACGACGTCGCCGCGCCGGACGCGAACGCCAGGCCTGCTGTTCGCCGTTCGCGGCCGGACATCGGCCTGGCGGAAAGGCATGGCGCGCCGGCCCCCATCCTCGAGCTGATCGCGCTAGACGTCGCCGACGCGCCCTGGTCCGCCGCCAGGTTCGGGGAGGCGAGCGCGGTCTAGCCCCAGAACATGTCCCTGCGGCCCATGGCCCAGCGGCGTCGGGCCATGTCGAGATAGAGCCAGACGCCGCTGATGCAGAGGGTCAGCAGGGAAAGGCCGGTCGCCAGGATCAGCAGCTTGCCCGCCAGGCCGCCGATCGCGCCGGAGTGGAAGCGTTGCAGCAGGGTGTTGAGCCGCACGGCGGCCTGGGCCTCGGCCGCGCCCTTCACCCGGGCGCCGCTGAGGGCGTCGACCGTGATCCGCCCGGCGTGCTGGCCCGATCCGAGGGTGACGTCGGCCAAGGCCTTGCCGTCGCGTTCGTAGAGGCGGATCTCGGCGCCGGTCAGTTGGGCGTCGGGCAGCAGATCGGCGGCGGCGCGCAGGGCCGTGGCGGCCTTGCGATCGAGGTTCTCGGACGACGGGATCGGGCGGTCGGCGGCGCGCTGCGCCTCGCTGCGGACCGCGCCGCCCTGCCCGCCTCCCGCGCCAAACACGGCCGGATTGGCGAACTCGTTGACGGCGATGATCGAGCCGGTGGCGACGAGATAGGCCACGAAGACCATCGCCCCCGTGCCGACCCAGCGGTGGATCGTCTTGACGAGCATGGCGGTCACGCCTTCCAGAACAGGCCGGGACGCCCCAGGCGCCGGCGCTTGAGCAGCAGGTCGACGTACATCCAGACGCCGCTGAGCGTCAGGAACAGGAAGCTTAAGCCCCCCAGCATGCTGAGGAACTGGCCCGGCAGGCCCAGGATGTTGCCCCGGTGCAGGCGTTCGAGCAGCACGTGCAGCTTGATGCGGAACTGCAGGTAGGCGCTGGGCGGCCGGCGGGGCGGTTCGGCGACGACGCGGGTGGTCTCCGCGCCAGTCGAGGCCGTGACCGCCAGCAAGCGCGGCGCGCCCTGGGCCTGGCCGACCTTGACGACGATCTCGGTGGGCGACGCGGTCGTGGCGACGGCCTGGCGCGCTCCCTCAGCCGCCACGGCGACCATGGCTTCCAGCGGTAGTTCGGCCTGCGGCGGCGGAGTCGGGAAATGCGGCTCGGTCAGCAGGTCGAGCATCAAAGCCAGGCCCGTGACCGCGATCCAGGTCAGGACCAGCATGGCGCCGGCGGCGATCCAGCGGTGATAGGTGCGCAGGCGCGCGACCAACGGCTTCTTCACACGGCCTCCCCTCGTTTCTCGTTCTTGCCCGGACACGTCTAGCCGCCGTCGGAGATCACCGTGCCGCCGTCGGCGACCAGCACCTGGCCGGTCACGAAGCTGGCGGCGGGGCTGGCCAGGAACAGCGCCGCCGCGGCGATCTCGGCTGGCTCGGCCGCCCGGCGCAGCGGCGTGGCGCCCAGGCGCTTGGCCGCCGCCTCCGGGCTGGAAAGGATCGCCGAGGCCCAGCTGGTGGCGGTCAGGCCCGGCGCGAGGGCGTTGCAGCGCACCCCGGCCGGGCCGAACTCGACGGCCAAGTTGCGGGCCAGCTGCATCAGGGCCGCCTTGGTAAGGCCGTAGACGCCAAGCGCGCGGTTACCGCGCAGGCCGGCGATCGACGAGGTCAGCACGATCGAACCACCGCCCCGCGCGGCCATGGCCGGGGCGACCAGCGAACAGAGCCGCACGGCGTGGCGCAGGTTGATGTCGAACATCGCCTCGTAGACGGCGTCAGGCGCCTCAGTCAGCGAGCCCGCGTGCAACGAGACGCCAGCGTTGCAGACCAGAACGTCGATCGGACCGCAGCGGACCTCGGCTTCGGCGACGAGCGCCGCCAACTGCTCCGGATCGGCGACGTCGCAGGCAACGGCCTCGACCGCCAGCCCCTCGCCCGCCAGTTCAGCCTTGGCCGCCACACAGTCGTCGGCGCTCTCGCTGGAGATCACGACGCGCGCCCCGGCCTGGGCGAAGAGCCTCGCCATGGCCAGGCCGATGCCCCGGGTCGAGCCGGTGATCAAGGCCGTCTTGCCGAACAGGCCGAAGAGGTCCTGAAGAACCTGGGTGGAAGCGCCGGCGGTCATCGCGCCTCCTCGCTGTCGGCCTGGTCGACCAGCACAAAGGCGACGCGGCACGGGCCGCTGCCCCGATTGGACCAGGCGTGATTGGTGCCCCGCTGGACCACGACGTCGCCCGCCTTCAGCACCGTCTCCTCGCGATCGAGGATCAGCACCAGTTCGCCCTCAAGGATCAGGGCGTAGTCGATCGAGCGGGTCCGGTGCATCAGCGGATGCGGCGCGGTCGGGTCGAGCGCGGCCAGGGCGTGGGCGCCGCCGATCTGCGCGAACTGGGCCTGGGCCGCCTCGAGGGTCATCGCTTGCGTCTCGGGCGGGATGTCCATGATCCGGATGCGGGTGCCACGCGTGGGTGGCGCCAAGGTCAGGCGGTCCTCTGGCGTCGGCTCGCGGAAGGCCGCGCCCCAGGCCGGATCCTCGGTGCGCCAGATCTCGTGGAACACCGGCCCGTCCGCGCCGATGCGGCGGGTCAGGGCGGGCCCGGCGTCCTGGAGGATCACCGAGCGCCCCTGCGCGTCATGGCCGGTGACCACCCGGCGCGGCGGCGGTCGCGCGCTCATCCGTACTGGCTCTCGGGGGTGGTGGCGACCAGGCCATCGAGGGCGTCGGTGACGATGATCTGGCAGGCCAGGCGCGAAGTCTCGCGGCGATGGTCCGAGAAGTCGAGCAGGTCCGCCTCGCCGCCTTCGGGCGCACCGACCAGGGCGAAGCCGGCTGGGTCGAGATATATGTGGCAGGTGCCGCACGACAGCGCGCCGCCGCACTCGGCCAGGATGTCGGGCACGTTGGCGCGCACGGCCGCCTCCATCAGCGAAGCGCCCGCGCGGCCCTCGACTTCGCGGCGCACGCCTCGCGCGTCGATGAAGGTGATCCTCGGCATCGTCCCTCCCCTCCGGCGCTGCGACCGGTTCTCCTCGTTCCCTTGAAAGGCCGCGCGCAGCGAAGGGTCAAATCGCCTGATCCGATAGCTGGCGGCCAGGAAAGCGATGCGCGGCCAGCGACGGGCCAAGGCTAGGCTGGCGGCTCAACAAGACGAGGGAGACGAAACCATGAAGGTCGCCTTGCTGGGCGCCACGGGCGCGGCGGGATCGAGGATCCTGAAGGAGCTTTCCGACCGGGGGCACACGGTCGCGGCGTTATCGCGCCATCCGGAGAAGACGCCGGCGCTGCCGGGCGTGGCGGCGCGAGCGCTGGACGCCGCCGACGTCGACGCGACCGCGCAGGCCCTGCACGGGGCCGACGCCGTGGTGAGCGCCCTGAAGTTCACCTCGGTCGATACGGCCGGGTTGATCGAGGCCGTGCGGAGGGCCGGGGTGAAGCGCTATGTCGTGGTCGGCGGGGCGGGCAGCCTGTGGGTCTCGCCCGGGGTGCGCGAGGTCGACGGGCCGGGCTTCCCCGAGCATGTCAAACCCGAGGCGCGGGCCGGCTGGGCCTTCCTGGAGCAGCTGCGGGCCAGCGACCTGGACTGGACCTTCTTCAGCCCGTCGCGGTTCTTCACGCCCGGCGAGCGCACCAGCGCGTTCCGGCTGGGCGCCGACGACCTGATCTTCGACGCCGACGGCAAAAGCGCGATCTCTTTCGAGGACTACGCCGTGGCCCTGGTCGATGAACTGGAAACGCCGCGCCACGTGCGGGCGCGGTTCACGGCGGGCTACTGATCGCGAAGTCGGGCGGCCCAGGATACGGGCCGCCCTTCCCGCTAGAACTTCGCCGTCAGCACCAGGCCGTAGGTCCGCGGATTGCCGATCACGCCGTAGACGTTGACCGGGCCGGCGGTGTTGGCCTGCTCCAGCACGGCCTTGTTGCCGATGTTGTTGACATAGGCCCCGATCGACCACTTGCCGTCGGGCTCGTCATAGGTCACCCGGGCGTTGGCCAGGGTGTAGGACTTGGCCAGCGAGTTGTTGAACCGCAGCAGGTCGACGAAGTAGCTCGACTTCCACTGCGCATCGAGGTGGGCGGTGATCGCCGCCCCGCTGGCCAGGTCGAAGCGGTGCTCATAGGCGCCCGTCACCGTCCAGCGCGGGGTGCGCGGCAGAGGCCGGCCGGTCAGGTCGGTCATGGTGCAGGTCGTGCCCGAGCACGAGGTGGCGACCGAGGCGTTGCCGAAGCTGCTTTCCTGCCACGAGACGCTGCCGTCGAAGCGGTCGGCGCCGGTCAGCAGATAGCTGCCTTCCAGCTCGACGCCGTAGACCTTGGTCTTGCCCGGCACGTTGGCCGTCAGGAAGGTCGGGACCAGGCCGACATAGTAGTAATAGGACAGCTGGTAGCCCGTGTAGTCGTAGTAGTAGGCGGCCGCGTTCACCTGCAGGCGGTTGTCGAGGAAGCGGTTCTTGCTGCCCAGCTCGTAGGCGGTGATCTCCTCGGGGCCGTAGGTGATCCCGCTGGCGTTGACGCCGCCGCCCTTGATGCCGGTCGAGACCGATCCGTAGACCAGCGAGCGCGCCGCCAGGTCGAACTCGGCGCCGGCCTTCCAGGTCAGCTTGCTGTAGCTGTTGGTCACCGCGCCCGCCGAGGTCAGCCCGCCCGCGGCGTAGGACGCCTGGGTGCCGCTGCTGTTGAGGGCGTCGACCTCGTCCTTGGTGTAGCGCAGGCCGCCGGTCAGGCGCAGGCGGTCGTTGAGCGGCACGATCACCTGGCCGAAGGCGGCCGAGGTCTTGCTGACGTTGCGGTCGAAGGAACGGACCTCGTCGAAGGTGTAGTTGATCCGGAACTGCCCCGAGCCGTCGTACTTCAGGTAGAAGGCGCCCAGCACCCACGAGATCGGCGAGGTCGCCGGCGAGGCCAGGCGGATCTCGGCGCTGTCCTGCTTGGCCGGCAGGGTGTCCTTCTCCCAGGTGCCCGAGAACGGCTGGAGATAGGTGCGCTCGAAGTCCTGGTGGCCGAGGATCGCCGTCAGCCGCGCCCACGACAGGTCCCAGTCGGCCTGGCCGCGCAGGGTGGTGTTCTTCATGCTGTAGTCGGCGTCGCAATTGGGATTGCAGTAGACGGCGGCGCCGGCCGGGATGGTGTAGAGGCTGCCGTAGGACGGGGCGGTCCACGGATCGCTGCGGCTGCTGGTCGGCAGCAGCACGTTGCCCGAGCCCTGGCCGCCGGCCTGCTGGCGCTCGGCCGACAGGATGAAGCGCAGGTCGTCGCTCGCCGCGATCAGCAGCTTGGCGCGGGCGAACTTCTCGTCGGCGTCGTTGAGGCCGTTGGACAGGTAGCCGTCGTGCGAATTGCTGCCCCCGACCACCCGCAGGGCGACCTTGTCGCCGAGCGGCAGGTTGATCACGCCTTCGGTGCGCAGGGCGTCGTAGTTGCCGACCTGCAGGCTGGCGCCGCCGGAGAACTCGCCCAGCACCGGGTTGCGGTAGAGCACGTTGACCGCGCCAGCGTTGGCGTTACGGCCGTAGAGCGTGCCCTGCGGCCCGCGCAGCACCTCCACCCGCTCGACATCGGCCATGGCCACGCCGGTCAGTTCGTTGCGCTGCTGGACGACGCCGTCGTAGCTGACCGTCACCGGCGAGGTCGGCAGGTCCAGCGCGCCGCGCGCGCCGATGCCGCGGATGTAGAAGCTGGCGCCGGTGTTGGCCTGCTGAATCTGGACGCTGGGGATCAGGGCGATGGCGTCCTTGATCCCGGTCACGCCCTGCTTCTGGAGGGCCTCGCCGCTGATGGCGCTGACGGCCAGCGGCGTCTTCTGCAGGGTCGTCTCACGCTTTTCGGCGGTGACCACGACCTCGGTCAGCTGGGTCCCGTCGTCGGCCCCAGGGGCCTTGCCAGCCCCCTGAGCATGGGCCGCGCCGGCGGCCACGAGCAGAACGCCAAGGGCCGCACCGGCCCGCAAAGCGACTTTCATCGAAGTCCCTCCCTCTATGCATGACGCCGTCTTCGAGCGCGGCGTTGGCAGGGAGGCTGGGGGCTGGAGGCCCTTAAGGTCAAAGCGATTGGAGGGGTACCAGCCATCGGCGAAGGCGGGGTGTGTTTCAATCGAGTAACAGCGGTCTCGGGGAGAGCCGAAGCCCTCCCCATCACCCCGTCTCAGGCCTTGCTGGACTTGCGGAACAGCAGGGTCAGCAGGAAGAACACCGTCTTGGCGTCGAGCAGCTTCAGGGCCGCCCTCGCCTCTTCCGGCCGCAGCTTGGCGGTCATCGGCATGGCGCCGAAGATCTTGCCCTTTATGACCAGGTCGTCGCCGTCGCGGGCGATCGAGGAGACGGCCATCAGCTCCTTGTTGGTCGCGTCGTAGATCTTCATGGCGCTCACCGGCTCACGGTCTTGTCGAAGTCGATGGCGAGGTCGTCGAACATCTTGATCGCCGTGGCCCGGCCCGCGCCGTAGACGCCGCCGCCCGGATGCTGGAACGGCCCGACCAGATAGAGCCGATCGACGCCCGGGACGGTGTAGTTGCCCAGGTCCGGCGTCGGGCGGTGGGCGACGGTCTGGTACATGAAGGGCGCTGCGCCATGCATGTCGCCGTTGACGAAGCTGTTGGGCGAGCTGCGCTCCATGTCGAGCGGCGACCAGTGGGTGGCGGCGATAATGTTGTCGGCCGTCAGGCTGGGCGTGAACTTCTGGTAGAAGCTGAGGTTCTTGGCCGCCACCTCGTCCTTGATCTCGTCCCAGCGCGAAGGGCCGCCGTCGGCCAGGTCGTAGGGCGACATGGTGATGGCGTGCCAGATGCCGCCGCCGGGCGGGGCGCGGCTTGGGTCGGCGTGGGTCTCGTCGCCGCCGCCGGTCAGCGGCCGGGCCGGCAGGCGACGGCGGCGCAGGGCGTCGAAGTCGTCAAGCAGGTCGTCCAGCCGGTCGAAGGTGAAATACTCCAGCATGGTCGCCGTCTGCACCTCGGGACCGGCGTAGAGGGTCGACTGCTTCTTCAGGTCGTAGTGGCTGACGAACAGGCTGAAGGTCGAGGTGTTGACCCGCTCGGCGCGCTTGAGGACGGGTTCGGCCACGCCCTCGACGAACTGGCGCAGGCGGTGGGGATGAATGGCGCCGATGACGCCGTCCTTGGCGAAGACCTGCTCGCCGTCGGCAAGCTCCAGGCCCGTCGCCTTGCCGCCCGAGACGATGACGCGCGAGACCTCGGCCTCGCAGCGGATCTCGGCGCCGTAGTGCTCGAGGCAGCGCACCAGCGCGTCGGTCAGGCCGCCGCTGCCCCCCACCGGCTGGGAGACGCCGTAGGTGTGGATGATGCCCGGCATCAGATAGATGCCCATGCCGGTGCCCAGCTCGTCGGGCAGCTGCAGGTTCTCGGTCACCAGCTTCAGCAGGTGGATCTTGACCCGGTCGTTCTCGAAGGCGTTGTCGATGATGTCGAGCGAGCTGCGGCTCATGGCGTCGAGCATCTCGCGCCCTTCCTCGCTCTGGTCGAGCATGGCGATGAAGGCGCCCATTGGGAACGGCGGGGCATACAGCCCCGACACGAACATGGGCAGCATCTGCATGCTGCGCAGGGCGAAGGCGCGATAGGTCTCGGCGTCCTTCTCGGAATAGCGGGCGATCTGCTGGCAGGACCGATCGAGGTCCTTGTAGGTGATCAGCGTCTCCTGGTCGTGGAAGATGCTGGCGTAGGGCACGTCCGAGTAGTTGTACTTCAGGCCGAACTTGCTGAAGAGGCCCAGCTCGTCGTTGGTCAGCAGCGGGTTGCCCTGGATCATGATGTGGCAGGACGAGTGCAGGTCGTGGCGGTAGCCGGGCGAGTTGATCTCCCGCGTCACCACCCCGCCGCCGGGGAACGGCTGGCGTTCGAGGATCAGCACCTTCTTGCCGGCCTTGGCCAGGTAGGCGGCGGTCGTCAGGCCGTTGTGGCCCGCGCCCATGACGACGACGTCGTAAGTCTTGCTCATTTGATGGTTCCTTAGGCCCAGAGGCTCTGGAGGCGTTCGAAGCCGGGCACGTGGATGGCGGTGCCGCCGTCGACGACGAGGTTGTGGCCGGTGACGTAGCGGGCCTCGTCGGAGGCCAGGAAGGCGACGGCGGCGGCGATGTCGCGCGCCTCGCCCAGGTACGGGGTCAGGGTCTCGGCCTCGACGGCCTGGCGATGACTGTCGGGGATGTGGGCGGCGACGGCCGGCGTCAGGGTCAGGCCCGGCGAGACGGCGTTGCAGCGGATGCCCCTGCGGCCGTGCGAAGCGGCGATCGAGCGGGTCAGCTGCAGCACGGCGGCCTTGGAGGCCCCGTAGGCGACCTGGACGATGTTGCCCTGCAGGCCAAGGTTCGAAGCGGTGTTGACGATCGAACCGCCGCCGGCCGCGACCATGTGCGGGATCACGGCCTTGCACATCAGGGCGGTGCCCCGGACGTTGACCAGCAGCGCCCGTGTCCAGACCTCGGTCGAGGTGGTCTCGACATCGCCGTCGAAGCCCGGGCTCATTTCGGGGGCGAGGTCGGCGGCGTTGTTGTGCAGGATGTCGATGCGGCCGAAGGCGGCCAGGGTAGCCTCGACGAGGGCGATCCCGTCGGCCTCGACGCCGAGGTCGGCCTGGAAGGCGATGGCCTCGCCGCCGGCGTCGCGCACGGCCTGCGCCGTGGCGTCGGCGGCCTCCAGGCGAAGATCGGCGACGGCGACGCGCGCGCCGCGCTCGGCCAGCAGCAGCGCGGTGGCCAGGCCTATGCCGCCCCCCGCACCGGTGATGATGGCGGTCTTGTCCGCAAGGGAGCCCAAGGCTTGCCTCCTCCTCTGATCGAGCCCGTCTGCGCGGGCGTCGAAGGAGGGATAGGGCGAGGCGTTTTTCGCCGTAAGACGGCACATTATTGTTCCCATCCTCGGGAGGATTCGCCGCATGGACGCCCAACAGCCGCCGCGCGCCCTGGACGCCGTCCAGGCCGAGATCGGCCGTATCCTGAAGGTCGATTTCAAGGGCGATGCCCTGGTGGCGGCGATCCGGCCGCTGGCGGATCTCGCCGCCGACCAGGCGCGCAACGGCGGCGACCGCAGCGATCCCATGCGCGAAGTGTTCGCCCGGGTCGGCGACCGCTGGAGCCTGTTGCTGCTGCTGATCCTGCGCGGCGGGACCTTCCGCCACGCGACGCTGCGGCGGCTGGTGGGCGTGCTGTCTTGGGAAGGCGCGATCTCTCAGCGCATGCTGACCCTGCGCCTGCGAAGCCTGGAGCGCGACGGCCTGATCGGCCGCACCATCACCCCGACCGTGCCGCCGCGCGTGGACTACGCGATCACGCCGCTGGGCGAAGGCCTGCTGGCCGAGGTCGAACGGCTGATGGACTGGGTGCGCGCCCACAACGCGGCGATCCGCGCGGCGCGGGTGCGGTTTGACGAAGCGGAGGAATAGCTCCTTCTCCCCTTGCGGGGGAAGGCGTCATCCGAAGGATGACGGATGAGGGGTCTCTCAGACATGAGACGCCTCGCCCGGCACGACCGCCGTCGCGGTTTTGAGGTTTGAGAGACCCCTCACCCGACCCCGCTCCGCGGGGCCACCCTCTCCCGCAAGGGGAGAGGGCAAGAACGCTATTTCATCGCCGCGAACGTCTCGGCCACCCAGTCGGCGATCCAGTCGCGGGCGTTGGCGACGTTGTCGAGGCTGGAGTGCTCGACGCCCTGCTCTCGGGCGCCGAAGATCTTCAGCTCGCGCTTGGGACTAGCCGTCAGCTGGTCGTAGCTCTGGTGGGCATATTCCAGCGGGATCTGGCGGTCGTTCTCGCCGTGGGTGACAAGGAACGGCACGGCGATCTTCTCCATCACCCCGTTCAGGGTGACCTGCTCGGCGATGGCCATGAAGTCGTCGACGGTCTCGCCGCCCCAGACCCAGCGCACGTGCTCCCAGTAGTGCGGCACGGGCATGTCGCCTTCGCGGGCCAGGCGGCGCTTCTGCATCTCGCCCCAATTGTGGTTGGCGCCCCAGACGACGCCGAGCGCGAACCTCGGCTCGAAGGCCACCGCGCGCGGGGCGTAGTAGCCGCCGAGCGACACGCCGTGCATGCCGATGCGCTTGGGATCGACCTCGGGAACGGTGTCCAGCCAGTCGACCACCTTGGAGGCCCAGCGCTCGGTGTCGAAGACGGCCTTGAGGTCGTGCAGGCGCAGGGCCTCGCCCGTGCCCGGCTGGTCGATGATCAGCGAGGAGACGCCGCGCGCGGCCAGGGCGTCGGGTTCGCGGTTGAGGAACAGCAGCTCCTTGACGCTGTCGAGGCCGTTGACCTGCACCAGGCACGGCGCGGGACCGTCGACGCCTTGCGCCTGGACGAACAGGCCGGCGATCACGCCGCCCTCATAGGGGATCTCGACCCGGCGGCAGTTCTGGCGGCCGTGCTCGCAGCCCAGCGAAAAAGCCTCCAGCGCCCGGGCGTAGGTGGCGACGCGGCGCACCGAGCCCCGGCTCTGCATGCGCTCGGCGGTGAAGTAGTAGAGGGCCGCGCGCAGCAGCTTGGGGCCGGCCGACAGGCGGCGGCCGGCGGCCAGATCCTCTTGGGCCAGATCCCACAGGGTGTCGGCCATGGCCGCCCAGCTTTCCATGAACTCGACCGTGCCCGCGTCCCCGCCGCGCGTGGCCGCCTCGCGGATCGGGCGGCACATGGCGTCGACCTCGCCGACCTGGCCGCCGGATTCCAGGGCGATGCAGACCGACAGGTTCCAGACGTAGTTGCCGGGGAAGTACTCGAACATCCTGAGGGTCTCCTGGTGCTTTCCAGCGGTCTTAAGCGGGCCGGCGGAAACGGAAAAAGCGCTTGTGCCCATGGCCGCCATCGGCGGCGCCGATAGCTGCGGGGCCAAAGAAAAAGGGACGCGCCGCCCCCCCCCCGACGCGTCCCGGCAAGTTCGATCGAGAGCGATCAGTACTTGGCCGACAGCCGCACGCCCCAGGTGCGCGGGGCGCGCAGGACGCTGTAGGAGATTCCCGTCGTGAACGGCTGCAGGTAGGCGTCGGTGAAGACCGCCTCGTTGCCGACGTTGTGCACGTAGCCCGCCAGCGACCACTTGCCGCCGGGCGCGGCGTAGGTGACGTCGAGGTCGTGCATCCAGTAGGACGGCTGTCGCTCGTTGGGCACGTAGTCGATCGCCAGCCAGTAGGCCGCCGACCAGGTGGTGTGGGCCGAAGGCGTGATCGAGCCGCCATTCGGCAGGTCGAAGCGGTGCTCGTAGCCCAGGTTCACCAGCCATTCGGGCGTACGCGGCATGCGCTTGCCCGAGCAGTCCAGCGTGTAATCGCCCGAGGTCTGGGTAGTGGTGGCGCAGCTGGTGATCGCCGCCGGCAGCGAGGCCGAGCGGGTGTAGCTGAACTCCTTGTAGGTCGCGTGCAGGTACTGGACGTTGGCGGTCAGCAGGTCGCGGGCGGTCAGCTTGAACTGGGTGTCCAGATCGACGCCGTAGATCTCGGCCTTGCCCGAGTTCTCGGTGATGTTGGTGAAGCCGGCGGGCGGATTGACGATCGGCCCCAGGTGGCTTTCCTGGTGGTCCTTGTAGTCCCAGTAGAAGACCTCGGCGTTGACCTGCAGGCGGCGGTCGAGGAACCGGTTCTTGGAGCCCACCGCGTAGGCCGTCAGCTTCTCGGGCTCGTAGGTGTTGGGCGCCAGCGCGGCCCAGAAGCCGCCGGCCTTGGTGGCCGTGCTGACCGATCCGTAGAGCAGCGAGTCCCTGGCGACGTCGTACTCGAAACCCAGCTTCCAGTCGGTCGAGCGCCAGGTCTTGTCGCCGGCCACCGGGAAGATGCAGGTGTCGGTCGCCGTCGTGTCGCCCTCGTAGACATAGGTCGTCGAGAACGTGCCCTGGTTGGTCGCCGAGCAGTAGGTGGAGTTGGCGACGCTGGAGCTGGACACCCCGCCGACGGCGAGCGTTCCGTGCTGCGTCTTGGTCTCTTGGGTGTAGCGCAGGCCGGCTGTCAGGCGGAAGGCGTCGGTGACGCTGTAGGTGCCCTGGCCGAAGGCGGCGTAGGAGGCGTCGGTCAGGCTGTCGAGCACGACGCGGTTCTTGTTGAAGGCGCCCTGGTTGACCGTGAAGTCGGTGCGCTGGTCTTCCTTGTAGGCGTAGAGGCCGGTGACCCACTTCAGCTTGCCCGCCTCGCCCGACAGGCGCGCTTCCAGCGAGCGCTGGATCTGGTGGTCGTTGGGCGAGAAGTAGAAGCCGGGGCGATAGGTGACGTAGTCGGCGTCCTGGCGGGTCTGGTTGGCGATCACCGTCAGGTCGGCGAAACCCAGGCGCCAGTTCAGCTCGCCGCCGAAGGCGTAGAATTTGTTGTTCACATAGCCGTCCGAGCCGATCGAGGCGATCAGGGCCGAGGGCGGACCGGTGTTGGACAGCAGGTAGGCGTTGGCCGCCGCCGTGCTGGGACCCGTCCACGGATTGTCGGGATCGACCAGCGGCACAGGCACCGCGCCCGGCCCCTTGCCGCCGATCTGGGCGTAGCTGGCGCCCAGCAGCAGCGAGACGTCGTCGGTCGGCGCCCAGAGGGCCTTCACGCGGACAGCATCGACATTGGCGTCGTCGTAGCCGTCCGACAGGTAGCCGTCGCGCCGCACGCTCTGGCCGGCGATGCGCAGGGCGAAGGTGTCGCTGACCGGCACGTTCAGATAGGCGTCGGCCCGGCGCAGATTGTAGTCGCCGACCTCCAGCGAGCCCCCTGCCCCGAAGTCGAACTTCGGCTTGGCGGTGATGATGTTGACGGCGCCGCCGGTGGCGTTGCGGCCGTAGAGGGTGCCTTGCGGGCCCTTCAGCACCTCGACCCGCTCGAGGTCGTAGAACACGCCCTCGGTGGCCGGCAGGCGGCCAATGTAGACGCCGTCCACGTTGAAGGCCACGGCCGGGTCGGCGTACATGTTGGTGCCGTAGGTGCCGGCCCCGCGGATGTAGATCTGGGTCGAGGGACCGCCCTGGCTGATCTGGATGCCGGGGGCGACGCGGTTGAGGTCCTGGGCCTGGACGACGGAGGCGCGCTCCAGCTGCTCGGCCCCGAGCGCGGTGACGTTCACCGCCGCCTTCTGGATGGTCTCGTTCTTGTGCTGGGCGGTGACGACCACCTCGCCCAGCTCGACAGTATCGGCGGACTTCTGGTCCTGGGCCATGGCCGCGCCCGCGCTCAGCGCGGCGAGCATGGCGACCGACGTCAGCAAGCTGACTCGCATCTGCATTCCCCTTGTTTCCTTGCGGCCGCCGCCCGCGTCTGACGCGCGGTGCGAGGCGGCCTATCCCTTTGTCTGCAAAGGCTATGACGACCATCGTTCGGCGACAAAACGTTGCTTCGGATAGGCGCCATCGGCGCGACGGATGAACGTCGCGCCGGGTCTCGTCAGGCCCTCACCAGGCCGTCGCGCCGCCGTCGATGGCGTGGTCGGCGCCGGTGATCCAGCTGGACTCGTCCGACGCCAGAAAGGTCGCCAGCCAGGCGACGTCCTCGGGCTGGCCCAGGCGCTTGATCATCTTCTTGCGAAGGACTTCGGCCTCGAAGGCCGGGTCGGCGACGACCGGCGCGGTGGCCGCCGTGACGATCAGGCCCGGCGAGATGGTGTTGGCGCGGATCCTGTGCGGTCCGCCCTCCATCGCCAGCTGGCGGGTCATGGCCAGCACCCCGCCCTTGCCGGCGCAGTGGGCCAGGGCGCCCGAGCCCTGCAGGGCCTGACGGGCGTTGGCCGAGGCGAAGTTGACGATCGAGCCGCCGCCCCGCGCCACCAGATGCGGCCAGGCCGCCTTGCAGGCCAGGAAGACGATGTCGAGCTCGCCGGTCATGGTCCTGCGCCAGTCGGCGTAGGTCATGTCGTCGATGAAGGCGAAGATGCCCATCGCGGCGGCGTTGACCAGGATGTCGATCCCGCCGTGCAGGGCCACGGCCTTGTCGATCAGGGCCTGGGCGCCGGCCTCGGTCGTGAGGTCGCAGGGGTGCAGGCTGTCGAAGGCCAGGCCCTCGGCCTTGGCCTCCTCAGCCGTGGCCTGCGCGGCGGCCGCGTCGATGTCGCAGCCAATGACGCGCGCGCCGTGGCGGGCGAACATCAGGCCAACGCCCTTGCCGATGCCGGCGCCCGTGCCGGTGACGACCGCGACCTTGCCGGCCAGGCGGTTGGAAAGAAGCGTACTCATGCGCTCAGAGGCTCCCGGCTTCCCCGGCGGGGATCGGCCCCTCCACGAACTCGATCAGGTTGCCGGCCAGGTCGCGGATGAAGCAGGCCGAGCCGTGCGGCATGGTCTTGACCCAGACGATGTCGGCCCCGCGCCCTTTCAGCTCCTCCGACAGGGCGACGACGTCGTTGGCGACGAAGGCCACGTGCTTGTTGCCGTGGGTGTGGACGTCGCGGTCTGGGATGCGGCGGTCTTCGGGCAGCGGCGCGGCGTTCGGCACCTCGAACAGCTCGATCCGCAGGTCGCCGTTGGCGATCATCGCCACCTGGGCGGGGATGGTCGGGATCGGGAACCGACGCTCGACCTTGAAGCCGAGGACGCGGTCGTACCATTCGACGGCGGCGTCGAGGTCGGGGACGCTGACGCCCCCATGGTGGAAGCCGTACTTGAACTGGCTCATCAGAGGCTCACCTGGGCGATGGATTGCGGCTTGCCGCCCTTGGCCGCCAGCATGGCGATCAGGGTCAGGACGGCGGCGACGAGGCTGGCCGCCCCAATCACCTGGAAGGTCGGCAGGATGCCGCCCACCGACTTGCCGATCAGCGGCACCAAGAGGCCGCAGACAAACTGCCCCAGGGCGAAGGTCGATTGCCACACGCCCATGCCGCGCGCTCGCACAGCGAACGGCAGCCCGCGCGTGGCCCAGGTCAGCATGGTCGGCAGGATCATGCCGCCGCCGATCTGGTTGAGGGCCGAGGCGGCCACGAAAGTAGTCTCGTTGGACGCGTGGGACATCAGGATGAAGCCGACGCCCAGCAGGGCGAACTCCAGCAGCATCAGACCCCGCAGCGGCAGGCGCGGCGACAGGATCCAGAACGACAGGGTGCCCAGCGGCACGGCCAGGCTGGCGATGGCGGTCAGCAGGCCGATGCGGGCCGGATCCTTCACGCCCAGCGCGAACAGCGCCGTGCTGAGCTGGATCTGCACGGTGTAGAACATGGTGGCCGCGAACAGAGTGACGGCGCAGACGCCGAGCATGAACTTCCACGGGAAGCCCGCCCAGCTGAGCGACGGGCGCTGGGCCTCCTCGCCATCCCCCTCGCCGGCCGCCTCCTGCCGCGAAGGCTCCCAGGTGAAGGCGATCACGCCGACCATCAGCACCAGCGGGAACAGATAGACCAGGAACGGCCCGTGCCAGCCGAAACGGCCGGCCGCGCCGCCGATCATCAGGAACAGCACGGCCGAGACCGAGGCGGTGCCCGCCTGGGCGGCCAACCAGCGGTCGCGGGTCTCGCCCCGGAAGAGGTCGGCGATCAGGGTGGTCGACAGGGTCATGACCACGGCCTCCATGATCCCCACTACCACGCGGGTGGCCAGGATCGCCCAGAGGTCGCGCAGGAAGAACGGGGCGACGCCGAAGGCGGCGTAGATCGCCATCGACCAGATCAGCAGCCGGCGACGGCCCACCGAGTCGCCCAGCATCCCCGCCAGCGGCGAGAACAGGGCGATGCACAGCGAGGGCATGGTGACCACCATCGGCGCCAGGAACTCGATGCCCGGCACATGGGCGAAGGCCTGCATCAGCTGCGGGATGATCGGGGCCACCAGCAGCGCCCCCATCACCGAAAGCGTCACGGGCAGAAGCAGGCTGAGGCCCTGGACGGGCCCGGCCCGCCGGGCGGCTGGGGCGGAAGACGTGGTCACTGACTGTCCCTCTCTAATGTCTTTTGTCGCGAGCCCGTCTTTGTTCTCTGGAGCGCGACAGTCGCCGGAACCGTTGTCGGCACAGGCTGTCGCGCTTTAGATCGCGTGCTCGTCTTCCTCAGTTAGCGTGTCGAGCTTGTCCGGAAGATTTCCGTTTTTGTCGCCGACGCCCCCGGGGCGTCGGAAAGGCTCGAGCGAGCGACGGTCGGCGTCGAACTGCATGTCCCAGGCGACCTCGCCCTCCCAGAAGCTGGGTGTCCTGGTGGCCCACAGTAGCGAGCCGAACTTCCAGTCCCAGACCCGCGGAACCCAGTTGTCGTCGAGATAGTCGGTGTCGACGTGGTACTCGGCCTCGCCGCCGTTCGGGTTGTCGAAGTAGTAGTAGATGGCCGACGAGATGCGGTGGCGCGACAGGCCGCCGGAGCTGTTCTGGCTGGTGTTGGTCCAGCCCTTCTGCTGCATCTGGTTCACGCCGAGCATCAGCTCGTCGATGTCTTCCAGGCCGAAGGCGATGTGCATGAAGCCCGGATCGTCGGGGGCCACCGGCAGGGCCGTCGAGACGAAGAAGATGCTGTGGTGCTCGTGGGTGCCGTCGGCGCGGGCGAAGGCCCCGGCGCCGCGCGAATGGTCGGTGTAGCGGAAGCCCAGGCGTTCGATGAAGAACTCCAGGCTGGCCACGTAGTCGTGCACGAAGAAGACCACGTGGTTGATGGTCTTGGGCAGGCAGCGCCGACGCCATTTGCGGTGCAGGTTCAGGCGCTGGATGTTCCCCGGCGCGTTGACCGCGTCCGGCTGCGAGACGACCTGGCGTTTGTTCCAGACCTTCAGGCCGATCGGCATGCCGTCATCGCAGAAGAAGTGGGCCGCGCCGTCGGCGTCGAAGCTGATCTCGCGGTCGCGCGACAGGTCTGCGACCAGGGCGTCGAAGGACTCCTGGGTGTCCACGCCCCAGATGGTCTCCTGCATGCCGACCTTGCCGGCATAGGTCGCGGGCGAGCGCGGGTCGCCGCGGCGGCGGACCACGATCTTCGACCCGCTGGCCACCTCGAACACGCTCTCGTCGTCGGTCCGCGACAGCGGCGTCAGGCCAAAGTCGGTCCAGAACCGCGTACAGAGCTCAAGATCGTCCACGCCGAAAATCGCGCTCTCGACACCCAGAATCGCCATGCCCTACTCCGTGAACGGGTCCGGACGCGGCGCCCTGCGCCTTGCCGTCCTCCCCGCTGGCTTCTTGTTCTCCTTGCGAACAGACCACCCGGGCGAGGCGGCGAGAAATCCATTGTTCGGATTGGAGGTATCGCGGCGGCCGGGCCTCGCGGGACGCTCCAAAAGAAGCGCCCGCCCGGCGGGATCGCCGGGCGGGCCAGGTCGGAGACGACGCGGGAAAAGGGTCAGATGGCCTGGCGCAGGGCCGTGATCGAGGCCGCCATCAGGGTGTTGTGCTCCTGCGGCGAACCGCCAGTCATCTCCAGTTCGCCCAGGCGGACGGAGTTCTCCACCACCATCCGGCAGCGGTCGAAGCGGCGGCCGGTGAAGCGTTCGAGCGCGGCCTCGACCTCGCCGCCGCGCGCCAGTTCTTCGGCCAGGACCACGGCGTCCTCGACCGCCATGCCGGCGCCGGAGGCCAGGTGGGGGGTGGTGGCGTGGACGGCGTCGCCGATCAGCACCACCCTGCCGACATTCCAAGGCGGCGGCTGCAGCAGGATCTTCAGCGGCCGGTAGTTGATGGTCGGGTTAGCCAGCACCCCTTCGCGAATGCCTGGAACGATGCCGCCGAAACCCTCCATCAGGGCGTGCAGCCGCGCCGGCTGGTCGGCCAGGTCGATCCACGGATCGTCGGGCGTATGCTCCAGCAGGAACATGTACACGTGGGTGGGCGAGACGGGGTTGAAGCCGATCTTGCGGTCGCCGCCCATGTAGAAGTGCGAGCGGTCGAAGCCCGGCGGACGCTCGGCCAGCAGGCGCCAACAGGCCTGGCCGGTGAAGCGCGGCTCCGGAGCTTCGGGGAAGATCGCCTTGCGAGTGGCCGAGAAGATGCCGTCGGCGCCGATGACGAGGTCGTAGGTCCGTTGCTCGCCGTCGCTGGTGGCGACCTCGACGGCCTCGCCCGCCGGATGCAGGGCCTCGACCGTGACGCCGAGCCGGACATCGACCCCGACCTGGCGGGTCGTCTCCGACAGCACCGCGTGCAGCACCGGCCGCATGACGCCGCCTGTGGCGGGGATGCCCTCCTCGACCGGCGTGGTCGAAAGGTCGGCGATGAACTCTCCGGTCTTGGAAAAGACCGTGCCGCCGCTCCAGGCCGCGCCCTGGGCCAGCACCGCGTCGAGCACGCCCACGGCGCGCAGGGCCCGCAAGGTCGGCCCGGTGATGGTGATGCCGGCGCCGTAGACGCGCCAGGCCGGATCCATCTCGACCAGATCGACCGCCGCCCCGCTCCGCCGCAGCAGGATCGCCGCCGACATGCCGGCGATGCCGCCGCCGATCACCAGAACCTTGCCGACCATTTCCTCGACCCTTTTTACGCTTCTTGTCGCGCTTATCGTTATTGGGGACGGCTCTCAGGCTCTTGCCTGGACCGCCTTCTGCTCGATCGCTCCGAACACCGAAGCGCCGGCTTCGTCCAGCACCTCGATGCGGACGGTGTCGCCAAAGCGCATGAAGCCGGTCTTCGGCTCGCCGTGCTGGATCACTTCCCAGCCGCGTCGCTCGGCGATGCAGGCCGAGCCGACCTTGTCGGGCGCGCCCTCCGAGACGGTGCCAAAGCCGACGATGGTCCCGGCCTTCAAGGCGCGGGTGCGGGCGGCGTGGACGATGAGCTTGGCGTAGGTGAAGTCCATGGCCGCGCCGCTGGGCCGGCCGAAGGCTTGGCCGTTCCAGGCCACCTGCACCGGCAGCTCCACCCGGCCGTTGGCCCAGGCGGGGCCTAGCTCATCGGGCGTCACCGCGACCGGCGCGAAGGCGGTGGCGGGCTTGGCGTGGATGGGGCCAAAGCCGCGCATCATCTCGAAGCGTTGGAGCGTCCGCAGGCTCCAGTCGTTGGCCAGCAGCACGAGGCGAACCGCCCCTTGCGCCTCCTCGTCGGTCGCGCCGATCGGGACGTCGCCGGTGACGACCGCGTATTCGGCCTCGAAGTCGATGCCGTCGGCCTCGTCGACGAAGGGCGCGTCCTGCATCGGGGCCAGGAAGGCGTCGGAGCCGCCCTGGTACATGATCGGCACGACGTCGGCCTGGGGGATCGGCGGGATGCCGAACGCCTTGTCCAGCAGCCGGCCGTGAGCCAGGAAAGACGATCCGTCCAGCCACTGATAGGCGCGCGGCAGCGGCGACAGGGCCTCGTGCGGATCGAAGGCGAAGGCGTCCTGCGCGGTCCCGGCGTTGAGGACGTCGGACTGGGCCTGGAGCGCCGGCGCCAGCGCGTCCCAACGGTCCAGCGCCGCCTGCAGGGTCGGCGCGGCCTGCGCGAAGACGGCCGTCTTCAGGTCGCGGGAGACGATGACCAGGCGACCGTCGAAAGTGTCGGACTTCAGGGTGGCGAGCTTCATGCGGTGATCCTTGAACTCAATCTGCGGTCCAGCCGCCATCGACCACCAGCGAGGAGCCGGTCATCAGGGCGGAGGCGTCGGAGGCGAGGAAGACGATGGCGCCCATCAGGTCCTCGACCTGGCCCAGGCGCCCGAGCTTGATCTTGGCGAGCACGCTGGCCAGGAACGCCTGGTCCTCGAAGAACGGCCTCGTCAGCGGGGTCTCGATGAAGGTGGGGGCGATGGTGTTGACGCGGATGCCGTGCGGGGCCAGGTCCAGGGCCATGGCCTTGGAGAGGCCCTCCAGCGCCCACTTGCTGGCGCAGTAGAGCGTGCGGTTGGGACCGCCGACATGACCCATCTGCGAGGTCATGTGGATGATCGAGCCCTTGCCCCCCGCCTCCACCATCCGCTGGGCGGCGGCTTGGGCGACGAAGAAGGCGGCCTTCAGGTTCAGATCGAGCACGGCGTCGTAGTCCTCGACCGTGACCTCCGTGAACGGCTTGGGGCGGTTGGTGCCGGCGTTGTTGACCAGGATGTCGAAGGCCGGACGGCTAGCGAGCGCCGTGCGAACGGCCTCGACGTCGCCGACGTCCAGCACCAGAGCCTCGGCGGCCCCGCCCTGCTCGCGGATGGCCTGGGCCGCCGCCTCGATTTCGCCGGCCGAGCGGGCGACCAGGGTGACGGCCGCGCCGGCGTCGGCCAGGGCCGCGGCGGCGGCCAGGCCGATGCCTCGCCCCGCCCCGGTGACCAGGGCCCGGCGGCCGTCCAGCCGGAACGACGGCGTGCTTGGCAACACAAGAGGGGGCAGCTCCATCGCCCCTATTCCGCCGCCAGCACGGGCGAGGCCGCGCCGGCATAGGGCACCTCGCGATGGCCGTAGCGGCGCACGCGGATGTTGGCCTGCTCGCCATGGCCGGCGAAGCCTTCCAGAGCGCACAGCCGCGAGCAGTACTCGCCGACCAGCGCCGAAGCCTCGTCGGTCAGCACCTTCTGGTAGGTGCAGGTCTTGATGAACTTGCCCACCCAGAGGCCGCCCGTGTAGCGGGCCGCCAGCTTGGTCGGCAGGGTGTGGTTGGTGCCGATCACCTTGTCGCCGAACGAGACATTGGTGCGCGGGCCCAGGAACAGCGCCCCGTAGTTGGTCATGTGCTTGAGGAAATAGTCCGGGTCGCGGGTCATCACCTGCACGTGCTCGGAGGCGATTTTGTCGGCGATCTCGACCATCTCATCGTCGCTGTCGGCGAGGATCACCTGGCCAAAACTCTCCCAGGCCCGGCGGGCGATGGCGGCGGTGGGCAGGATCTCGAGCAACTTCTCGACCCAGGCGATGGTGTCTTCGGCCAGCTTGCGCGACGTGGTCAGCAGGATGGCCGGGCTGTCGGGGCCGTGCTCGGCCTGGCCCAGGAGGTCGGTGGCGCAGAGCTCGCCGTCGACGGTGTCGTCGGCGATCACCAGGGTCTCGGTGGGGCCGGCGAAGAGGTCGATGCCGACCCGGCCGAACAGCTGGCGCTTGGCCTCGGCGACATAGGCGTTGCCGGGACCGACCAGCATGTCCACCGGCGCGATGGTCTGCGTGCCCAGGGCCATGGCGGCCACGGCCTGCACGCCGCCCAGGGTGTAGATCTCGTCGGCGCCGGCCATGGCCTGGGCGGCGACGATGGCCGGGGCCGGCTTGCCGCCGAATGGCGGGGCGCAGGTGACGACGCGCGGCACGCCGGCCACCTTGGCCGTCAGCACCGACATGTGGGCCGAGGCCAGCAGCGGATACTTGCCGCCCGGCACGTAGCAGCCGGCC